>NZ_FMUL01000001.1:0-517461 GCF_900101215.1 Pseudomonas sp. NFACC32-1
AGTGCCGCGTCAGGGGCGTGTGATATGAGAGCGCCGATGCATGAAGGGTGGCTACTGTCAGGACTGACAGGTGAGAGCAGGTTTAAGACGGGCGGCGAGCTGTTTTCATGGCAGTCTGCTCCTGCTCGGTTGCGCAGCGACTGCCCCATCAAAGGGGCTGCTTCGCAGTCCAGCGGGAGCGAACTCTCTCGTCATGGGCATTGTTGTGCTGGTTGGTGTGGTCGATTTTGCCCAGCATTCTGCGACTTATGTCGTCAAGCCTTTTCCAGTTCGCAAATATCGGGATAATCCTTTGGAGGACGCAACCCCGGAGGAAACCCAAAGGCGTCCAAGAGTAGCGGGGCAGGTCCTAGAGCTACAACTCCGATGTGAGGTATAAACCAGTTGTGAGGGCGTTTATAGGGATAACCGTGTTTAAGGCTGACAGTGTAATAGCTACCATCCCCTGAGTTTTCATGCGTCCAATATTCCGTAATGTTTGGGTCAGGAGCACCATGTTCGTTTGTCGCGCCACTAGGCCAGTTATACCCAACTTGCATATCCCCCCATTCCCCGAAGAGAGTCCCTATTCCCCGAACACCCTGCCCTAAAGTCAAGTGCCCTACCTGAGGCAGCCTGCCACGGCCAGCGGCGGTGGACCATGTCTCATAACCATAGAGTCCTGTAAACCATAGCGCCGCCTGCTTCATTATAAAAGTTGCGCGATTAGGGTTCGGTTGCGCCGCGTCTGTAATCGTAAAAATAACTTCATGATAAGTTGTTCTTTGAACTTCGCCTGTTTGGGCATGAATGGACGCGTACGCGGAGTTCGATGCAGAAAACGAGTAAGGAGGCTGCCCACCATCCACATTTATTGTAAATCGAGCATGGTTGAAACCTGTCTTCGGAAATCCGCTCTCAGGCAAAAACAAATGCTCCGCGCCACGAGGCGAAGCTGTTAGAGAGACAACTCTTAACGCCGTCATCACCGTGACCGTATAAGTACGCAACGGAAAAGTATCGGCAAGACCTTCCTCGGCACTCTGGTTTAACGTGGCCTTGAACTCCACCGTGAGCGTACTGCCATTGCGCAGCCCCTGCAGTTCAGTGAATGGCACGGTGTTGGTCGCGAATCCATCCGAGACCCAGCTTGCCGAAACTCGGCTGCCCAGGGCGCTGCTCCAAAGCACGCGTTCATAATCCGTGCCATCGTTGTTTTTGCCCTTCAGGCGTAACCACACGTACTGCCCTTGGGCAATAAGGGGCCAGGCGTCGATACGCACGGTGGCGTTGCCTGTCAAGGTTGCTACATCCAGTTCCGCCCCTTCGCCATTGTTGGTGGCTTGCAGGATCCTTGGTCTGGCGACCAGCAGATCGTCTTGGCTGAGCGCCTGCACATTCAGCACAAACGGATCCGACGGCGGCGACTCCACGCCGTTCTGGATCACCGTGTAGGTCACCGTCACCGCCTTGCCCAGGTTGAACGCCACCACACTGTTGGGAATCGGAACCTCCCACCCATCCCTGACCGGCCATTCGCCCGAGGTGTGAGAACCCCCGGCCGGTGTGCCCGGTGCGCCGGTCCAGGTGACTTTCAGTTTGTCGTCGGGCAGCAGCGCGGCGTTGGCCGGCACGACGACGTGGAGCGAGTCCTTGGCCTGGACCGGGTTCAGGATGGGGCCATTGGCCTCTTTCACCGAAGGAGGCAACAGGTTCTGCGCCGCTCCGATCACGGTCGCATGGGCCGTTTTTGAGGTACCGACCAGCGTCGTGCCCCTGAACAGTTTGTAAGACGCCTGCACTGTGCTGCCTGAAATAACCTTGTCGTTGGGAATCTCCAGCACACAGGCCACCTTCTGCCCAAAACCATCGGTTTCGACCGTTCCCGTCTCGCTGTGGGTGACCTCCGGCTGGCCCACCACTTTCGCAAGGTAGGTCGCTTCGATCGTATCTCCCGGCAGGAAACGAGGGTCGCTGGTCAGAACGATCAACAGCAGCGGGTTCGTACCCAGTTTTTCGAGATCGATGATCCCGGGGTCGTCAGCCGTGTCGCTGGCGATTTCCCGCGGGATCGGCACCGGCAGTCGAAGACCGGCCTGGTCTACGTCAACCGTCTGCACAGCGGACCAGGGCGAGTTGAGATCCGGCGAGTTGCCCAACTGGTCGGTGACCGTGAAGGAGAACATGAACTGGGCATGGTCATCGCCCAGGTCGGCGCTGGTGACATCGAAGCAGATCGTGGTGGGTGTCGGCGAGCCGGGGTCCGGCGGCAATGGGGCCTCGGTATCAGGCACCGTATGGTATTTGGGCTTGCCGTTGCAGTTGAGCCAGATACGGTCATGTGCCCGGCAATAGGGGTAACTCACGCACACCGTCGCCCGGGTGAAGCCCGGCCCTACTCCGTTCTTGATTTCATCCGGCAGGATCAACTCCAGCTCGGAATGCGCACCATCGCCAGGCGTGCGATCGTAAAGGCCTGGCCGGAACTCGTTGTAGAGGATCTCCGCAGGAGGATCGGAGGTTTCAACGACACCGCTGAGGCGCATTATGGTGTAGGTCAGTCGATTGACTGCGTTGGCCAATAGTTTTCCATGGGGAATGTACAGCTCCACCGTGTCGTCGGTGCCCAGCGTGTTCCGGTTGTCGATGTTCGTCTCGCCATTGAGGTTGATCGAGACATTCTCCCCGCCTGTCTGGTTTGTATAAGGCAACACCGCGACCTTGCAGCCCGCGGGCTCCTGGTCATAGATATGCTTGGGCACCCCGAAATCGCCCCCCACCACAGGGCGAGTGGCGCGCGGCAGGTCGGGTTTCTCCAGAAGGACGGTCTGGTCGGCGGGTGTCGATGGAAGGGGCATGGTCGAGGTCCTCATAAATGACGCGTCAAGGCCGGGAGATATGAGAGCGCCGATGCATGAAGGGTGGCTACTGTCAGGACTGACAGGTGAGAGCAGGTTTAAGACGGGCGGATGGGGGATGCCCTGGGTCGGCTAGTAAAGGAAGGTAACGAGCCTCTGTGGTAAGGGCGGCAAGCAGCTAACTGTCGGGGCTGGACCGGGGTACATTTGCTTCAGGGTTTGTGCAGCGTCTTCTGCCTGAGGATGTAGATCGTCACCAGCACCGCACTGGTCAACATGAACCCTCGCGCCCAAGGCAAGGGCACCAGGTAGCAGGACAAAAGGATGCTCGCCCACATCAGCGCGATGGCGTAGACCTTGCCCTTGAGGGGAATGCCGTTGCCGCTGAGGTAATCCGCGATCCAGGGGCCGAGTCGCGGATGGCCGACCAGCCAGCGATAGAAGCGCGGCGAACTGCGGGCAAAGCACGCGGCGGCCAGCAGCAGGAAAGGGGTGGTGGGCAGCACGGGAATGAAGATACCGATGACCCCCAGCACCACGCTCAACCAGCCGATGGCCAGCAGAGCGTAACGCAGGATCAGCGGGCGCTTGCCGATGGGCGCGGGCACCCGGTCGCTCAGTGATGGCGCGGCTTGAGGATCGCCGGTTTCTCGTCCGGGGCGTTGCACAGCAGGTACAGGGCGGTGAGGGCTTCCGGGATCTGCACGATCATGTCGTCCATCAGGTTCGGATCGGCGGCGATGTCGGAAAACTCCGGTTGTTCGTCGAACAGGCCGGAACCGACCATGATCGGCAGCAGCATTTCGCTGACTTCCTCTTCGGCGGTTTCGAACCAGGCCGCTTCGCGCAGGAACACGCCTTCCATGAAACCGATGCACCAGCCACGCAGTTCCGAGTCGTCCGGGTCGTCGCCCAGGTCCAGTTCGCACGGCAGTTCGAATTCTTCGTCCGAGGCCAGTTGGCGGGCGATATGGGCCTTGAGGCCCACCAGGGTGGCTTCGATCTCGATGCGCTGGGCTTCGTCGGTGTAATGCGGCTCTTCGGCGAACAGGGCGTCGATCCACTCCCGGTCAGGCACCTGCTCGGAGCAGATCGAGAGGGCGGTCAGATAGCCATGAGCGGCCACGTAATCCAGCGCTTCGTCGTGCAGCTCATCGGCGTCGAGGAAGACTTGCAGGCGGGTCAGTTGCTCAGCGAAGGACATTACGGGCTACCTTGGGGGAATAAACAATGCGGGAATTCTAGGCCTTCTTGAGCGCCCAGGCCAGCCGCGTGGCACATTTGCCTTGTCGGCAAGGGCTGGGTTGCCCAAGAAGCCGGGGGACATACCGAAGAAGGAAGGCCCGGCCTGGCTCCTGTGGCGAGGGGATTCAGCGAAACGTCGCACCGTCCCGTTGGGCTGCGCAGCAGACCCAATGTCACTTGAGTGTGCGATCCAATCGATAAACCGAGAGGGGCTGCTGCGCAGCTCGGCGGGAATGAAGCCCCTTGCCACACATACAGCTTGGCTTGCTTTGAAAGTCAGAAGCACCTCTTGTCAGCATCGCCCTCTGCGGCGAAGGCCTCGGGTATACTGCCGCGTTTTGTGACGCCCTGCGGCGTCCAGCCGGTTCGAAACGCGCCCTTACGATTTGCCGGCGCAGCCTTTTCGATTCTGAACCAGCCTTGCAGGGATGTTTCGGTGATTTTTGGAGTTTCTATGCTCGAACAGGCTCAACGCGTCCTCAAGGACATCTTCGGCTACGACAGTTTCCGTGGCCGCCAGGGTGCCATTATTGAGCGCGTGGCCAGCGGCGGCGATGCCCTGGTGCTGATGCCCACCGGTGGCGGCAAATCCTTGTGCTACCAGGTGCCGGCGCTGTTGCGCAATGGCCTGGCGGTGGTGGTATCGCCGCTGATCGCCCTGATGGACGACCAGGTCGCCACCCTCGAGGAGCTGGGGGTTGCCGCTGCTTCGTTGAACTCCACCTTGAATGCCGACCAGCAGCGCGAGCTGGCGGCCCGGATCAAGCGCGGTGAAGTGAAGATGCTGTACCTGGCCCCTGAACGCCTGGTGCAGCCACGCATGCTGGCGTTCCTGCAGAGCCTGGAAATCGCCCTGTTCGCCATCGACGAAGCCCACTGCGTGTCCCAGTGGGGCCACGATTTCCGTCGCGAATACCTGCAATTGGGGCAACTGGCGGAGCTGTTCCCGGACGTGCCACGCATCGCCCTGACTGCCACGGCCGACAAGCGTACCCGTGAAGAGATCGTCGAGCGCCTGCATTTGCAGGAGGCCGAGCGATTCCTTTCCAGTTTCGACCGGCCCAACATTTTCTACCGCATCGTGCCCAAGGAGCAGCCGCGCAAGCAGTTGCTGGCATTCCTCGCCGAACGCCGCAGCGATGCCGGCATTGTCTACTGCCTGTCGCGCAAGAAGGTCGATGAGGTCGCCGCGTTCCTCTGCGAGCAGGGTTTTCCGGCCTTGCCGTATCACGCCGGCCTGCCCAATGACCTGCGGGCCTATCACCAGAAGCGCTTTCTCAACGAAGAAGGCCTGATCATGGTGGCCACCGTGGCGTTCGGCATGGGCATCGACAAACCCAACGTACGTTTCGTCGCGCACCTGGACCTGCCCAAGTCCCTGGAGGCCTATTACCAGGAAACTGGTCGTGCCGGCCGCGATGGCTTGCCGGCCGACGCCTGGATGGCCTACGGCCTGCAGGACGTGGTGATGCTCAAGCAGATGCTGCAGAACTCCGAAGGCGACGAACGCCACAAGCGCCTGGAGCAACACAAGCTCGACGCCATGCTTTCCCTGTGCGAGGAAACCCGCTGCCGGCGCCAGACCCTTTTGGCCTATTTCGACGAAGACATGCCCCAACCCTGCGGGCATTGCGACAATTGTGTCGACGGCGTGGAAACCTGGGACGCCACCGAACCGGCCCGCCAGGCGCTGTCGACCATCTATCGCACCGGGCAGCGCTATGGCGTGGGGCACCTGGTGGACGTCTTGCTGGGCAAGGACAACGAGAAGGTCCGCAGCTTCGGCCATCAGCACCTGTCGGTGTTCGGTGTCGGCAAGGACCGTTCCGAGAGTGAATGGCGTTCATTGTTCCGACAGCTCGTGGCGCGCGGCCTGGCGGACATCGACCTGGAAGGCTACGGCGGGCTGCGCCTGAGCGCCAGTTGCCGGCCCTTGCTCAAGGGCGAGGTCAGCCTCCAGCTGCGCCGGGACCTCAAGCCGGCGACGGCGGTCAAGAGCGGCAAGAGCCAGGCCAGCCAGCTGGTGCGTGGCGAAGAGCGCGATCAGTGGGAAGCCCTGCGCGCCTTGCGTCGCAAGTTGGCCGAGGAACACGGTGTGCCGCCCTATGTCATTTTTCCCGACTCGACGCTGCTGGAAATGCTGCGCAGCCAGCCCACCTCCCTGGCGGAGATGGCCCGGGTCAGCGGTGTGGGTGCGCGCAAGCTGGAACGCTATGGCGAGGCGTTCCTCCAGGTATTGGGCGGGGAGGCCGAGACGCCGAAGTCGGTGGCCGACGTACGCCACGAACTCATCACCCTGGCGCGTGCGGGCATGACGCCATTGCAAATCGCCGGGCAGTTGCAGTGCTCGGAAAAAAACGTCTATGCGATGCTCGCCGAAGCCATCGGCATGCAGCAGCTATCCCTGGAACAGGCACTGGACTTGCCCGAGGAGTTGATGGGCGAAGTGCAGGACGCTTTCCTGGATGGCGAGGGTGAGTTGCCCTCGGTATCGGAGGTCGCCGCGCTGTTCGTCGGTCGGGTACCGGAGGGCGTCCTGTACTGCGTGAGGGCTGCCTTGCAGTCGGAATTCGAAGTCTGATCAATGAGTTGCGGACCTTTAACGATTCAGTACGCGATTCAATGGGAAACGGCCTTGCCGGATTCCAATGTACATGCTTAGCTGACTAATAATTAGTTTTTCTTATTTTAAGATCTGATGAGTTTTCTATGTCGTTGACCGATCAACACCGTTTTGGCATGCAACTGGCGCAAATGTCTCGAGGCTGGCGTGCCGAACTGGACCGGCGCCTGGCCGGGTTGGGCCTGTCCCAGGCGCGTTGGCTGGTGCTGCTGCACCTGGCCCGTTTCGAACATGCGCCGACCCAGCGAGAACTGGCCCAGAGCGTCGCGGTAGAAGGCCCGACGCTGGCGCGTCTGCTGGACAGCCTGGAAACCCAGGGGCTGGTGCAACGCCAGGCCGTGGCCGAAGACCGCCGGGCCAAGAAGATTGTCCTTTGCGCACCGGCCCGACCGTTGATCGAACAGATCGAAACCATTGCCACGCAACTGCGTCGAGAGCTGTTCGAAGGCGTCGACGAAGCGGACATGCGAGTGTGCATGCGGGTCCACGGCACGATCCTGGCCAACCTGGAAAAGTCCTGAGGCATATCCCTGGCGCCAGACTTTTGAGATTCGGCGGTTAGCGAACTATAACCATAGGGGGCTCTTGTTCAGTTTTCCCAACCTGAAACTGAACGAGATCACCAGCTTGCGCTCGTATTGAAAGCTGTTCTGGTCATCGAAAGGGATACCCATGCTTGGAAGTTTGCAGTCCACGTTGCGCAGTTGGGTCAACGTGTCAGTGGTCATGGGTGCCTTGGGGTATCCGGCTCTGGCGTCAGCGCTGGGCCTTGGGGAAATCACGCTTCATTCCGCCTTGAACCAGCCGTTGCGCGCCGATATTGCCCTGGTGGATGTGGCCGGGCTCGAAGAGGGCGATCTATCGGCCAGCCTGGCGAGCCCGGACGACTTCAGCCGGGCCGGCGTGGAGCGGGTGTTTTTCCTGAGCAACCTGCGGTTTACGCCGGTGCTGCGCGGCGAACGCAGTTTCATTCGGGTGACTTCCAGCAAACCGGTGGAAGAGCCTTTCCTCAATTTCCTGGTGCAGCTCAATCAGCCCAATGGACGCCTTCTGCGTGAATACACGGTGCTGATCGACCCGCCAGGCACGGCAGCTATCGTACCTGTCACCGACGCGACCGCCAGTACGCCCAAGGCAGCGGCATCGACCCAGGCGGCGCCAGCCATCAAGCCACCTGCGGCGACCCAAGGCAAGCGCTACACCGTCGTGCAGGGGGACAACCCCTGGATCATTGCCAAGCGCCTGCATGACGCGGGCAGCGGTGCCTCGGTCAACGAGCTGATGCAGGGCATCCTGGCCCTGAACCCCGGCAGCGACCGGCTCTCCATCGGCCAACGCCTGTTGCTGCCCGATTCGGCCGTGTTGCCTGCCCCTGCTGATACGGCTCCGGCTCCGGCCCCGGCCGATTCCAACGAGCAACTGGCCGCCAGCGTGCTGCAGAACCAGCAGCAACAGAAAACCATCGAAGAGCTGCAGGCCCGGCTCCAGGCCCAGGACGAAGAAATTGCCGGCCAGCGCCAGCAGATCAGCGAACTGCAGACGAAACTGGCCGAGCTCACCCCAGCTCCCGGTGCCACGGTGTCTGCGCCAACGGCGTCCCCCGCAGCGGAGGCTGTGAATGACACCCCGCCGGCTGACGCGCAACCGGTGGCGGAGCCTGGGGGCATCGACTGGTCATGGGGGGCGGCGCTGGTGGGCCTGTTGGGGCTGCTCGCCTTGTTATTGTTCATTCGCCGCCGGCAACAGGCCCAGGTCGGTTCGGAGTCGATGACCGAGCGTCCCGCCCCCCTGCTGGAGGACAGCACCGATACCTATGGAACGACTGTGGAGACGGACCCGCCAGAAGTCGCCGCGTCGTTCAATAATGGCGATACCCCACTGGGCGACGTGCTGGAAGGGGTGGGGATCTACCTGACCTATGGCCGCTTCGCCGAAGCGGCGGGATTGCTCCGGGCCGCGCTGCTGGCGGAGCCGGAACGCACCGACCTGGGCCTCAAGCTGCTGGATGTGCTGGGCAAGCAGGGGGATGCCATCGGCTTCCAGGTCCAGGAGCATCACTTGGCCACGCAGGGAGTCGATGCCTCGACGCTGGAGGAGGTCCGGGCAAAGTATCCCAAGGTCGCCGTGGCCAGCGCACCCGAGGCCGTGCCCCCGGCGCCCCAGGCGCCCCAGGCGCCCCAGGCGCCAATTCCTGTTCCTGCTCCCGCTCCCGAGCCGGCCCCTTTACACCCGCCGGGCGAGTTCGAGCTGAACCTGGATGAGCTGTCCATGGATTCCAGCTGGGATCTCAAGGAAGGGCAGGAGGCCACCGGCGGCAAAAACGTCGAGCCTCCACTGGCCCTCGACGATTTGTCGCTTTCCGGTTTCGACGAACCGGAGCTGCAATGGGGCGCGCCGTTGGAAACCGAGTCACTGGACGATGCTTTCCTCGACGGGTTCGCCGATGAGGAGCAGTCCCTGGAGCTCGAGCCGCTGTCGCTGGAGCCCGAAGCGACCTCTCCGGATCCACAGGCATCGGAGCATTCGGAAAAGCTTGAGCAGGCGCAGAATTGTATCGACGATGGCGATATCAAGACCGCCATCACGTTGCTCGAAGAACTGCTCCAGGAGGGCGACGAACCCCTCAAGCAGACCGCGCGGGTGCTGTTGGCCGGGATTCGCTGATACTTCTTCAAAAGCCTCCAGGGGAGATGGGCCTCTTCCCGGGCTGGCCCGTGAAGAAGCCCGTCCAGAGATCCAATCTTCCCTGCCTGGCCATCAGAACGTCTGGCCCAGATTCAGGTACACCGCCTGCTCATCGTCGTCGTTGAAGCCGTAGCTGAAGTTCAGCGGGCCCAGCGGTGTGTCGAAGCCCAGGAAAATGCTGGCGGCGTTGATGTAGCCGCTGTCGAATTCGTTGTCGTTGTTCCAGGCCCGACCGCGCTCCAGCGAGCCGCCGAAGTACAGTGGGAAATCCAGGGGCAGGTAGGCTCGGGGTGTCAGCCGGCGGTAGTAAACGGCGCGCATCAGGCTCATGTTCTGCCCGGAAATGCCGTCTTCGCGAAAGCCTGATAGCTGCCGTGCGCCGCCGAGCACGAAGCTCGACGTCACGATCTCGGCCGTGTCGAGGGTCCGCCCGTAGCGCCCGCCGAGGATGAACGTGTTCGGGCCACTGCTCATGGCCTTGTCCAGCTTCAGCTCCCACTGGCGATAGCGCTGGTCGGAGCCCAGGCCCGGATCGTACTGGCGCCAGGACAGGCCGAGGTCTTCGCCTTCGTGGGGGAAGTACACGTTGTCGAGGGAGTCGAACGAGTATTTCAGCTCGTAGAAGCCTTCGTTGAAGTCCTCGCTGGGTTGGTCGTGGTCGCCGATGCGCACGTCCGCCTTGCCCCAGGCCTGGCCGACCCCGAAACGGATCTCGCCGCTGTTGCCGATCTGGCGGCCCAGGTTCAGGCCCAGGCCATAACGCTCCACGCGGTATTGCGCGACCGGGTCGTTGTCCAGGATCGATTCCACGTTGCGGGATTCGAATTGCCCGTAGGGGGCGATGAAGTAGCGCGAGCCTACGTCCAGCGGCTGATAGAACTCGCTGTACAACTCCTGCCGGTCGCCGATCTGGGCCCGGGTCAGCCATTCGGCGCCCAGGCGATTGATGCCGTTGACCCGATAGCTGGCGCCGAGGTTGAAGGCGCTGTCGCCGCGCATATCGTCCGACAGGCTCAGGCCCAGTCGCAGATAGTCGGTACCGGTGCGCTTGCCCCGGGCGTTGATCACCAGGGTGTTGTCCGGTCCCTTGTGGACCACGCGATATTGCACCTGTTCGAAGTAGTCCAGGCCGTACAGCGTGCCCATGTCGGTTTGCAGGCGGCCCAGGTCCAGGGGCTCACCGATCTGCTGGCGAATGTAATAGCGAATCACGTCATCGCCCACTTTCGAATCGTTTTCCACGCGAATGGCCGTGATGACCGGTGTCCGTTCGCTGGGCGTGCGTGCGGCCATGAGTTGTGGATCGGTCGGCTCGGGAGGCCGCAGGTGGGCCAGGCGGGCCTGGAGAATCCGGGTGGCGCGATAGCCGGCATCGATCATTTCCCGGGCCTGGCCGAAGTCGGTCGAGCCGAAGCTCGCCAGGGCCGGCTGGATCAGCACGTCGTCTTTCTTCAGAGTTGCCAGTTGCTCTTGGGAATTGCGCCGGGTCATCAGGGTGGTCGACTGGTTCAGGACGTCGAGCACCGTCACCAGTTGCTTGCGGTTGCGCAACGGGGTGCCGATGTCCACCACAATGGCCATGTCCACGCCCATCTCCCTGGCCACGTCCAGCGGGATGTTGTCGCTCATGCCGCCGTCCACCAGCAGACGGCCATCCAGCTCCACCGGGGCGAACACCGCCGGGATCGACATGCTGGCGCGGATGACCTTGGGCAAGTGACCCTTGCGGAACACCACCTTTTCGCCGCTGGCGATGTCGGTCGCCACGGCGCGGAACGGGATCGGCAGTTTGTCGAAGTCCCGGGTGTCGCTGGCATGTGCCAGCAGGCTCTCGAGCAGCAGAGCCAGGTTCTGCCCCTGGATGACGCCCAATGGCAGGCCGAGGCTGCCGTCATCGCGAAAGCTCAGTTTCTGTTTCACCAGGAAGTCACGGTCGTCCTGCTTGCGCCGGAACGGCACGTCCTTGCGCGGCGGGGCATCGGACAGGGCCTGCTGCCAGTCGATTTCCAGGGCGAGTCTTTCCAGCTCGTCGATCTTGTAGCCGGAGGCGTACAGCCCGCCGATCACGGCGCCCATGCTGGTGCCGGCGATGGCGTCGATCCGGATACCCTGTTCTTCCAGGGCCTTGAGTACGCCGATATGGGCCAGGCCTCGTGCCGCGCCGCCGGACAACACCAGGCCGATCTTCGGACGCGGGGTTTGGACGGCAGGCTCGTTGGCATGACTGAACAAGGGCAACAGGAGCAGAAGCAGGCAAGGCAGCAGGCGGCGCATCGTCGATCTCGGGGCGGACGGTCAAAGGCGAGTAGTATAACGATGCCTTCGAATCCACGAGTCGACCCGCAATGACCGAGCATAAACCGGAAATCGTCATCACCTATTGCACCCAATGCCAGTGGTTGCTGCGTGCCGCCTGGCTGGCCCAGGAACTGCTGAGCACCTTCGGCGACGATCTGGGCAAGGTCTCCCTGGTGCCGGGCACTGGCGGGGTTTTCCACATTGGCTGCGACGGTGTGCAGCTCTGGGAGCGCAAGGCCGACGGCGGCTTCCCCGAGGCCAAGGTGCTCAAGCAGCGGGTGCGCGATCAGATCGATCCGGAGCGGGACCTGGGCCATAACGACCGGGTTCAGTGAGACGTCGCTTCGACGCCTGCCGGCGGTGCCTTGGAACGGCTCAGCTGGCTCGACACCACGATCGCGACGATGATCAGCACGCCGCCCAGCAACATGCGCAATGTCGGGCTCTCACCGAACAGCAGCCAGGCCATGGCGATGCCGTATACCGGCTCCATGGCGAAGACCACCGCCGCGGTGCGCGCCTTGATCACTTCCAGGCTGGCGACAAACAGGCTGTGGGCCAGGCCGGTGCAGAGCACCCCGAGCAGGGCGATCCACAGCCAGTCGAGCGCACGTACATCGCTCAACTGCGGCGCGGCCAGGGGCAGCAGGCATAACCCCACCACCAGGTTCTGGCACAGCGCGGCCTGCACGGGCGGAACGCGGCCGGAGCCGGCACGGTTGGTCAGCGACAGCAGGGAGAACAGCAAGCCCGAAGCCACCGCCCACAGCAGGCCGGTGGTGGCACCGCTGGCCAGGTCGAAATCCGGCGTGACCAGCACCAGGCCGATGCTCACCAACACCACCAGCAGGATTTCATTGGCGCGTATTCGCTCCCGGAAGATCAACCCTTCGAGCAGCACGGTAAACGCCGGGAAACTGGCGAATCCCAGCGTAGCGACCGCAACGCCGGCGACTTTTACCGCGATGAAGAAGCTTACCCAGTGTGCTGCCAGCAGCAGTCCGCCCAGCAACAGGCGACGGCTATCCGCTGCACGGAGTTTCTGCCAGGAGGTGCTACTGGCGAACCGGGCAAAGAACGCCAGGGCCAGCACGGCAAACGTGGCGCGGCCGAACACGATGATCGTCGGCGACGCGGCAGCCAGCTTGCCGAACACACCGGTCAGGCCGAACATGAGGGCGCCGATGTGCAGGGCGCCGAGGGCGGTACGGGGAGTCATTACAGTCCTTTCTATAAAGCGGCGGATGCACGCAGAACCTTGTGCAAGTACGCTGCGGCGCGACCCGACTAAAGCCCGCGCCACGCCGGCATGGCTGGTCAGTATTGAAGCGTGGGACAGCCCGGCGCGTCTGTCGCGATCCTAGCGGTTTTTAGCGCACGGCTAGCGTTGGCGTCGCAGTTTGCCCGGCGAGGCGCCAAATTCGCGCAGCACGGCGGCGGCGAAGGCACTCTGGGAGCTGTAGCCGACCCGGTGGGCGATCTCGCCGATGGGCAGGTCCGAGTCCCGCAGCAACCCCACGGCCTTGTGCAGGCGACGGCTGCGGATGTATTCCATCGGGGTCTGTCCGCATTCGGCGACGAAGCGCGCATGCAGGCGGGCGCTGGAGAGACCGGCGACCTGGGCCAGGTCCGCCACCTGCAATGGATAGGCGGCGTACTGGTCGATGTGGGCGTCGAGGGCGGCGTAGGGCAGGCGCCGGCCACCGGTCGGGGCGGGACGCGCGTCATTGAGGCTGGCCAGCAGCAGCACCGCCCCCTGCCGGGCGATCAACGGATCGTCCATCCGGCTGCCCGCCAGCCAACTGACCAACTGGCTTTGCCCCGCATCCAGGGGCAGGCGGGCACTGGTGTCGAGCAACCGGCGGCTGGCGTCGGCATGATCGCCCAGGCATTGATCGAGCCAATCGCCGCCGGGTACATCCAGTACCAGGCAACGACTGCCTTTGGGGCTGTCGCAGGCGTGATGGGCACCGGCCGGCACCACCACGAAACTTTGCCGGACCACCTGGCTGCCGCAACCTTCGACCTCGAAATCCAGCGCGCCGGACAGCCCGAACACCAGTTGAGGGTGGTCATGGCTGTGGACGATCAGGTCCTGGCTGTATTGGCGTAGCGTGAGGATCGGTCTCATCGCGGTCTCCCATGGCAGGCCGTCAGGATACACCCAGGTCGCGATGCATGGCCCTGTCATGTAACCGACTTGTATTTGTCATGGGCCATTAATCGCCGGCATGCACAGTGGTGAAAACGATCAGAGGGGTTGCCCATGACCAGCGCCGAGCTCGCCAGACCCAGCCGCAAGCAGCGTGTTCGCACCCTGTGGATTTCCGACGTGCACCTGGGCACCCGGGACTGTCAGGCCGAGCACCTGTCACAGTTCCTCAAGGGCTACCACGCCGACAGGATCTACCTGGTCGGCGACATCATCGACGGCTGGAAGCTGCGCGGCGGCATGTACTGGCCCCAGGCGCATACCAACGTCATCCGGCGCTTGCTGACCATGAGCAAGCGCGGCACCGAAGTGATCTACGTGACGGGTAACCACGATGAATTCCTGCGTCGCTATTCGAAGCTGATCCTGGGCAACATCCAGCTGGTGGACGAAGCGGTGCATGTCACCGCCGACGGCCGGCACCTGCTGGTGATCCATGGCGATCAGTTCGATGTCATCACCCGGTACCATCGTTGGCTGGCGTTCCTCGGGGATTGGGCCTACGAATTCACCCTCACGCTGAACCGCTGGCTCAACCATTGGCGGGCCCGTTATGGCTATGGCTACTGGTCGCTGTCGGCGTACCTCAAGCACAAGGTCAAGACTGCCGTGAGCTTCATCAGCGATTTCGAGGAAGCCATCGCCCACGAATGCGTCAAGCGCGAACTGCACGGCGTGGTGTGCGGGCACATCCACCATGCCGAGATCCGCAAGGTAGGGGAGGTGGAATACCTCAATTGCGGTGATTGGGTCGAATCGTGCACCGCGTTGATCGAGCACTGGGATGGTTCGATCGAACTCTATCGTCTGGCGGAGGCCCAGGCGCGAGAGGCTCGGCTGAAGGCAATCAAGGTCGCCGAGCCGGCTTGAGCTCAGAACGCGACCTTGCCCAGGCACATGTCGCGGTACATGACGAAATCCCCCAGCAGGCTGTAGAACGGATGCTGGAAGGTGGCCGGGCGGTTTTTTTCGAAGAAGAAATGCCCGACCCAGGCGAAGCCGTAGCCTGCCACGGGCAGCGCCAGCAACCAGGCGCCGTTGCCGACGACGAGCGCCATGACGAAAATCAGAATGACCAGGGAAGTACCGACGAAGTGCAGGCGCCGGCAGGTGCTGTTGCTGTGTTCGCCCAGGTAGTACGGATAGAACTCGGCGAATGTGCTGAATGTCTTGGTGTTTTCCACGATTGCTTGCTCGGTGGTTATTGTTCTGGTGCCGATCGCGCCATTCTTCTGGAAGTCTAGGAGCCCTTGTCATCGACGGACAGTGACAATGGGCGCCACTTTAGTATCCTTCGCAAATCCGGCCGCAACGCGCGGCTCGTCATGCAAGTAAATGTCATGAGCGAACGAACGACTTCTTCAAGTTGGGCGATGGGGATTGTCAAGGCGCTGGAGATGGACGGCCTGGATTGTCGCGCGATGTTCGGGCAGTTGGGGCTGGACTTCGAAGCGCTGGACGATCCGGATGCCCGTTTCCCCCAGGACTCCATGACGCGGCTCTGGCAATTGGCGGTGGAGCTGTCGGGCAATCCGGCCATCGGTTTGAACATGGGCAAGATCGTGCGCCCGGCGTCGTTCCATGTTGTGGGTTATGCCCTGATGTCCAGCCGCACATTGCTCGAAGGTTTCCAGCGGTTGGTGCGCTATCAGCGGATCATCGCCGAAAGCGCCGAGGCCAGCATCCGTCAGATAGAGGGCCATTACGGGCTGGTCCTGACGGTGCACGGCGACCATCTGCCTCCCACCCGGCAAAGTACCGAGGCATCCCTGGCCTGCGCGTTGAGCCTGTGCAACTGGCTGACCGGACGCACCCTGCATCCGGTGAAAGTGTTGTTCCAGGGCCCTGAGCCCCTTGATCCGACGCCCTACCACCAGGCTTTCCCCGCGCCGCTGATGTTCAATGCGCCCTACGATGCGCTGATCTTCGAACGGGCAGACATGGAGGCACCGCTGCCGACGGCCAACGAGGCCATGGCGTTGCTGCATGACCGTTTCGCCGGCGAATACCTGGCGCGTTTTTCGGAAAGCCGCGTGACTCACAAGGCGCGCCAGGCTCTTTGCCGGCTGCTGCCCCAGGGCGAACCCAAGCGTGACGTGGTGGCGCAGGCATTGCACCTGTCTCAACGCACCTTGCAGCGACGCCTGCAGGAAGAGGGCACCAGCTTCCAGCATCTGCTGGATGACACCCGCCGCGAGCTGGCCGAGCAGTACCTGACGCAGCCGGACATGACATTGCTGGAAATCGCCTATCTGCTGGGGTTTGCCGATCCGAGCAATTTTTTCCGCGCCTTTCGCCGCTGGTTCGACACGACGCCCGGCGAGTACCGGGCGGCACGGGCGGCCAAACCGGTCAGTGACGCCAGAACGCCGGGATACACAGCACGAACACTGTGATGATTTCCAGCCGGCCCAGGAGCATGCCCGCCGACAGGATCCACTTGGCAGCGTCCGGCAGCGGCGCGAAGTTGCCGGCCGGCCCGATGGTTTCCCCCAGCCCCGGGCCGACGCCGGATACCGTACTGGCCGCGCCGGTCAGCGCGGTCATCCACTCCACGCCCAGCAGCGACAGCAGCAGGGCGATGACGCAGATGGTGATGGCGAAGAAGAACGAGAACGTGAGGATCGAGCGCACGATTTCCTCGTCGAGGCGGTGGCCGTTGTATTTCTGCTTGATCACCGCGCGCGGATGGATCAGTTGCGTGAGGTTGGCCCTGAGCAGGATGTAGGCGACCTGGAAACGGAAGATCTTGATCCCGCCGGCCGTCGAGCCCGAGCAGCCTCCGACGAAGCCGAGGTAGAAAAACAGCATCAGGGAGAAGTTGCCCCACAGGCTGTAGTCGCCCAGGGCGAAACCGGTGGTGGTGACGATCGACGTCACGTTCAGGGCCACGTGCCGCAAAGCGTCCAGCCAATGCAGGTCGGTGGTCGCCCAGTACCAGGTGCCCAGTACCAGCCAGGTCACCAGCAGCACGCCGATCAGGCCCTGGACCTGCTGGTCCTTGATCAGCGCCCGGCGATGGCCGCGCAGCATCGAGACATACAGGGCGAACGGCAGGCTGCCGAGGATCATGATGACGATGGCGACCCAATGCACCGCCGGCTGGCTCCATTTGGCCAGGGACAGGTCGGAGGTGGAAAAACCGCCGGTCGAGATCGCCGACATCGAATGGTTGATGGCATCGAACGGGCTCATCCCGGCCCACCAGAGCGCCAGCGTGCCGAAAATGGTGATACCGACATAGGAGGCCACGATCAACCGCGCCACCATGTGGGAGCGCGGCATGACCTTTTCCGAGCGGTCCGACGATTCGGTCTGGAACAGCCGCATGCCACCGATGCGCAGCAGCGGCAGGATCGCCACGGCCATGCCGATGAAGCCGATCCCGCCGAGCCAGTGCAGCAGCGAGCGCCACATCAGGATGCCGGGGGACATGTTGTCCAGGCCGCTCAGGACCGTGGCGCCGGTGGCGGTGATTCCCGACATGCTTTCGAAAAACGAATCCGTGTAGCTGATGTGCTGGGTCAGCAGGAATGGCAGCGCTGCGAAAATGCACACCACCAGCCAACTGCTGACGGTCAGCAGGTACATGTCCCGGGGCCGCAGATGCACATGCTCGGGACGTCCCGGGAGCACCAGGGCCAGGCCGGCGACGAAGGTGATCATGCTCGACCAGAGAAACGACGGCAGGTCGCCCGTGCGCTCGAAAACCAGCAACGTGGCCATGGGCACGACCATGAAGATCGCCAGGGTGATCAGGAAGATGCCGATGATGAAACCAATGATTCGCAGGGTCGGCAACGCCATGGAGTCCGCTCGGGCTGAAAGGGAAGGGCGCCATTCTACCTGCGGCGAATGGCATGTAAACCGCCATCCGGGGCCTGGCGGGTGCGGCCTGGGAGCCGGTATTCGAATTTGCGCTGACGGACTCGCCGTACAGCCACTAGAATAGCCGGACATTTTTCCAGGGAGGTGGCCGATGCAGGCTCTCGACGCTTTGCTCAACCGTGTTTCCGTTCCACGCCTGATTGACCCGGCGCCTACGCCCGAGCAGCGGGAGGTCATGTTCGCCGCCGCGATGCGCGCGCCGGATCATGGCCAGTTGCGGCCATGGCGTTTTCTGACGGTCGAAGGGCAAGCGCGTTATCGCATGGGCGAACTGCTGGCCGAAGCGGCGCGTTTCAATGACCCGCTGGTGGCTGAGGCCGTTGTGGAAAAGGCCCTCAATGGCCCGCTGCGTGCGCCCCTGGTCGTGGTGGTGATCGCTCGTCTGCAAGACCATTTCAAGATCCCCAAGTCCGAGCAATTGCTGGCGGCCGGCTGCGCGGCCCATGCAATCCTGCTGGCGGCCTACGCCCAGGGCGTCGGTGGCGTATGGCGTACGGGAGATCTGGCCTATTCGCCCCACGTGGCCGAGGGGCTTGGCCTGGAAGTGGGGGAAGAAGTGATCGGTTTCCTCTACCTGGGCACGCCGCAGAAGGAAGCGCGTACGGCGCCCAAGGAAGACATCAGCGAATTCGTTCGCGAGTGGACCGGCCAGTAAACGCCATATCGCACCGCCGCATCCGTTCGGCTGGGTCATCGTGGCGAAGGGCAGGCCCCCTCGCCACGAATGCGCTGCGATTATCGGCAGGCGTCGGCAATGGCCTGGGCCAGCAGATCCAGGCGCGTGGCATCGATGCCTGCCACGTTCGCCCGTCCTGTACCGACCATGTAGACACTGTGCCGCTCTCGCAGGTGCCTGACCTGTTCCGGGGTCAAGCCGGTGTAGGAAAACATCCCGCGTTGCACGCCGATGTGGGCGAAGCGTTCGCGCAGGCCGTGAGGCTCCAAGGCCTCCAGCAGGCCGCTGCGTAGCTGCGCGATGCGCAGGCGCATGACCTGCACTTCGTCTGTCCACAGGCTCTTGAGGTGCGCGTCACCCAGGATCGTCGCCACCACCGCCGCGCCATGGTCCGGTGGCGTCGACCACAGGTTGCGGGCGATGTTGGCCAGTTGGCTGCGAATATCCTGCAGCTTCTCGCCATCCGCCGCACAGACGATCAACGCGCCGGTACGGTCCCTGTACAGGCCGAAGTTTTTCGAGCAGGAACTGGTGATCAACACTTCGGGCAAGGCCTGGGCAAACAGCCGGACCGCCCAGGCGTCTTGCTCCAGTCCATCACCGAAACCTTGGTAGGCAAAGTCGATCAAGGGCAGCAGATCGCGGCTGCGTACCACGTCCAGGACCTGGCGCCATTGCTCATGGGACAGGTCGAAGCCGGTGGGGTTGTGGCAGCAGGCATGCAGCAGCACCACATCGCCCTTCGGTGCCTGGCCCAGGGTGGCCAGCATCGCCTCGAAATCCAGACGGTTGTCGGCGCCCACGTAAGGGTAGAGGCGGGTCTTGACCCCTGCCGCGGCGAAGATGGTTTCGTGGATCGGCCAGGTCGGGTTGCTCAGCCAGACACCACGGCCCGGCAGGCATTGGGCAATGAAATCGGCGCTCAGGCGCAGCGCACCGGTGCCCCCCGGGGTCTGGGTGACGCCGGCGCGTTTGTCCATGACCAGCGGCGAGTCGGCCCCCAGCACCAGTTCACTGACCAATTGGCCGAACGTGGCGTCGCCATGGCCACCGATGTAGGTCTTGGTGGCCTGGCGTTCCACCAGCCGCTGCTCGGCCAGCTTCACGGACGCAAGGATCGGCGTCAGGCCCTGGGCGTCCTTGTAGACCCCTACGCCCAGGTCGAACTTGTTCGGGTTGCTGTCCGCACCGTAGGCCTCCATCAGGCCGAGGATCGGGTCACCGGGCACCCGGCCGATGGCATCGAAGTGCATTACTTGCGGCCCTCGGCGGTCGTGGCCACGTCATCGGTGCGGGCGGCCATGATGAAGTCGTTGCGGTGCAGGCCCTTGATGGAATGGCTCCACCAGGTCACGGTGACCTTGCCCCACTCGGTGAGCAGGCCCGGGTGATGGCCTTCGGCTTCGGAGATTTCGCCGACGGCGTTGGTGAACGCCAGGGCATGCTTGAAGTTCTTGAACAGGAAGACTTTTTCCAGCTGCATCACGCCGTCGCGCACTTCGATGTTCCAGTCCGGGATCTGCTTGATCAGGACCGGCAGTTCTTCGTCGCTGACTTGTGGGGCGTCGGCGCGGCAGGCTTCGCAATGGGCTTGGTTCAGAGTGTTCATGGTGTGTTCCTGGATCGAATAGTTGAAAGCGTCGATGCACCCACGCTAAAGCAAAGCCGTGCCGTGCAACAGACTCAATTGAGATCGAAAATCGCGGGTCACGCGGCTTTCGGTGGAAATTTCGGTGCGTGCAGGCCCAGTTCCCGGCCGCGCTTGACCATGCCCATGATGTCTTCGTGGGCCAGGTCGAACAGGCGCTTGAGTTCGGGCAGCACGAAATACACCGGCTGCAGGATGTCGATGCGATATGGCGTGCGCATGGCTTCCAGCGGGTCGAAGGGCTGGTGCTCCGGCTCGTCCGAGAGGCAATACACGGTTTCCTTGGGCGATGACAGGATGCCGCCGCCGTAGATGCGCCGGCCTTGAGGCGTTTCCACCAGGCCGAACTCGATGGTCATCCAGTACAGGCGCGCCAGGTAGACACGCTCTTCCTTGGAGGCCTGCAGGCCGAGCTTGCCGTAGGTGTGGGTGAATTCGGCAAACCAGGGATTGGTCAGCAGCGGGCAGTGGCCGAAGATCTCGTGGAAGATGTCCGGCTCTTGCAGGTAGTCCAGTTCTTCACGGGTACGGATGAAAGTGGCCACCGGAAACTGCTTGCTGGCGAGCAATTCAAAGAAGGTCTGGAAAGGGATCAGCGCCGGCACCCGGGCGACTTGCCAGCCCGTGGTCTCGCCCAGCACTTTGTTGATTTCCCCCAACTGCGGAATGCGGTCGTAGGGCAGGCCGAGTTTGTCGATGCCGTCCAGGTATTCCTGGCACGCACGGCCTTCGATGACTTTCAGCTGGCGGGTGATCAGCGTATTCCACACCGCGTGTTCTTCGGCGGGGTAGTGGATAAAACCTTGCGCATCGGGCTCGCGGGCCACGTATTGCGTTTGCTTCATGCTGCTCTCCTGCTGTTTTTCCTCTGGTTTTTTCGAACCGGAGAAAGGCTGTTTATTTTTATGTCCAGCGATGCATTAGAGATAACCCCAAGCAGGGGATCGTGCAGCAGGTGCAAGCGCGCCAATCAATGATAGCCGTCCTTGTTCTGTAAAATTTTCGTGACGTTTTTTGCTGGCCTTCGATTCTCTGGAGATTTTCAGCTAGGAAAAGGCCTACAGCTGTCACATAATCTTGACGGTTATTTGCGCCTCCAGACAAAAACACTGGTGGGCTTGCTCCACCGGGCGACGCGGCAGCGCTTTGCGGGCCTTGTCCCTATCGATTCCTAACGCACCAGGCCTTCTCATGCGCATCAAAGTCCATTGCCAGAACCGCATCGGCATCCTGCGGGACATTCTCAATCTGTTGGTGGAGTACGGCATCAACGTTGCCCGGGGCGAAGTGGGGGGCGAGCATGGCAATGCGATTTACCTGCACTGCCCCAACCTGATCAATATCCAGTTCCAGGCGTTGCGCCCGAAATTCGAAGGCATCGCCGGGGTGTTCGGGGTCAAGCGCGTAGGGCTGATGCCAAGCGAGCGTCGGCACATGGAACTCAATGCCTTGCTTGGCGCCCTGGAGTTTCCGGTGCTGTCCATCGACATGGGCGGTTCCATCGTCGCGGCGAACCGGGCAGCGGCGCAACTGCTTGGAGTGCGGGTGGACGAGGTGCCGGGGATTCCACTGTCGCGCTACGCCGAGGATTTCGACCTGCCGGAACTGGTGCGCGCCAACCAGTCGCGGATCAATGGGTTGCGGGTCAAGGTCAAGGGGGACGTGTTCCTGGCCGACATCGCCCCGCTGCAATCGGAGCACGACGACAGCGAGGCCATGGCCGGCGCGGTGTTGACGTTGCATCGGGCCGACCGGGTCGGCGAACGGATCTATAACGTGCGCAAGCAGGAGCTGCGTGGCTTCGACAGTATTTTCCAGAGCTCGAAGGTGATGGCGGCGGTGGTCCGCGAGGCCCGGCGGATGGCGCCGCTGGATGCGCCGCTGTTGATAGAAGGCGAGACCGGCACCGGCAAAGAGCTGCTGGCTCGCGCCTGCCACCTGGCCAGTCCCCGGGGGCAATCCCCCCTCATGGCGCTCAATTGCGCCGGGTTGCCGGAATCCATGGCCGAGACCGAACTGTTCGGCTACGGCCCCGGTGCCTTCGAAGGCGCCCGTGCCGAAGGCAAGCTCGGCCTGTTGGAACTGACCGCCGGAGGCACGCTGTTCCTCGACGGCGTGGGAGAAATGAGCCCGCGCCTGCAGGTTAAGCTGCTGCGGTTCCTGCAGGACGGTTGCTTCCGGCGCGTCGGCAGCGATGAGGAGGTGTACCTGGACGTCAGGGTCATCTGCGCGACCCAGGTGGATTTGTCCGAGCTCTGTGCCCGGGGAGAATTCCGCCAGGACCTGTACCACCGCTTGAACGTGCTGTCCCTGCACATCCCGCCGTTGCGCGAATGCCTCGATGGCCTGAGGCCACTGGTGGAGCATTTTCTCGACCAGGCCAGCCGCCAGATCGGCTGCCCGCTGCCCAGGCTGGCTCCGGCGGCGATGGACCGTCTGAGCCATTACCACTGGCCTGGCAACGTCCGGCAACTGGAAAACGTACTGTTCCAGGCCGTTTCCCTGTGCGATGGCGGTACCGTCAAGGCCGAGCATATTCGCCTGCCGGACTACGGCGTGCGCCAGCCCCTTGGTGATTTCTCACTCGAGGGCGGGTTGGACGAGATCGTCGGGCGTTTCGAGAAGGCGGTGCTGGAGCGCTTGTACTCCGAGCACCCCAGCAGCCGCCAACTGGGCAAGCGACTAGGGGTTTCCCATACCACCATTGCCAATAAGTTGCGTGAGTATGAGGTGGGAAAGGGCCAGTAGTTGAAGGTCCATGTCTGCCACTCTTTTCATACCTGATGTTCGTCAAGCGCTGGCTCGGTCTTGTCGTCGGTCCGATGTGAGGGCCATGTCCGCAATTGCACGCGCCTTGGGTATCACGGTAGCTGGTATGGGATTTGCTGTGTCCTGATCTGTCCCCACTTATTCATGCCTGGTGGCGATTTTTTGACAGGGCAGGGCCCCGGATTCCGCCGCGCTACGTGAGGTTCAGGATGCATAAGAAACTGGCTGTGGTTCAGTCGAACTACATTCCCTGGAAGGGTTATTTCGATCTGATCCGCAGTGTCGATGCGTTCGTCCTGTATGACGATGTCCAGTACACCCGTAGTGACTGGCGCAACCGCAACAAGATCAAGACCGCCCAGGGCGAGCATTGGCTGAGTATCCCGATCAAGAAGAAAGGCCGTCTCGGGCAGTTGATCAATGAGGTACAAGTCACCAATCCGGATTGGGCCGCAGCCCACTGGAAGACCATTGAGCAGAGCTACCGGCGCGCTTCATGCTTCAGGCAGATGGAGGCGCCGATCCGCTCGCTCTACGAACAGGCCGCCAACCTCACTCACCTGAGCCGTATCAACCACCTGTTCATCGCCGGCTTGTGCCCCCTGCTGGGCATTCACACGCCGCTGTACCGTTCCGAGGATCTGGGCCGTGCAGAAGGCAAGAATGAGCGCCTGATCCACTTATGCCAGGCCCTCGGTGCCGACGAATATCTCTCTGGACCCGCTGCCAGTCATTACCTGGACGAAGCGGCTTTCGCCGCCCAGGGGATTACCGTGTCGTATATGAGTTATGCCGGTTATCCCGAGTATCCCCAGGTCTACGGTGAGTTCCAGCATGCGGTCAGTGTCATAGACCTGTTGTTCAACACCGGCGCGGACGCATCGGCTTTCCTGGAGAAAAGGGCTGCCTGAGCAGGCCTTCCCAGTGACACCCTTTTGATTTGATTCTGGAGATTGCACCCGATGTCGAACCTTGCGCAGCAGGACGCTTACTCGCTCGAACAGGCGTTGGCGCGTTTGCGGCTGATGTACGCCAAGCCCGAGCATCCGTATTACTTCCTCGCGCCTGCCTATCGTGAATCGTCGTCGGGCGTCGTCTCGTTGCACTACCTCTGTCATATGCTCAACCTCAGTGGCCGCGAGGCCTATATCTGCGGCACAGAGGTGGTCAACCCGGACCTCAAGACGCCGCTGATCAATTCGACGATCAAGCAGCGCCATGCGGCAGCGGGCAAAGTGCCGATTGCGGTTTATCCGGAGGTGTTCCCCGGCAATCCGCTCAACTGTTCGGTCGTGGCGCGTTTTCTGCTGAATTTCGAGGGGTTTCTCACGGGTAATGGCATGGATGCCGCTCCCACCGACCTGTTCTTCTATTACGCTGCCCGGCTCGCCGAGCACCGAGGTGACCCTGACGGCGACCTGTTGTGCCTGCCGGCCATCGATGTCGAAATGTTCTCGACGGTGGGCACCGCGACTGAGCGCAAGGGAAGCTATCTCTACCAGAACCGTCACCCTCTGGGCCTGATCGATTACTCGCAACTGCCGGCCGATATCCGCCTGTTGAGCATGGCCAATCCTTTGCCCCTGCCCGAGCTGGCCAAGCTGCTGCGCGGGGCCGAGGTGATGTACAGCTATGAGTGGTCGATGACCTGTGTCATGGCGGTGCTGTGTGGTTGCCCGGTGATATTCATTCCGGGGCATGGCGTCGACCAGCCACTGCTCGACACCAGTTTCTTCGGCAGCGTCGGCTTTGCCATGCTCGACCAGCCGGACCCGTTGGGGCATGCCCGGGCCAGCCTTGGTGACGCCTTGCAACGTTACGTCGAGCGCACTGCGTCTTTCTGGCAGCAACTGGATGTGTTTATCGCGAAAACCCAGGCAACCGCCGCTCGTGAGGCGGTCGGCAATCGTCTGGGAGCGCTCGACTGGTTGCGCAAACGCTACCCGACGGCGCAGCAGTTGCTTTTGATCAATGAGCGGTTGTCGGTCCCGGCGGCGCCTGCCTTCACTGTCGTGGTCCGCGATGACGGCAATCAGCTGGCATTGGCGCATACCCTGGACAGCCTGGATAGACAGTTGTACCAACGCATCCATGTCTGCGTGATCGGTAGCGCCGACCCGGGGCGAGCCAACGTCCAGTGGTTGGCGTGCGATCCGAAGCAGCCGGCGGCCGCGATCAATGGCTTGCTCCAGGGCGTCCAGAGCGACTGGTTCATGCTGGTGGATGCGGGGGAGGAATTTATCGCCGCGGGGCTGCTGGTGATGGCTCAGAATCTGCTCCAGGCGCCTGACAGTTGCCTGGCGGTATACGCCGACGAGGCGCTGCGTACGGGCGGTGTGGTCGACCTTTCGCTGCGACCCGATTTGAATCTGGACCTGCTCCTGGCGTTTCCGGCCGGTCTTTCTCGTCACTGGATGTTCCGTCGCGATGCGCTGGTGCGCTTGAACGGTTTTGACGATACCTGCGGCGATGCCTTCGAATTGGCTTACCAACTGCGCCTGATCAGCGAATGCGGGATGGCGAGCATCGGTCACGTCAGCGAACCGCTGTTGATTGCCAACGAGCTGCGTCATTGGCAATGCGCAGATGAATGCGCGGTCATCGATGCACATCTCCAGGCACGTGGCTACGGTCGGGCGCGAGCGATTGAACTTGCTACGACTGCGGGCCGCTATCGTATCGACTACGGCCACGAGCAGCAGGCTTCGGTCAGCATTCTGATTTACCTGGAAGGTCAACTGACGAATTTCCAGCGCTGTCTGGAAAGCCTGCTGTTGCACACTGACGCAGTGGACTTCGAGGTCTTGCTGATCGAGCCAGGCAACGATGACCCCGCGTTGCTGGAGTGGCTGGGGCTGGTCGAGCGGATGGGCGAAGGCCGGTTCCAGGTGTTGCGTTTCATGCCGGGGCAGTCTCGTGCGGGCATGTGCAATGCGGCGGCCCAGGACGCACGTGGGGAATACCTGCTCTGGCTCGATGCGCAAAGCGCTGTGCTGGAGCCGGGTTGGTTGCAGTCGTTGCTCAATCATGCCCAGCGTCCGGAAGTCGGCGCCGTGGGAGGCAAGCTGGAGGATAGCCAGGGTCGCATTCGCCAGGCGGACCTGGTGCTGGGGCTGGGCGCCATGGTCGGCCGGGCTTTTGAAGGTCTGCCCTCCGAGGCGGAGGGCTACATGGGACGGCTTGGGCTTGAACGCAATTGCTCTGCCCTGGGCGCCGAATGCCTGATGCTGCGTCGAGCGCTGTTCATTGAGGCTGGAGGCTTCGACAGCGACCCGCTGCTGGCGCCCTGGACCTCTGTCGACCTGTGTCTGAAGCTCCTGCAGGCAGGTTATCTGAATGTCTGGACGCCTTACGCGCGCCTGTTGATGGATTCTGTGGCTGGCATCCGTGCGAGCAGCCAGCAGGAAGATGCCTTGCTCGCACGCTGGTTGCCACAGCTGGCCCGCGACCCGGCCTACAACGCCAACTTTTCGCTGCGCGTCGGTGAGGGATTTGTCCGGGAAAACACTGATCTGTGCTGGTTTGCGCTGCAAGGCAGCGTACCGAGGGTGCTGGTCTGTGTCACCGAACAGCAGGCGGGCGCCTACTCGCGGCTGGTTCAACCCTTCAGTACGTTGCTTGAAGCAGGGCAGATTGAAGGCGTGGCTGTTTCAAGTCTGCTGTCGTCGGTGGAAATCGAGCGCCTGGCACCAACCACCGTGGTGTTGCAGCGCCCCCTGGACGACGCTGGGCTGCTGGCCCTGAGCCGCCTGAGGGCCTTTTCCAAAGCCTTCACCGTCTATGATCTGGATGGCTATCTACCGCAGATGGCGTTGAAGGGCGATTACGCTGCCGAAGAGCTGCTGGAGCGCCTGCGGTACGGAATGATGCAGGCCGATCGTGTGCTGGTCCCTACGCCCGCGCTGGCTGAACTGCTACAGGGTCACCACGACGATATTCGTGTGCTGGAAACCCTGCTGCCGGCTGCGTGGGGGCGTGTGCAAAGCAAGCGGCGCACTGGGCCCAGGCCGCGTCTGGGCTGGTTGGGCTGCAAGGATGCTCAGTTGTTGGCCGACGTGTTGCCCGCGTTCGCTGGCGAGGTGGATTGGGTGGTGCTCGGCGACTGCCCGGCGTCATTGCAACCTTTCCTGAAAGAACTGCACCCAAGTGTCGCGCAGCAGCAGTTGGCCGGGGCCATGGCCGCCTTGAATCTTGATCTTGCCCTGGTGCCCATGGCGGAAAACCTGGGCAATGCCTGTTCCGGCGACTTGCGTGTCCTGCAGCATGCCGCTTGCGGGCATCCGGTCATTTGCAGCCGAGTACCGGGTTTTATCGGTGGCGAGGTGTTGCCGCTGTCCCGGGTGAACAACGAGGCGCAGGAATGGATTCGGACGATTCGCATGCACCTGGAAGACCGTGAAGCCTCCGCGACGCTGGGCGATACCTTGCAGTCGACCGTACGTGCGCAGTGGCTGCTCCAAGGCGAGCGCCTCGACGCCTGGCGACGGGCCTGGTTGGCCGACTGATCCGTACAACTTATTACCTTTGCCCCCCAGCGGAGTGCATGTGACATGAGCAACGATCTCGATACCTTCATCGCAGCCTACAGCGACAGCTTTGGCTATGCGTATGACAACAACATCATTCTCAATTGGTATCCCCAACGCATCATGGCGCTGTGCACCAAGGAGCAAAGCCTGCTGGAGCTTGGTGTCGGCCATGGCTTCAGCACCCACCGCTTCTCGCAGTTCTTCAGTGAGCACACGGTGATCGATGGCTCCGCGTCGGTGATCGCTCAGTTCAAGGCGCAGTATCCGGACAATGCAGCCGAGATCGTCGAAAGCTATTTCGAGACATTCGATACCGACAAGCGTTTCGACCTCATCGTGATGGGGTTTGTCCTTGAGCACGTCGATGATCCGCAGGCCATATTGCAAAAATTCAAGCATTACCTGGCGCCGGGTGGCCGCTGCTTCGTGCTGGTTCCCAATGGGGAGTCGCTGCATCGGCGGTTCGGTCATGCTGCCGGTCTGCTTGACGACATGATGGCGCTGGGTCGTGGCGATCTGGAGCTGGGCCATGTGCGCAGCTATTCGCTTCAGACCCTGACCGCTGAGCTGGAAACTGCCGGGTTCCAGGTGGCGCGCAAGGAAGGTGTCTTCCTCAAGCCCTTCACCACCGGACAACTGCAAGAGCTGCACCTGGGGGGCGACATCCTTCACGCGATGTGCACCGTGGGCATCGATTATCCGGAGCTCAGCTGTGCGCTGATGCTCGAAGCGACAGTCGCCCCATCATGAAAAGCCTGGTGATTGGAAGTACCTCGGTCATCGGCAAGGCGGTCGCCCAGGCCTTGTCGTGCCTTGGCCCCGTCAAGCTGGCGGGGCGCCGGGATGCCGATATCGCTTTCGACCTGAGCCGCCAGGAGCCCTTCGCGTGCGACGAGCGTTTTGACATTGTCGTGCTGGCCGCCGCAGATTTCGGCGGCCGCCAGCCGGACGATCTGGTCCGCGCCGAACTGGTCAACAGTGTCGGTACGCTGGCGGCCTGCCGCCTGGCCGAGCAATGTGGGGCTCGTCATTTCATTCTGCTTTCATCGCGTTCGGCGGGTGACCGGCCGACGGATCCCTATTTCGGCATCTATTCGCTTTCCAAGCGCCATTCAGAAGAGGTGGCGAGTCTTTATTGCCGGGAACGGGGCATGACCCTTAGTGTTTTGCGCATCAGCCAAGTCTACGACGACGGCGAACAGTGCAGGCTTCACCAGCCGTTGCTGTACGCCATCGCCGATAAGGCACAGGCGGGGCAGGGCGTCGAGTTGTATGGCAGCAACGACGCCAGGCGCAACTATCTGCACCTGAGCGATCTGACCGAGGTCTGCGTGCGGCTGGCAAAGCAGGGCATCCCTGGTTTGTATAACTGTGGTCATCCCGAATCTCCCCGTCTTTCGGCGATTGTCCAGGCTGCGTTCGAGGCGTTCGGCAAGCCGTTGGATGTACGCTTCCTGCCCGAAAAGGGTGATATCCCCGACCTTGCCCCTTTCGAGTGTGCGCACGAGCTGTACCAGCAGATCGGTTTCACCCCTCGAATCGACGTTCGCCGGGGCTTCGAGCTGATGAGAGCGCACAGGGAGGGGCTGTCATGAAGACCGTCATGGTGACTGGCGTAGGGGCCATCATGGGGTACGGCCTGCTCAAGTCGCTGCGTGAAGCGGCTCCTTCTGTTCGCCTGGTCGGCACTGATATCTACGACGACGCTGTCGGCCGCGCCTGGAGCGATGTCTTCGAGCAGGCCCCGTATACCGCAGCCTCCGAATATGGACAGTGGCTGGGCGATACGCTGGCCAGGTACAAGGTTGATCTGCTTATTCCCGGCATCGAACAGGACGTTCATTGGTTATCGGACAACCGGGCACTGCTGGCCCAATGGGATTGCCAAGTGGTGCTCAACAACCCGCATCTGATCGATCTTTCCCGGGACAAATGGGCAATGGACCAGGCGCTGGTAGCGTTGGGGGATCCCAGCCGTATTCCCAGCCTGCTGTCGGGGGATTTTCATTCGCTCGAGGCTGCCCTGGGGCTGCCGTTCCTGCTCAAGCCGCGCCGCAGTTATGCCTCCAAGGGGCTGGTCTGGGTACGCGAAGAGCGTGACTTTACGCCTCATGCGGCGCTGCTCGGCGATTACCTCATGGCGCAGCCCATCATCGGCAGTGCGGCCGATGAGTTCACCGTAGCGGCTTTTGGCGACGGACAGGGCAATACCGGGCCCACCATCAATTTCCAGCGCAGGCTGGCCTCGGATGGCTCGACCGCCAAGGCCTGGGTATATCGGGATGACGCTCTGGACCAGGTCGTGGCCAGGCTGTGCCGTGCCTTCAAGCCGGTCGGACCGACCAATCTGCAGTTCCGTCGCGGTCATGACGGGTCCTGGAGCCTCCTCGAGATCAACCCGCGGATCTCTTCGACCAGTTCGATACGTCGCGCATTCGGTTACAACGAAGCTGCCATGTGCCTGGATCATTACCTCGACGGCAAGACGCTGACCCAGCCGGCCCTTCGGGGTGGTTTCGCTGTTCGTTATATAGAGGATTTCATCGTCTATGATCGGGATCATTTCTGACATACACGGCAATTACAGTGCCCTGCGGACAGTGTTGGCCAAGCTTGACGAGTTGGGTGTGACGCACATTATCTGCCTGGGCGACACGGCCGGTTATTACAGCCAGGTCAATGAGTGCTGCGATGCCCTGCGCGAACGGAACATCTTTTCCGTGATGGGCAACCATGACTGGTACCTGGCCAGGAACGAGCGCTGTCCTCGCTCCAATAGCGCCAATGCCTGCCTGGATTATCAACGGGGCGTCATCACCTCACAGAACCTGGCATGGTTGGGGGCGCTCCCTGAGCGCTCTACCCAGCATGACTTGAGCATTGTCCATGGCGGCTGGAACGATCCGCTGGACGAATACGTGCGTCCGTCACAAGCGTATTTCATGCCGTTTCCCGGTCGTCATTTCGTGTCAGGCCATACCCATGTCCAGCACTTGTGGAGTGGCGAGGACAAGGTCTATTGCAATCCCGGTTCCGTCGGCCAGCCACGTGATGGTGATCCCCGGGCAGGTTTCGCCACTTGGGATGGCGAGATATTCCACCTGCATCGGATTGAATACGACATCGGTGAAACCCAAGAGGCAATGAAGGACGCGGGATTCACCCCGTATTTTTATGAAAACCTTGAAACAGGCAGCCAGATAGGTGGGCGGCTCAGTGCGGTTTAAGACTTCGCGCTGTGCACCACTGATGACTATGCCCACCCATGGAAGTTTGCAATGAGCCAAGAAACGATCGCCTTCAACAGCCCCTACATGACCGGCAGGGAGCTGGATTACATTGCCCAGGCCAAGTTCGGAAACATGCTCGCCGGTGATGGCCCATTCACCAAGAAGTGCCACCGCTGGCTGGAGTCCAATACTGGTTGCAGCAAGGCATTGCTCACGCATTCATGTACCGCTGCGCTGGAGATGGCGGCTTTGCTGCTGGATATCCAGCCTGGCGATGAAGTCATCCTGCCCTCCTATACCTTCGTCTCCACCGCCAATGCCTTTGTATTGCGTGGCGCAGTGCCGGTCTTCGTCGATATACGACCCGATACCCTGAATCTGGATGAGCGTCTGGTCGAGGCAGCAATCACATCCCGGACCAAGGCCATCGTGCCCGTCCATTACGCCGGGGTGGCCTGCGAGATGGATGCCATCCTGGCGATTGCCCGCAAGCATGGGCTGGCAGTGGTTGAAGACGCCGCACAAGGCGTGATGTCGACCTATAAAGGCCGAGCACTGGGCAGCATCGGTGACCTTGGAGCATTCAGCTTTCACGAAACCAAGAACGTGATTTCGGGTGAGGGCGGGGCTTTGCTGGTCAATGACCCCGAGCTGGCGCTGCGGGCCGAGATAATTCGGGAAAAAGGTACCGATCGCAGTCGTTTCTTCCGGGGCGAAGTAGACAAATACACTTGGCAGGAGGTGGGCTCGTCGTTCCTGCCCGGAGAAATCATTGCCGCCTTCCTCTGGGCCCAGTTGGAAGAAGCCCAGGCCATCACCCATCGCCGTCTGGCGATCTGGCATAGCTACCATGCCGCATTGGCGGAGCTGGAATTCCAAGGGGTGCTGCGTCGTCCGATAATCCCTGAAGATTGTCAGCACAACGCCCACATGTACTACGTGCTCCTCGCCCCGGGCGCAGAGCGCCAGGCGGTGCTCGATACGCTGAAAAAGCATGCGATCCATGCCGTGTTCCATTACGTGCCGCTGCATTCTTCGCCTGCGGGCGCACGTTATGGGCGGGTTCATGGCTCGATGGAAATCACGGATGGCTATTCCGAGCGTTTGTTGCGTCTGCCACTCTGGCTGGGCATGACCGACGACCAGCAAGGTCGGGTGGTGGAAACCCTGGGCAATGCCTTGATGAGAGCCTGACTGGCTGGTTGAAAGTATGACCGAGGCGTTGTCCTGCAAGGCCTCATTCGGCGAAACGCCGTGTCAGGGACCTGAGCTTCACTGACACACCTTGGTCTGGCCTCGGGGGTTGGCGGCCCTGTCGGGCCAGGAATATCCAGGCAAGTCGTGGGGGTGGCGGCTTGCGCTGCGCCTTAAATCGGACCTGTCCCTGGTCTGGCTTGTCCGTGATGGCCGGCGATGCCTCCAGCCTCCAGGCCAGCCCTTGCCACTTGGCGGCATGACACCGCCGGTTTTTCGTCTTCCATCGGTTGATGGCCTCCCTCTCGAAGTCCCTCAACCCCTTTGTTTGCCGGGCTTGGCGCCGTCAGGAAAAAGTTGGTCTGCAAATTGCTTGAGGCTGTGCAACACAGCAGTGGACGGCAAACGTCCGGCATGCAGAGGAACGAAAGTGGACAAGTACCTTTATGTGGCAATGACCGGCGCCAGCCAGAATGCGCTGGCGCAACGGGCCCATGCCAACAACCTGGCGAACATCTCCACCAACGGCTTCCAGAAAGACCTGGAGCAGGCACGTTCGATGCCCGTGTTCGGCGACAGCTTTCCGGCGCGGGCATTCGCCATGTCCGAACGTCCAGCCACGGACTTCACGCCGGGTGCACTGGTTGAAACCGGTCGCGACCTGGACGTGGCTGTCAGCGGGCCGGGCTGGATGGCCGTGCAGAACCCCGACGGGGGCGAAAGCTATGTGCGCACCGGCAGCCTGAACGTTGACGCCCTGGGCGTGCTGCGGGCCGGCAACGGCATGCCGGTCATGGGCAACGGCGGTCCGATCGCCGTGCCGCCGGAGCAGAAGATCGAGATCGGCCAGGACGGCACCATCAGCATCCGCGCCATGGGCGAAGGCCCGCGCGTGATGGCTGAGGTCGACCGCATCAAGCTGGTCAACCCGGACCCCAGGAACATGACCAAGGGCCTGGACGGCACGATCCGTACCAAGGACGGCCAGCCGGCGCCCATCGATGCCAACGTGCAACTGGTGTCGGGCTTCCAGGAAGCGAGCAACGTCAATGCCGTGGATGAGATGACGTCGGTGCTGGCCCTGGCCAAGCAATTCGAGCTCCACGTGAAAATGATGAACACCGCCAAAGAAGGCGACGAGGCCATGGCTCGGGTCTTGCAGATCTAACCATTAACTACAGCGTCGCGCCGAAAAACAGGCGTACGAGGAGAATCGAATGCTTCCGGCTCTATGGGTTGCCAAAACCGGTCTGTCCGCCCAGGACACCAACCTTTCCACCATTTCCAACAACCTGGCGAACGTGTCGACCACGGGCTTCAAGCGTGATCGCGCCGAATTCCAGGACCTGCTGTATCAGGTCAAGCGCCAGCCAGGTGCCCAGTCGACCCAGGACAGCGAGCTGCCGTCGGGCCTGCAAGTGGGTACGGGTGTGCGCATCGTCGGCACCCAGAAGAACTTCAACGCCGGCAGCCTGCAGACCACCGAGCAGCCGCTGGACATGGCTATCGACGGTCGCGGCTTCTTCCAGATCCTGCAACCGGACGGCACCACGTCCTATACCCGTGACGGTACGTTCCACCTCGATTCCAATGGCCAGATCGTCAATGCCAGCGGTTTCGCCCTGGAGCCGGCCATCATCATCCCGAACGATGCCCAGACCTTCACCGTGGGCCGTGACGGCACCGTGTCCATCACTGTGGCGGGCAACCCGGCCGCCCAGGTGATCGGCAACCTGCAGACCGCCGACTTCATCAACCCGGCCGGCCTGCAAGCGGTGGGCAACAACCTGTTCCTGGAAACCGCCGCCAGCGGTGCGCCGCAAGTCGGCACGCCGGGGTTGAACGGTTTCGGCACCACGCTGCAGAACACCCTGGAAACGTCCAACGTGAGCACCGTTGAGGAGATGGTCAACATGATCACCACCCAGCGCGCCTACGAGATGAACTCCAAGGTGATCTCCACCGCCGACCAGATGCTCTCGTTCGTTACACAGAATCTGTAATCACGTCAGGGCGACCCTGGGTCGCCTGCAACACCTAGAGGTAGGGTCATGAATCGCTTTGTATCTGTACTGGCACTGAGTGGGATCACCGCGCTCGCGGGCTGCGTCGCGCCTACGCCCAAGCCCAATGACCCGTACTACGCTCCGGTGTTGCCGCGCACGCCGTTGCCGGCCGCCGCCAATAACGGCTCGATCTACCAGGCCGGCTTCGAACAGAACCTGTACAGCGACCGCAAGGCCTTCCGGGTCGGTGACATCATCACCATCACCCTGAACGAGCGGACCCAGGCCAGCAAGAACGCCAACTCGCAGATCGACAAGACCAGCGAGACCAGCGTCGGCCTTACCTCGCTGTTCGGTTCCAGCCTGACCACCAACAACCCGATCGGCAGCAATGACCTGAGCCTCAACGCCGGCTATGGCGCCGACCGGGCCACCAAGGGTGACAGCAAGTCCGGGCAGAGCAATAGCCTGACCGGTTCGATCACCGTGACCGTCGCCGATGTGCTGCCCAACGGCATCATCGTCGTGCGGGGCGAGAAGTGGCTGACCCTCAACACCGGTGACGAACTGGTGCGTATCGCGGGTATGGTCCGTGCGGATGACATCGCGACCGACAACACCGTTTCGTCGACTCGTGTGGCCGATGCGCGCATTACGTACTCGGGTACCGGTGCGTTTGCCGATGCGAGTCAGCCGGGCTGGTTCGACCGTTTCTTCCTCAGCCCCAAGTTCCCTTTCTAGGTGGTCAAGTTGAATCTTAAACAGCTGTTGCTCGGTGTCCTGGTCATGTCGGCGGCCTTCAGCGTTCAAGCCGAGCGCCTGAAGGATATCGCCAGCATCTCCGGCGTGCGTTCCAACCAGTTGATCGGCTACGGCCTGGTCGTGGGGTTGAACGGCACGGGTGACCAGACCACCCAGACGCCGTTCACCTTGCAGACCTTCAACAACATGCTGTCGCAGTTCGGCATCAAGGTGCCGGCGGGTTCGGGCAACGTGCAGTTGAAGAACGTCGCGGCGGTCTCGGTCAGCGCCGATCTGCCGGCGTTCGCCAAGCCCGGTCAGCAAGTGGATATCACCGTTTCCTCCATCGGTAACTCCAAGAGCCTGCGTGGTGGCACCTTGCTGCTGACGCCGCTCAAGGGGATCGACGGCAACGTCTACGCCATTGCGCAGGGCAACCTGGTGGTGGGTGGTTTCGATGCCGAAGGGCGCGATGGTTCGAAGATCACCGTCAACGTTCCGTCGGCAGGTCGCATCCCTGGCGGTGCGTCGGTGGAGCGTGCGGTGCCGAGCGGTTTCAACCAGGGCAACAGCCTGACGCTGAACCTCAACCGTTCCGACTTCACCACCGCCAAGCGCATCGTCGACAAGATCAACGACATGCTCGGCCCAGGCGTGGCCCAGGCCATCGACGGCGGTTCGATCCGCGTCACTGCGCCCCTGGACCCGAGCCAGCGGGTCGACTACCTGTCGATCCTGGAAAACCTGGAAGTCGATCCGGGCCAGGCGGTGGCGAAGGTCATCATCAACTCGCGCACCGGTACCATCGTGATCGGCCAGAACGTCAAGGTGTCGCCAGCGGCGGTGACTCACGGCAGCCTGACGGTGACCATCACCGAAGACCCGATCGTCAGCCAGCCGGGGCCGTTGTCCAACGGCCAGACCGCCGTGGTTCCCCGCTCGCGGGTCAATGCCGAGCAGGAAGCCAAGCCGATGTTCAAGTTCGGCCCGGGCACGACCCTGGATGAAATCGTCCGGGCGGTGAACCAGGTCGGCGCGGCACCGGGCGACCTGATGGCGATTCTCGAAGCCTTGAAGCAGGCCGGCGCGTTGCAAGCCGACCTGATCGTGATTTAAGGAACGAGCCATGGATATGCGCAAAGGTGCCTTGATCAGCGGGGATTCGGCTTCCTACTCGGACCTCAATCGCCTGAATCAGCTCAAGGTCGGCGACAAGAACAGCGACGGTAACCTGCGCAAGGTGGCGCAGGAGTTCGAGTCGCTGTTCATCGGCGAGATGCTCAAGTCCATGCGTTCGGCCACCGAGGTGCTGGGCAAGGACAACCCCATGAATACGCCCGAGGCCAAGCAGTACCAGGAAATGTACGACCAGCAGTTGGCCGTTTCCATGTCCCGCGAGGGCGGAGGCATCGGCCTGGCGGATGTGTTGCTGCGTCAGATGTCCAAGAACAAGCCCCTGGCATCGGGCGAGGCGGCCACGTTGTCGGCCGCCAAGCAGCAAGAGGCGCAGGATCAGGTTGCCAAGGCACCGGTGCCCACGCCTGTGGCTGCCGGAACCCTGTCCGACGGGCCTCTTTCGCGCACCAGCGGCCAACGTCCGCTGTGGGCTTCGCGGGCCGTGAGGGCACCGCAGGAAGCGGGCGAGGGTGGTCACCGCAACGACATGGAGCTGCTCAATCAGCGTCGCCTGGCCTTGCCGCCGAAACTGGCCGACCGACTGTTGGCCGGGCTGGTGCCTTCGGCTGTGGCCAATGGCAAGGTCAATGCCGATGCCCCCGCGATGAACATCCTGCCGGACCGCGCCGTTACCGGCGTCAAGCCTGCCTCTGGCGAATTGGCCAATGGCGACTGGTTGGCGACGCTCAAGGCCGCCGAGTCCAAGGGCGACATGCAGATTTACGGCCGCGCCGTGGCACAGCCGCCGCTGGCGCCGGCGCGCAAGGCTTTCCGCGATGCCGACGAGTTCGTCAACGCCATGTTGCCGATGGCCAAGGAAGCGGCAGACCGCATCGGTGTCGATCCGCGTTACCTGGTGGCCCAGGCTGCCCTGGAAACCGGTTGGGGCAAGTCGGTCATGCGCCAGCCCGATGGCAGCAGCAGCCACAACCTGTTCGGCATCAAGGCCAGCAAGAACTGGACGGGCGATTCGGCCCGGGCGATCACCAGCGAATTCCGCAATGGCGAGATGGTCAAGGAGACGGCCGAGTTCCGTTCCTACGCCTCGTACCGCGACAGTTTCCATGACCTGGTCAACCTGCTGCAAAGCAACAGCCGCTATCAAGATGTGCTGAAGTCGGCCGATAACCCGGAACAGTTTGTACGCGAGTTGCAGAAGGCCGGTTACGCCACCGATCCGAACTACGCCAGCAAGATTTCGAACATAGCCCGGCAGATGACGAGTTACCAAAACTACGCGTCGGCTGGCGCCACAACGACTTTATAAGGTCTGAACCATGAGTTTGCTCAATATCGGGATGTCGGGTCTGTCCGCAAGCCAGACCGCACTGGTAACCACGGGTAACAACATCGCCAACGTCGATACCGCCGGGTATTCGCGTCAGCAGACCGTGCAGGCCACCAAGGCGTCGAACCAGTACGGCAACGTGTTCATTGGTTCCGGCACGACCCTGGCCGATGTGCGCCGGGTATATAACTCGTATCTTGAAGCGCAGTTGAAAACCACCACCTCGCTCAACAGCGATGCGGCGGCCTACCAGGGGCAGATCACTCCGCTGGACTCCCTGCTGTCGGACAGCGGTACCGGCCTCAACGGTGCGCTGACCAAGTTCTTCGCCTCGGTGCAGAACGTCAACGCCAAGCCGGGGGACGATGCGTCCCGCCAACTGCTGCTCAGCGATGCCCAGGCCTTGAGCAACCGTTTCAATTCGGTTGCCAGCCAGTTGACCGCCCAGAACGAGAACATCAACGGCAACCTGTCGAACATGGTCGACCAGATCAACAGTCTGGCCACCACTGTTGCCCAGTTGAACAAGAAAATCGCCGAAGTCTCCAACTCCGGCGGCGCGCCAAACGATCTGCTCGATGCCCGTAGCGAAACCATTCGCCAACTGTCCACGTTCACCGGCACCCAGGTCGTCGAGAACGGCAGCAGCCTGGACATCTACCTCGGCTCCGGCCAGCCACTGGTCATGGGCAATATCACCAATAAACTCGAGGCGGTGCCGGACAAGAACGACCCGGGTCGCATGGGCATCCAGCTCAACAGCGGCTCGAGTGTCATGGACCTGACCCAGGTAATTACCGGCGGTGAAATCGGCGGCCTGATGCGCTATCGCAGCACCGTACTGGATCCGGCCATGAACGAGCTGGGCCGGGTGGCACTGGTCGTCGCCGACCAGATGAATACCATCCAGGCTTCGGGCATCGACAAGAACGGTGCGTTTGGCTCCAACCTGTTCAGCAACATCAACAGCACTGCGCAGATGAGCCAGCGCAGCGTCGCCGCGCTGAGTAACAGCGCAGGTTCCGGCAACTTCAACGTGTCCATCGAAGACACCGGCAAGCTGACCACCAACGACTATAAAGTGACGTTCACCAGCGCCACTGGATATATCGTACAGCGCTTGCCCGACGGGACTTCGATGGGGGCATTCAGCACCACGACCACGCCGCCGCCGGTGATCGACGGTTTTTCGATGACCTTTGCCAACGGCACCGCGGCGGCCGGCGATTCGTTCAAGATCACCCCGACCCGCAACGCGGCGGGCAGCATCAAGACCGAGATGACCGACTCCAAGCGGCTGGCGATCGCGGCCCCGCTGGGCGCGGCCATTACGCCGGGCGGCAGCGGCACGCTGACCATTCCGGCCAGCGGCCAGCCGACCATGACGACCAAGCTGGACATCTATGATGAAGCTACCACCAGCATCATCCAGAACGGCATCAAGAACTCCATGCCGGTCAAGGTGGTGTTCGGTGCGACTTCGGCCGACGGCACAAGCCAGGCCTACCAGCTGCTCGACGCCCAAGGCGGTACGATCAGCAGCGGTACGATCAAGCCGGGCCAGAGCAACACCCTGAGCCTGAGCGTTCCGCTCAAGGACGCCAGTGGCAACCCGATCATGGATTCGTCCGTACCGCCGGTGCAGCGTACCGTCACGTTCGACATGTCCATTGCCGGCGCGCCATCCGAAGGGTCAGGCATCAATATCAGCCTCAGCCAGCCTGGCAGCCTGGATAACCGTAACGGCACCGTCCTGGCCGGCCTGCAAACCGCCAAGACCGTGGACACCGGCTCGTCCAGCAAGGGCATTTCCCTGAACGATGCCTACGGAAAACTGGTGGAAGGCGTTGGCGCCAAGGCCGCCCAGGGCAAGCTCGACAGCGCCGCCACCGGCGCGATCCTGAACAACGCCAAGACCGCTCGCGACTCGCTGTCTGGCGTGGACCTGGATGAAGAAACCGGCAACCTGGTCAAGTTCCAGCAGTACTACACCGCGTCTTCGCAGATCATCAAGGCTGCGCAACAAATCTTCAGCACATTGATCAACAGTCTTTAAGGAGCCGTAGCCCATGCGCATTTCCACCTCTCAGTTCTACGAAAGCACGGCTGCGAACTACCAGAAGAATTTCGCCAAGGTCGTCAAGACCAGTGAGGAAGCCAGCAGCCTGGTGCGGGTGAACACCGCCGCCGATGATCCGGTGGGCGCTTCGCGTCTGCTGCAACTGGGCAACCAGGCTTCGATGCTTTCCCAATATGAAGCGAACGTCACCACCATCAAGGCGACCCTGGGCACGACCGAAGCGGTCATGACCAGCATTGGCAACGTGCTGCAGCGCGCCAAGGAATTGGCCGTGAGTGCCGGCAACGCCGCCTACACCGACGCAGACCGCAAGGCCGTCGCTTCTGAGTTGGGATCGATTGAAGAGCAGCTGCTGAGCCTGATGAACACCAAGGATGAAAACGGCAAATACATCTTTGCCGGATCCAAAGGCGATGTCGTACCGTTCACCCGCAATGACGACGGTACCTACAGCTACAATGGCGACCAGGTGACCCTTGACCTGCCTATCGGCGACACCATGTCGATGGCCACCAACAGCACCGGTTGGGAAGCGTTCCAGCAAGCCGTCAACACCAGTCGCACCCAGGTCACCATGACCGCGCCGGCGGTGGATGATGGTCGCGTGGTGCTGACCAATGGGCAGGTGTCGTCCAGCGTTGCCTACAACGGCAAGTTTCGCAGCGGCGAGCCATACACCGTGGAGTTCGTCAGCGGCACCCAATTGAAGATCACCGATTCGGGCGGCAACGATGTCACCGCTGAAGCCAGCAAGGGTGGCGTCATCGAGCCTAATAACCAGGTCGGCCAGACCGTCAGCTTTCGCGGCGTCGACCTGACCCTGAACGTCAACCTTCATGCGGGCGACGCGCCAGGCACGGTGTTGCCCGGCCATACTTTTACCCTGGCTGCCAAACCCGACTCGTTCGCTCCTGCCCGCAGCCCGGGCAACACCACTGCGACCCAGATCACCGGTAGCGAAATCACCGATCCGGTGGCCTACCACGGCAGTTTTCCGACGGGGTCGGCGGTGCTGAAGTTCACCAGCGCCACGGATTTCGACCTGTATGCCGCGCCCCTGACCGCTGATAGCAAGCCGGTATCCAGCGGGACTCTGGCGGGCAACGTCGCCACCGCATCCGGCGTCAGTTTCACCCTCAATGGTGCTCCGGCGGCCAACGACCAGTTCAGCATCGCGGTCAATACCCACGAGACGCAGAACATCCTGGACACCGTGAACCAGTTGCGAACTGCTCTGAACACGCCGGCCGATGGCGACAATATCGCTATCCAGAAATTGAACGCGGCGCTGGCTTCGGGTATCGGTAACCTGGCCAGCGGAACCGACCAGTTGACCAGTGCTCTGAGCTCTGTGGGTGGACGCGGCCAGTCCCTCGATACCCAGAGCGATACCAACCAGAGCTTTGTCCTGGCGAATTCGCAAACCCAGTCGGCCATTCGTGACTCCGACCCGGCGGAAGTGATGACGCGCCTGACTTTGCAGCAGACTATGCTTCAGGCGTCGCAGTTGGCATTCAGCAAAATCAGTCAGCTGGGACTGTTCAACAAGATCTGATCCAAGGCGGGGGCCGTGATGCCAAGCACGGTCCCCGACCTGTTCCTTTACGATTCAGGACGTCCTGCTCTCGCCTGAGTTGACGCCCACCGGTTGAGAGCCATGCGTGTGAATTCAGCTCCTCTTGTCAGCATTGCCATCCCCGCGTTCAACCCACGCTTTTTCCGCCTCGCTTTGCAAAGTGCACTCGAGCAGACCTACGAGAACCTCGAGATTGTCATTTGCGACGATTGCCGCACTGATGAAATCGAGCAGATTGTCCAGGAGCTTGGCGCGGCTTCCGACGTTGCGGTGCGCTACCTGCGTAACCCGACTCGGTTGGGGTTCCAGCAGAACCTGTTGCGTTGCCTTGGAGAATCTTCGGGCGAGTTCATCAAGTTCCTTTGCGATGACGACCAATTGCTGGCGTTCTGTGTCAGTCAGCAGGCAGCCATTCTGCAGGAGCATGCGCAAGTCTCGCTGGTGATCAACAAGCATCACCTGATCGACGCAGACAACTATGCGTTGCCGGTCCGTGTTGAAAACACGGGTATCACGCAGTTCGATGCGATGTTCAATGGCAGCGACATGCTGGCGTATTTTGAGAAAACCACCCGTAATATCCTTGGCGGTTTAAGTGGCGCGTTGATGCGTCGTACCGATGTCGAGGCCTTGCTGCCAGCGTTGGCGCGGCCCGGTGAAGGCTTCGAGGCGGTCCTTGATTTCGCCTTGTTTATCTGCCTGTTGCGCCGTGGAAACCTGGTCCAGCTGTACGCCGAGGGAAGCGGCCAGCGCTTGCATCCGGAGCGCCTGGCGCGTCAGGCCAAAATGCTTGACGCGGCAACGGTGGAGCTGACATGGCTCAAGGAAATGCTTGCCCAGCGCAGTGGCGAGCCGGCGCCAGCCAGCGGATGGGTGCGTTACCAGGCGCTGGATCGGAGCAAGGAACAGGAGGCGTCCGAGTGGGAAGAAATCAACGTCTACTCGGTGATTGCGACGCGGCAGGGCGTCATCGGCTCGCAAGTCGGCACTGACATCGAAAGCTATGCGGATCTTTATGTGCAGTGGTTGGCCTGTCGGCGTTTCAGCCCATTGCGCAAGCAAGTCTTGTCCCGGCAGATCGCCCGCTGGGCCTATCGTCCGAGGATCGTCCCGGTCATCATCGACGAGCAGGACGATCCTTATGCGTTGGGCATTACCCTGCAGAGTATCGCTGCCCAAGCCTACGCCTGCGAATCCGTGCTGCTGTTATCCAACGGCCGCCAGGCGCTGGAGAACCATGTGTTGCGCCTCGGCCTGCAAGCAGACTGGGCGCAGCAGCTCAACGGGCTGCTGCCTCAACTGGACGGTGCCGACTGGTTCTACCTGCTGCGTGCTGGCGATCGCCTGACCGAATCAGCGTTGCTGATAATGGCCGACCGGATTGTCAGCTCGCCGGGTGCGGCCTGTATCTACAGCGATGAAGGAGCGTTGGCGGATGAAAAATCGGCGGAGCCGATCTTCAAGCCTGACTTCAATGTCGACCTGATGCGAGGTTATCCCTATGTCGGTCGGACGCTGGCTTTCGAGCGCACGCGATTCCTGGCCTCGGGTGGATTCGATTCGAGCCTGGGCGAATTGGCGCCCCACGACCTGATCTGGCGCTTGGTGGAAACGGACGGGCCGCAGGTCATCGGGCATATTCCTGAAGTCCAGGTCGAGTCAACGTTTTCCTTCGCACAATGGCTGTCGCTGCCGGAAGTCATCGAGCAGAATGCCAGGTCGATCAGCGCTCATCTGCAGCGTATCGGCGTGCCGCACAAGCTCCACCCAGGGCCGCTCCTGGCGTTGGTACCACGCATCGAATATCTGTTCGCCGAGCGACCACTGGTGTCGATCGTCATCAGCGTCAAGGATGACCTGGGCGCGCTGGAGCGCTGCGTAAACAGCCTGATCAGCACGACCGCATACCCTCACTATGAAATCATCATTGTCGACAACGCCAGTGAAAACGCCGAGTTGCAGCATTGGCTGCGGGCCATGGCCGATCTGGGCAGTGAAAAGCTGCGAATCTTCCTGCATCCGGGAAGCGCTAGCGAAGCAGTGCTGCGCAATTTCGCCGCACAGCAGGCTCGCGGCGAATACCTGTTGTTGCTCAACCCCAATTGCCTCCTGCTGGAAGCCGCCTGGCTGGACGAGTTGCTCAATCATGGGCAACGTCCCGAGGTTGGAATCGTGGGCCCCCGCACGCTCAACCAGCAAGGCCGGGTCATCGACTCGGGCATGATCATGGGGCTGGGTGGATTGGCGGGCCGGGCCTTCGTCAACGAATCGGTCACGTCTGGCGGCTATATGCAACGCTTGCAGACAGTGCAGAACTGGAGTGCCGTCGGCGATCATTGCATGCTGGTGCGCAAGCAGGTTCTGGAGGAGGTCGGTGGGTTTGATGAGTCCATCACCACGCAGCGCATCAACTCTCTGGAGCTGTGCCAGCAGGTCGGAAAAAACGGCTACCTGATCGTTACCACGCCGTACAGCGATGTTGTGCTGGCACCTGGCGTGGAGGCCAGTCGTGACCCTTCGTGGAAGCAGCGGCTGGAGCACGAACAAGAGGCGTTCTATCAGCGCTGGTTGCCCAGGATCGCCAATGATCCTGCCTACAACCGTAACCTGACCCTGACCGGAAAGAGTTTCAGCCTGGAACCCGGCCCACGCACCGGATGGAATCCGTTGATCACCCGCAACGTACCGTCAATCCTGGGAATGGCGGTCAATACTTCGGCGGTGGGGCATTACCGGGTCAGTCAACCGTTGTTCGAGCTGGAGGCGGCGGGCCGAATAGTCGGTCGTGTTGCCTACGATACGCCTTCGATCATCGACATCGAACGCCAGTCACCGGATGTGATCGTGCTTCAAGGTCGCTATAACGTGGGCAAGTTCAAGGACATTACCCAAGTCAAGACCTACTCCAAGGCCATGCGCATCTACGAGCTGGATGATTACATAGCCAAGGTCCCGGAAAAAAACGAACACCGTCGCAATATGCCGGATAACCTCGAGGATCTGCTGCGCCAGGGAATCGGCCTATGTGATCGGGTAGTGGTTTCCACCCATCCGCTGGCGGATGTCTTGTCGAGCATGCACCACGACATCCGTGTGGTGCCGAATATGCTGGCCGCCGGCCTGTGGAACCAACTCAGGAGCCAGCGTGCGACCTCCGCCAAACCGCGTATCGGTTGGGGCGGAGGCACCAGCCACCGTGGTGACCTGGAGCTCATTGCCGATGTCGTCAAAGAGTTGGCTGATGAAGTCGAGTGGGTTTTCTTTGGCATGTGCCCCGATTTGCTCAAGCCCTATGTTCATGAGTTTCATCCTGGGGTGAGTCTGGCGCTTTATCCGGCAAAACTTGCCAGCTTGAACCTGGACCTGGCTCTGGCTCCGTTGGAATTCCATATTTTCAACGACTGCAAGAGCAACCTTCGCCTGTTGGAGTACGGGGCGTGCGGTTATCCGGTCATCTGTTCGGACACCGAAGCTTACCGGGGTCATTTGCCTTGCACTCGCGTTCTCACCAACAGCACGGAAGAATGGCTGGAGGCGATCCGTATGCACCTGGCGGATCCGATTGCCAGTTACCGGATGGGCGACGAATTACGTGAAGTGGTACTGCGCGACTTTGTATTGCGCGGCGATAACTTGCAGTACTGGGCCAATGGCTGGCTACCGGACTGACGGATTTCGATCCCGAAACTCCCGGTATCGCCGATGTGGCTTCACACTTTTTAAGGAATGAATATGCAAAGCAATGTCCCAACAGGATCGACTGCTCCGTTGAATGAACGGTTTACGCTGGTGCTGCTTGCTCACGACCAGTCGACTGCCCTGCGACGTGCGTTGCGCCACTACCGCGACAGTTCGTTCTCCATGCTGGTGATCGACTCATCGAACCTGATCGATGCCGGTATCTCGGCTGCATTCCCTGGTGTGCAATACCTGCATGCCCCTGGGGCGAGTGGTTTTGGCGACAAGGTTCGCCAGGCCGTTGAGCGGGTTGTCACGCCTTACCTGGCGATTGCCGACGCCGATAGTTTCCTGCTGCCCCAAGCGCTCGAACAATCGTTGAGTTTCCTCGAAGCACACGCCGAATACAGTGCCTGCCAAGGCTATAGCCTGGCGTTCGAAGCCCATGCCGATCGTGTCGATTACTACTTGCTCGACCGCAAGGGCTGTGAAGACTATTGCGCCTCATCGGCCGAAGCCCGCCTGGCCGTGTTCGCCGAGGATTGCCCGTCATTGGTGAGCGCACTGACGCGCACTGAAACCTTGCGGCGAAACTACGCTTCGTTGCCCGTCGGCTTTGATTCGCGGTTGCAGCAGGCCGGTCATTGCTATGGGTTGATGGCCCAGGGCAAGGTCCGTTTGCTGGACATTCCCCATGGCTTGCACGAACGTAGCCGCATAGAAAAACCACAGAACCCGCTCGTTACGGTGCCTGGCGCTTCGGACTTGCATGCGGCCGCCGAGCAGGAACGTTTTGCCGCGGCCCTGGCCAGTGCCTTCGGCACGGATACCCCGACGCGGGAATATGCCAAGGCCATCGTCAAGAAGCAGGACGAACGTTCGGTACCGCAGGGCAGGAAGCTGTTCGAGTCAATCTGGGACTCGCGACGTGGCGAACCGGTTCGTCGTTTCGAACCGATGCAATACGTTGAGATGCCGTTCTATAACCAGGCCTTCTTTGACGTGCTCACCACGCTGGAATTCCTGCTCCATGCAGCACCGAGCGGACAGGTGCAGTTGCGGGAGCTGGAAGCGGTCATGCTCAGGCAGAAAGAGCTGTCTCGGCCGCAGCGCAACACCAGCGCCGAGCCGCTTGACGAACAGCTGGCGAGGGCTTTCCTGAGCTATGCCTTCAACCAGGATCTGGTGAAGCAACTGCTCGGGCTCATGCAGGCCAAGGGTGACACGCGCTACGTGCAGATGCTCCAGGCCTGGGACCAGCGGCTCAAGGCGGCGGCATTTGAAAATACCGCGAAACTGTTCGATGCCACGCGTTCCGGTCAATTGCTGCGTTGGCTCGAGGCACGTGAGCCGAGCGCTGGTGAAGCCGGGCAGGTATCAAAATACCTGGCGGCTCGCGATGGAGGCCCCAAGTTCGGCATTTTGCTCCTGGACCTGGAAGCGGACGTCTTCAAATTACAGGCGACCTTCGACAGCATCATCAACGGCTACTGCCGGGCATTCAAGATAATCGTGTTCACCACCGGCGACCTGCCAGCCGAGACGACGCCGCAGAATGTTTTGCATTTCGTCAAGGTCAACGAAAGCAACTACGTCGACAAGATCAACCAGGTTGTCAACCAGAGCGATTGTGACTGGATGGTGATGGCCGAGGTGGGCGATGAATTGACGCCGGGCGGCCTGTTCCGCGCGGGGGTGGAATTACTGGCCGCTCCACAGTGCCAGGCCGTGGCGATGGACGAGCTTCAGCGCCAGCCCGACGGTACGCTGGCCGATGTCTTCCGGCCAGGGTTCAACCTGGACTTGCTGCAAAACTCCCCGGCGTTGATGGCCCGTCACTGGTTGGTACGCCGCGAGACGCTGGTCAAGCTCGGCGGGTATTCCCGCGAGTTCAAGAATGCGATGGAGTTCGACCTGTTGTTGCGTCTGATCGAGCAGGATGGCCTGGAAGGGCTTGCCCACCTGGATGAACCTCTGCTGATCTGCCAGGCGCCTGCGCTGAAGGACAATGCCGATGAGCGCAAGACATTGCTGCGTCATCTGGCGGTTCGTGGGTATCAAGCCGACGTGAGCGCTGCGGTGCCGGGCACGCATAAAATCGATTACCGTTTTGCCGATCGTCCCATGGTATCGATTATCGTCCATGGCATTGGCGAATTGATCGCGCTGCAACGTTGCTTGCTCAGCGTACTGCAGCGCACTCGATATCAGCGTTACGAAGTGCTGGTGCCCACCGGGGCGGCAAACAATTCGGTACTGCGCACCTGGCTCAGTGGCCAGGGACACCAGGCCAGCCGCGTCCGATTGTTGGATATCGAACCGGGTGTCGCGACGGGGACCTTGATCAACGCTGCGAGTCAGCATGCCAAGGGCGACTATCTGGTGACACTGGCGGCTGACAGCGAAGTGGTCAATGTCAACTGGATCGAGTCGCTGCTCAATCAAGTGTTGCGTCCGGAAGTGGGAGTGGTCGGCGCCAAACTGGTCGAACGCGACGGCAGCATCACCCAGGCTGGCTTGATCCTGGGCCTCAACAACGGAGTCGGCTCGGCTTTCGTCGGCGAGCCGAAGACAGCCAGAGGCTACATGAACAGGCTGGTGGTGGAGCAGAACTGCTCGGCGGTGTCTTTTGCCTGCCTGATGATTTCCAGGCAGTTGTTCGAAGCGGCTGACGGTATCGACACAGGGCTGTTCGACGAGGCCTTGGGTGATGTCGACCTGTGTCTGAGAATTGGCCAGGCCGGTTATCTGACGGTATGGACGCCACACGTGCAGGTCATCCAGCCTGGCGTGCTGGCCAGCACCCCCCAGGCGCTTGCAGCCCTTCGCGAGAAGTGGTCCGAGGCATTCGCCCAGGATCGGTTCTACAACGGGAACCTGGCGCTGGAAGGCGCGGGTTTCGCCCTGGGGGCGGTACGCAACGTACCCTGGACCGACTTGCTGGGCTAACCTGCTGCGCAACCCATCTCAGTGGTTTCCATCAGCGCCGGCAGCTGAACCTGCCGGCGTCCTTCCCCGAATCGCGCCGCCATCCCAAGATTCTTGTCCTGTTTTCGGCACCGTCGCTGGAAATGACATGGCTTCGTTTGTCATGAAAAAATGCTTTTCCAGAACAAAACGGCGTGACGCATAGGTCATAAAGTGCATCTTCACTGTATTGTATTCCCTGGAGTGGAGGCCTGTTCGTTCGCAGGACAAGGCGTCCGCCCTGGGAAATCAACCTTTTTTGACGCGCCCCTGAGCTTTTGGGGGTGAACCTAGTCGCAGTACATGATCGGGAAGCCATGATGATTGGCATAAAAAGCATAGCGAGTTATGTGCCGACCGCTGGTGTGGATAACTACGCTCAGGGTGCCAAATTCGAGAAGGATGAAGAGTTCATCCTTGGCAAGATTGGTTCGGCGTTTCTGCCGCGCAAAGACGCCGACCAGGAAACCTCGGACCTGTGTGTCGAGGCGGTGAATGCATTGTTCGCCAACAATCCACAGCTTTCGCGCGAGTCCATCGACGCGCTGATCGTCGTCACCCAGAATGGTGATGAAGAAGGGCTGCCGCACACTGCCGCTATCGTGCAGGACAAGCTTGGCCTGCCGACCCATGTGGCGGCGTTCGATATATCGCTGGGCTGCTCGGGCTACGTATACGGCATCTATGCCTTGAAAGGCTTCATGGAGGCCGCAGGCCTGAAGAACGGCTTGCTGGTTACCGCCGACCCGTACTCGAAAATCGTCGACCCTGAAGATCGCAACACCACCATGCTGTTCGGCGATGCCGCCACGGCCACCTGGATGGCCGAGGGCGCCAGCTGGCAGTTGGGCAAGTCCAAGTTCGGTACCGACGGCTCCGGTGCGCCACATTTGAAGGTCAGTGATGGCGTGTTCTTCATGAACGGTCGCCAGGTCTTCAATTTCGCCTTGCTCAAGGTGCCCGCTCATTTGCATGAGCTGTTGAACGAGTCGTCGTTGCAAGCCAGCGACATCGATGCGTTCTGCATCCACCAAGGCAGTGCGGCGATTGTCGATGCCGTGGCGCGCCGCTTCGAAGGCGAACCGGAGAAGTTCATAAAGGACATGGTCGAGACTGGCAATACGGTGTCGTCGAGCATTCCATTGCTGCTGGAAAAGCACGTCCTGGATGCTGACTGGAAACGCGTGGCCATCAGCGGTTTCGGTGTGGGCCTGTCGTGGGGATCGGCGATCCTTTATCGCGACTGATTACACCGCAACCCAGATGTGGGAGCGGGCTTGCCCGCGAAGGCGTCGGTACCTTCAGCACAGTTACCTGCTGAACCTGCGCCTTCGCGAGCAAGTCCGCTCCCACTTTTTTTGCCCGCAATTTACCGGAACCGGTTTTTGGCGCCATTTTTCTTGCCTTTTCTCCCGGCTAAGCCCTTGTTTTTCAAGGGGTGGCAGTCTGCTAGCAAATTTTTTGAAAAAAGCCCTCAAGCAAGTTCCCAACCCGACGATAACTATTACGAAGGTTCTCTAGGCCACACCCGGCGGTTGCCAGGGCCGGAAGCCGCAGTACCCAACCAACGAGGAATTCGTCATGGCTTTAACAGTAAACACTAACGTCACATCGTTGAACGTTCAGAAGAACCTGAACAAGGCTTCCGATGCTCTGTCCACTTCGATGACCCGCCTGTCGTCCGGCCTGAAAATCAACAGCGCCAAAGACGACGCCGCAGGCCTGCAGATCGCTACCCGTATGACCTCGCAAATCCGCGGTCAGAACATGGCGATCAAGAACGCCAACGATGGTATCTCCATGGCGCAGACCGCTGAAGGCGCGATGCAGGAGCAGACCAACATTCTGCAACGTATGCGTGAACTGGCCATCCAGGCTCGTAACGATAGCAACAGCGCAGATGACCGTATCGCTCTGAACAAAGAGTTCTCGCAGATGAGCGACGAACTGACCCGTATCGCCAACAGCACCAACCTGAACGGCAAGAACCTGCTGGACGGTACCGCTAGCACCATGACCTTCCAGGTCGGTTCGAACAACGGTTCTGACAACCAGATCACCCTGACCCTGAGCGCCAGCTTCGACGCTGCCACCCTGGGTGTTGACTCGGCGATCACCATCGTTGGTTCCGACAGCGCAACTGCTGAAACCAACTTCTCGGCCGCCATGGACGCAATCACCAGCGCGATCGACACCATCAACAGTGCTCGTGCCGACCTCGGTGCTGCCCAGAACCGTCTGAACAGCACTATCTCCAACCTGCAGAACATCAACGAAAACGCCAGTGCTGCACTGGGTCGCGTACAAGATACCGACTTCGCTGCTGAAACTGCACAACTGACCAAGCAGCAGACTCTGCAGCAAGCGTCTACCTCGGTTCTGGCCCAGGCCAACCAACTGCCATCCGCTGTACTGAAGCTGCTTCAGTAATAGTCGGATGAGTTTTAGCGGGGGAGTGCGCTTGCGTGCTCTCTCGCTTTTTCCGTTCAAGAGGTGATGGACATGGATATGAGCGTGAAGCTGAACTTGTCTTATCCAGCGGCCAAGCCGGTGCATACAGTGGCCGACAAGCCAGTGGAGAAGCCTCAGGCTGACGTCGCTATCGTGACACCGGTCAAGCAGACTCCTAAAGAAGCTGCCGCAGAGCAGGACAAACTCAAGAAAGCAGTTCAGGAAATCGAGAAGTTCGTCCAGTCGGTCAAGCGCAACCTGGAGTTCTCTATCGATGAGCCTTCTGGCAAAGTAGTGGTCAAAGTGATTGCCAGTGATTCCGGTGAAGTGATTCGCCAGATCCCGAACGAAGAAGTTTTGAAACTGGCCAACAGTTTGAATGATGCAAACAGCTTGTTGTTCAGCGCCGAAGCCTGACAACCGGCACGAATTTTGTAGTTATGTTCTTTTGGGCGTTGTAAAGGTCAAAAGGCCGGCGACACACTGAAGGGAGTCCCATATGGCAAGTCCAATTCTACCTGGCTTGGGTCTAGGCTCTGGCCTTGATACCACCGCGATCGTCAAGGCGCTGGTCGATTCCGACAAGGCCGCCAAGCAAGGTCAGATCACCCGAGCGACGACGACGACTACCAACAGTATCTCCGGGGTGGGAACCCTGAAGTCGTTGCTGGCGGCTTTCAATACCGCCATGAAGGACTTGGGCAGCACAACCAACCCGCAATTCGCGGGTTTTGCTGCGACATCCTCTGCCCCGACAGTGCTCACGGCCACCGCCAGCAACTCGGCGGTGAACGGGACTTACTCGGTCAAAGTCAACAACCTCGCCACGGCGTCCAAGGTTACTTCGGCAGCCTTCGCCGGTGGTACGACCAGCGCCATCCCCTCGGGCACCCTGACCATCTCGCAGAAGGGGGTCAACTACAACCTCAATGTGCCGGATGGTTCGACCCTGCAATCGGTCCGTGACGCGATAAACGCCGATTCTTCGCTCAAGGCTGCGGGTTTCAGTGCCAACATCGTGACCGACTCTTTCGGCTCGCGCCTGGTGCTGGGTTCAAGCACGACCGGTGCAGGTTCCGACATCTCGGTGAGTGGTATTGCTGGCCTGGAGATCGATGGGACCAATGTCGTGGGTGCCAACGGTGCCGCGCTGACGGCTACCTCGGCGGGGGCCATCGGTGCCGTGGCCAAGGATGCCAGTTTTTCCATCGATGGCATGGCACTGACCAGCAAGAGCAATACGGTGAGCACGGCGATCTCCGGTCTGACGTTGAATCTGCTCGGCGTTGGAGGGGATGGCACTGCAACCGTTACCGTGGCGCCGAACAATGACGGCCTGAAAGCCTCGATCCAGAAGTTCGTCGATGCCTATAACGCGGTCGCCAACAGCATCACCGCGCTGACCAAGCCGACCCTTGACGATGATGGTAACCCGACGGTACCTGCAAAGCTGACCGGTGACGCGTTGCCTCGTTCGCTCCTGGCGGCGATCCGCGAACCCTTGTCTCAAACCGGGGCCGGCGACAAGCTGACGGTACTGGCCCAGCTGGGTATCACCACCGACCAGAAAACGGGCGCGTTGAACTTCGATAACACCAAGTTCACCGCGGCAATGAACGACAAGAAGCTCAGTGGTGAAGTCCAGACGATGTTCACCGGTTCCAATGGCTTGCTCGAGCGCATGAGCAAGGCTATCGAACCCTACAGCCAGACCGGCGGCATCCTCGATCAGCGTACATCGGCGCTGAACAAGACTCAGACCCGGCTCAAAAACGACCAGGAGGCCCTGGATCGCCGGGTCGTGACTCTGACTGCCACGCTGACCAAAAAGTACAACGACATGGACACCCTGGTCGGTAAGCTGAAGGCGACTGCGAGCAACATCACCTCGATGTTCGAGGCGTTGACAGCGCAACAGAGAAACAGCTGATTTTCCACCGACGCAAATAAGCCCGGCAACGTTTTGACAACGTTCCGGGCTTTTGCCTTTCGGGTCTAAAGTTTTTTGACGTGGCGTCGATACGCTCTTTATACGAACCGAAGTTTTTTGATGAGGTAGAACATGAATCCGATGTTAGCCCTTCGCCAATACCAGAAGATTGGTGCCCAGGCGCAAACCTCCGAAGCAAGTCCCCATCGTCTTGTACAAATGCTCATGGAAGGCGGCCTGGACCGTATCGCGCAGGCCAAGGGTGCGATGGAGCGCAAGGATATCGCCAACAAAGGCATCTTCATCAGCAAGGCCATCGGTATCGTTGGTGGCCTGCGTGAAGGCCTGGACCTGGAGAACCAGGCCGAGTCGGTTGCCGAGTTGGACGCTCTCTACGCTTACATGATGAAACGCTTGGCCGAAGCCAATGTGAAGACCGATCCGAAGATTCTCGACGAAGTCGCCGATCTGCTTCGCACGGTCAAGGAAGGCTGGGATGCCATTGCCACGCCTGGTCCGCAATTCTAAGGAGTACTCTCATGAGTCTTGTCCTGCAGCGAATAGAACAAACCCGTGACGCCCTGGTCGATGCTTTGGCAGAGCGTAATTGGGAGGCAATCGGTCAGTTGGACATGACCTGCCGTTCCTGCATGGAAGACGCCCTGAGCGAATCCGGAGTGGATGAGGCAGCTTTGCGCAGTAATCTTGAGGAGTTGCTGGGGGTGTACAGGCAATTGCTCGAGGCGGCGACAGGGGAGCGGCAGGCGATAGTCAACGAGATGTCGCAGGTCCAGCAGGCACAGGCTGCGGCCAAGGTTTACCACTTGTTCGGTTGATCCTGCTCAAATAATCCGAACAAACTGCGCCATAAATTTGACTCTGCAGCGTTTTTTGACTTAACTAGTGGCTGTTTACACTTTTCAGGCGTCTACAGGCACGACAAGTCTGCAAGCGTCTAGCTTGCCCCCTAATTCCGGGCACTGAGTTGACTAGGGAAGTTGCTATTGCATGTGGCGTGAAACCAAAATTCTCCTGATCGATGACGATAGCGTTCGCCGCCGCGACCTGGCGGTGATCCTGAATTTTCTTGGCGAAGAAAATTTACCCTGCGGAAGCCATGACTGGCAGCAGGCAGTCGGCTCTTTGTCGTCCAGTCGTGAAGTCATTTGTGTCCTTATCGGGACCGTAAATGCTCCCGCAACTCTTTTGGGCTTGCTAAAGACACTCTCAACCTGGGATGAGTTCCTTCCGGTTTTGTTAATGGGCGAAAATTCTTCCCTTGACTTGCCAGAGGACCAGCGTCGCCGAGTGCTTTCCACCCTGGAAATGCCGCCCAGCTACAGCAAGTTGCTCGATTCGCTGCACCGGGCCCAGGTCTATCGCGAGATGTATGACCAGGCTCGCGAGCGCGGCAGGCATCGTGAACCCAACCTGTTCCGCAGCCTTGTCGGTACCAGCCGGGCGATCCAGCATGTTCGCCAGATGATGCAGCAGGTGGCCGACACCGACGCCAGCGTATTGATCCTCGGCGAGTCCGGCACCGGCAAGGAAGTGGTCGCGCGCAACCTGCATTACCATTCCAAGCGTCGCGAGGCGCCATTCGTGCCAGTCAACTGCGGCGCGATCCCGGCCGAGTTGCTGGAAAGCGAACTGTTCGGCCATGAGAAGGGCGCTTTCACCGGGGCGATCACCAGCCGGGCCGGGCGTTTCGAGCTTGCCAATGGCGGCACCCTGTTCCTCGACGAGATCGGCGACATGCCCTTGCCGATGCAGGTCAAGCTGCTGCGGGTCCTGCAGGAGCGTACTTTCGAGCGAGTGGGCAGCAACAAGACCCAGAGCGTCGACGTACGCATCATCGCCGCGACCCACAAGAACCTCGAGAGCATGATCGAGGTGGGCAGTTTCCGTGAGGATCTCTACTATCGCCTCAATGTGTTTCCCATCGAGATGGCGCCGTTGCGTGAGCGGGTCGAAGACATCCCGTTGCTGATGAACGAGCTGATTTCGCGCATGGAGCACGAGAAGCGCGGTTCGATCCGTTTCAATTCGGCGGCGATCATGTCCCTGTGTCGCCATGGCTGGCCGGGCAACGTCCGTGAGCTGGCCAACCTGGTGGAACGCATGGCGATCATGCATCCCTATGGCGTCATTGGGGTGGCCGAGCTGCCCAAGAAGTTCCGCTACGTCGACGACGAAGACGAGCAAATGGTCGACAGCCTGCGCAGCGACCTGGAAGAGCGGGTGGTGATCAACGGCCACACGCCGGATTTCACCGCCAATGCCCTACTGCCGCCGGAGGGCCTGGATCTCAAGGATTACCTCGGAGGCCTGGAGCAGGGGCTTATCCAGCAGGCGCTGGACGACGCCAACGGCATCGTGGCCCGTGCGGCGGAACGCTTGCGCATTCGCCGCACCACCCTGGTGGAAAAGATGCGCAAGTACGGCATGAGCCGTCGCGAAGGAGACGAACAGGCGGATGATTGACGCCTGTTTTGCAACCGCCTGATTTTCAGGCGGTTTTTTTTCGGCACGGGTATTGCTAAAGCTCTCTCAACGTTCCGTTTAACTGACGGTCAGCCAAGCGAGAGAGCCCGATGAGCCAAGCCGCCCACGTTCAGATGTCTTCGGTCCCCGATGCGGGGGGCATGCCGTCCGCCGAGCAGGCAAGCCGGCTTGGGCTCGAGCAGGCGTTTTCGCTGTTCAATCAGGTGTCCAGCCAACTGACCGATTCCTACAGCCTCCTCGAAGCCCGGGTCACCGAGCTCAAGGGGGAGTTGGCGGTGGTCAGCGCCCAGCGCATGCAAGAGCTGGCGGAAAAAGAGCGTCTGGCCAACCGGCTGCAGAACCTGCTCGACCTTCTGCCTGGCGGCGTCATTGTCATCGATGCCCAGGGTTTCGTCCGCGAAGCCAACCCGGCGGCTTGCGAGCTGCTCGGGCTGCCCCTTGAGGGCGAGTTGTGGCGACACGTCATTGCCCGCTGCTTCGCGCCTCGTGAAGACGACGGTCATGAAGTTTCCCTCAAGGATGGTCGCCGCTTGTCCATTTCGACCCGTTCGCTGGACGCCGAGCCCGGGCAGTTGGTGCTGCTCAACGACCTGACTGAAACCCGTCACCTGCAAGACCAGTTGGCGCGCCATGAGCGGTTGTCCTCCCTGGGGCGCATGGTGGCGTCGCTGGCTCATCAGATCCGTACGCCATTGTCCGCCGCCCTGTTGTACGCCAGTCATTTGACCGAGCAACCCCTGTCGGTGGAAACCCAGCAGCGCTTTGCCGGACGTTTGAAAGAGCGCCTGCACGAGCTGGAGCATCAGGTGCGGGACATGCTGGTCTTCGCCCGCGGCGAGTTGCCATTGACCGACCGGGTAACCCCGAAGGCGCTGTTGCAATCCCTGCAGGCCGCGGCATTGACCCATGTGCGGGACCTGCCGATCCGCTGGCAGTGTGATAGCCATGCCGGTGAGGTGCTGTGTAACCGTGACACCTTGGTGGGGGCGGTGTTGAACCTCATCGAAAATGCGATCCAGGCCGGCGGCGAGCACGTGCGTCTCAAGGTTCACCTCTACACCCGGGCCGAGACCCTGCGTCTGTGTGTCAGCGACAGCGGCAGCGGTATCGAGCCGGCTGTGCTGGCTCGCCTCGGCGAGCCGTTCTTCACCACCAAGGCCACCGGCACCGGCCTGGGCCTGACCGTGGTCAAGGCCGTGGCCCGTGCCCATCAGGGAGAATTGAAATTGCAGTCGCGACTGGGGCGTGGGACCTGTGCAACGGTGCTCCTGCCGTTGTTCTCCAGTTCGCCACAGGTGGAGTGAAGTGATGGCGATCAAGGTGTTACTGGTAGAGGACGACCGGGCCCTGCGCGAAGCGCTGGCCGACACGCTGGTGCTGGCCGGGCATGATTATGTTGCCGTTGGCTCGGCAGAGGACGCGCTGCTGGCCGTGGCTCGGGAAACCTTCAACCTGGTGGTCAGTGATGTGAACATGCCGGGCATGGATGGTCACCAGTTGCTCGGGCTGTTACGTGCCCGCCATCCACAATTGCCGGTGTTGCTGATGACCGCCCACGGTGCGGTGGAGCGAGCGGTGGACGCCATGCGCCAGGGCGCAGCGGATTACCTGGTCAAGCCATTCGAACCCAAGGCGCTGCTGGATCTGGTGGCGCGCCATGCGCTGGGTGTCCCGCTCGTCGAAGGCGAAGGGCCGGTGGCGTTCGAGCCGGCCAGTGCGCAACTGCTGGAATTGGCCGCGCGAGTGGCGCGTAGCGATTCCACTGTGTTGATTTCCGGTGAGTCCGGCACCGGCAAGGAGGTCCTGGCGCGCTATATCCATCAGCAATCCCGGCGCGCCAACGAACCGTTCATTGCCATCAACTGCGCGGCGATTCCCGACAACATGCTCGAAGCGACCCTGTTCGGTCACGAAAAGGGCTCGTTCACCGGGGCCATTGCGGCCCAGGCCGGCAAATTCGAGCAGGCCGATGGCGGCACCATTCTGCTCGACGAGATTTCCGAAATGCCCCTGGGGCTGCAAGCCAAGCTGTTGCGGGTGCTGCAGGAGCGGGAAGTGGAGCGGGTCGGTGGGCGCAAGCCCATCCACCTGGATATCCGCGTGGTGGCGACCACCAACCGAGACCTGGCCGGCGAAGTGGCGGCGGGTCGTTTTCGGGAAGACCTTTACTACCGCCTGTCGGTATTTCCCCTGGCCTGGCGTCCATTGCGCGAGCGCACTGCCGATATCCTGCCGCTGGCCGAGCGGTTGTTGGCCCGGCACGTCAATAAAATGAAGCATGCGGCCGCCAGGTTGTCGCCGGCGGCGCAGGCCTGCCTGGTTGCCTACCCTTGGCCCGGAAATGTCCGGGAGCTGGATAACGCGATCCAGCGAGCCTTGATCCTGCAGCAGGGCGGCTTGATCCAGCCTGAGGATTTCTGCCTGGCCGGCCCGGTGGCCTGTGCCCCATTGCCGGTCGCTTCGCAGGCGCCGGTGGCGGCATTCGTACCGGCGGCGGAAGTCGAGGGCGAGTCGGCTGGGGCCTTGGGCGATGACCTGCGGCGGCGCGAGTTCCAGATGATCATCGACACCCTGCGTGCCGAGCGTGGCCGGCGCAAGGAGGCGGCGGAACGTCTGGGCATCAGCCCGCGCACCTTGCGCTACAAGCTGGCGCAGATGCGTGACGCGGGGATGGACGTAGAGGCCTACCTGTTCGCCAGTTGAATTTGAGTTGAACCCTGTGGGAACGAGCCTGCGCGCGACGACCATGGTCTCGCGACGAGGACGTTGACCGACACACCGCTATCGCCAGCAGGCGCGCTTGCACAGGTGCCTCGAAGGAGCGGCGCGCGCATTTGTTTATGACGGCCACGGAGCTGGCACCCTTGTTGCTAACACCTGTATACCCGCTGAGTAAGTGTCAAAAAAATGCGGGCCGCCAGAGAGAGTAGACCATGAGCCAAGGTATTGAATTTAATCGATTGATGCTGGACATGCGGGCCATGCAGATGGACGCCATGGCACAGCCCAAGTCGGTCGCGGTCCCCCAGGTGGGTGGCAGCAGCTTTTCCGACATGCTCGGTCAGGCCGTCAATAAAGTGAACGATACCCAGCAGGCGTCTAGTCAACTGGCCAGTGCTTTTGAAATTGGCAAAAGTGGCGTCGACCTGACTGATGTAATGATCTCTTCGCAGAAAGCCTCTGTCTCGTTTCAGGCATTGACCCAGGTTCGCAACAAACTGGTTCAGGCCTATCAAGACATCATGCAGATGCCGGTCTAAAGGAAACTATTGAGTCATGGCAGAAGCAGTCGTTGATAACGTTCCGGCCAAGACCCCTGCACCAGACGGCAAACCGCCGCTGTTCGGGCTGTCTTTCCTGGAAAACCTCTCCGAGATGACCATGCTGCGTCAGGTTGGCCTGTTGGTCGGCCTGGCTGCCAGCGTGGCGATTGGTTTCGCCGTGGTGCTGTGGTCCCAGCAGCCGGACTACCGTCCTTTGTACGGCAGCCTGGAAGGCATGGACGCCAAGCAAGTCATGGAGACCCTGGCTTCCGCAGACATTCCCTATACCGTCGAGCCCAATTCCGGTGCCCTGCTGGTCAAGGCCGACGACGTAGCGCGTGCGCGCCTCAAGCTCGCCGCCGCCGGCGTGACGCCCAGCGACGGCAATATCGGCTTCGAGATCCTCGACAAGGATCAGGGCCTGGGCACCAGCCAGTTCATGGAAGCGACCCGTTATCGTCGCGGCCTGGAAGGCGAGCTGGCGCGTACCATTTCCAGCCTGAACAACGTCAAGGGTGCCCGTGTGCACCTGGCGATCCCGAAAAGCTCGGTATTCGTGCGCGACGAGCGCAAGCCCAGTGCTTCGGTACTGGTCGAGTTGTACCCGGGCCGCGCGCTCGAGCCTGGCCAGGTCCTGGCGATCGTCAATCTGGTGGCGACCAGCGTTCCTGAATTGAGCAAGTCGCAGATCACCGTGGTCGACCAGAAGGGCAACCTGCTGTCCGACCAGGTGGAAAACTCCGAACTGACCATGGCCGGCAAGCAGTTCGACTACAGCCGTCGCATGGAAGGCATGCTGACCCAGCGTGTGCATAACATCCTGCAGCCGATCCTGGGCAATGACCGCTACAAGGCCGAAGTGTCGGCCGATGTGGACTTCAGCGCCGTCGAGTCGACGTCCGAGCAGTTCAACCCCGATCAACCGGCCTTGCGCAGTGAGCAGTCGGTGACTGAGCAGCGCACCGCCAGCAATGGCCCCCAAGGCGTGCCCGGTGCCCTGAGCAACCAGCCGCCATCGCCTGCCAGCGCGCCGCAGACCACTGGTGGTGCCGCCGGGGCTGCCGGTATGGTGCAGCCAGGCCAGCCGCTGGTAGATGCCAACGGCCAGCAGATCATGGATCCGGCCACCGGCCAGCCGATGCTCGCGCCGTACCCGGCTGACAAGCGCCAGCAATCGACCAAGAACTTCGAGCTGGACCGTTCCATCAGCCACACCAAGCAACAGCAAGGGCGTTTGAACCGCCTGTCGGTGGCAGTGGTGGTGGACGATCAGGTCAAGGTCAACCCGGCGAACGGCGAAACCACCCGTGCGCCCTGGAGCGCCGACGAATTGGCGCGCTTTACCCGCCTGGTACAGGACGCCGTGGGTTTCGACGCCAGCCGTGGCGACAGCGTCAGCGTGATCAACGTGCCGTTCTCCTCCGAGCGCGGAGAAGTGATCGCCGATATTCCGTTTTATTCGCAACCCTGGTTCTGGGATGTGGTCAAGCAAGTATTGGGCGTGCTGTTCATCCTGGTGCTGGTCTTCGGGGTGCTGCGTCCGGTACTCAACAACATCACCAATGGCGGCAGGAACAAGCAACTGGCCGGCCTGGGTGATGTAGAGCTGGGAGGCATGGGTGGCCTGGATGGCGAATTGGCCAACGATCGCGTCAGCCTCGGTGGGCCGCAGAGCATTCTGTTGCCAAGCCCGAGCGAAGGCTATGACGCACAGTTGAACGCCATCAAGAGTCTGGTGGCAGAAGATCCGGGTCGTGTGGCCCAGGTCGTGAAAGAGTGGATTAACGCAGATGAGTGATAATCGAGCCGCCGTTGCCAAATTGTCCCGGGTCGACAAAGCCGCGATCCTGCTGCTGTCCCTGGGGTCGACCGATGCCGCCCAGGTGCTGCGCCACATGGGGCCCAAGGAGGTCCAGCGTGTGGGGGTGGCCATGGCGCAGATGGGTAACGTGCACCGTGAGCAGGTCGAGCAGGTCATGAGCGAGTTCGTCGACATCGTCGGCGACCAGACCAGCCTGGGCGTCGGCTCCGATGACTACGTGCGCAAGATGCTCACCCAGGCCCTGGGCGAGGACAAGGCCAATGGCTTGATCGACCGGATCCTGCTGGGGGGCAACACCAGTGGCCTGGACAGCCTCAAGTGGATGGAGCCGCGGGCCGTGGCGGACGTGATCCGTTACGAGCACCCGCAGATCCAGGCGATCGTGGTGGCCTACCTCGATCCCGACCAGGCGGGCGAAGTGCTCGGCAATTTCGATCACAAGGCGCGGCTGGACATCATCCTGCGGGTGTCTTCGCTCAACACCGTGCAGCCGGCGGCGCTGAAGGAACTGAACCAGATACTCGAGAAGCAGTTCTCGGGCAATTCCAATGCCTCGCGCACCACCCTGGGTGGCATCAAGCGTGCGGCGGATATCATGAACTTCCTCGACAGTTCGATCGAGGGCCAACTGATGGACTCGATCCGCGAGTTCGACGAAGACCTGTCCGGTCAGATCGAAGACCTCATGTTCGTGTTCAACAACCTGGCCGATGTCGACGACCGCGGTATCCAGGCGCTGTTGCGCGAAGTGTCCTCCGATGTGCTGGTACTGGCCCTCAAGGGGTCGGACGAAGGCGTCAAGGAGAAGATCTTCAAGAACATGTCCAAACGGGCGGCCGAACTGTTGCGCGACGACCTGGAGGCCAAGGGCCCGGTGCGCGTCAGCGATGTGGAAACCGCACAGAAGGAAATCCTCACCATCGCCCGTCGCATGGCCGAAGCCGGAGAAATCGTGCTCGGTGGCAAGGGCGGCGAAGAGATGATCTAAGGTCGTTATGTCTGCCAAGAGTGATGATGCACCCAGCGACCTGATCCGCGCCCGGGATGTCGGTGGTTTCGACGTCTGGTCGCTGCCCAGCTTCGACCCTCATGTGCCGGAGCCTGAGCCCGAGCCGGTGGAGGAGCTGCCGGAAATCGAGGAAGTGCCGCTGGAGGAAGTCCAGCCGCTGACCCTGGAGGAAGTGGAAGGCATTCGCCAGGAAGCCTACAACGAAGGTTTCGCCATCGGTGAGAAGGAAGGCTTCCACAGCACGTCCATCAAGGTCCGCCAGGAAGCCGAAACGGCGTTGACGGCCAAGCTCCAGGCGCTGGAGACACTGATGCTCAACCTGTTCGAGCCCATCGCCGAGCAGGATACGCAGATCGAAAAATCCCTGGTGGGGTTGGTGCAACACATCACCAGGCAAGTGATCCAGCGCGAACTGGCCATCGATTCGAGCCAGATCGAACATGTCATGCGCGAGGCCCTCAAGCTGTTGCCATTGGGCGTGGGCAACGTGCGCCTATACATCAATCCCCAGGATTTCGCCTTGGTCAAAGCTCTGCGCGAGCGTCACGAGGAAACGTGGCGCATCGTCGAGGACGAAGCCTTGCTGCCGGGTGGATGCCGGGTGGAAACCGAACACAGTCGCATCGATGCCACTGTCGAAACCCGCATCCAGCAAGCCATGGCCAAGCTCTTCGACCAGTTGCACGAACAGGCCCTGCATCCGGCCGCTGCCGACCTTAGCGTGGAATTGCCGGACGAGCCCAGGGGCGCCGTCAGTGCCGGCCTGGATGCCGCCGAAGTGATCGCTACCGAACCGGATGCTCGCGATGCGCCTTGAAAGAACCAGCTTCGGCAAGCGCCTGGGCAGCTACGCCGAGGCCACCGAACTGGCCGGCCAGCCGATCCTGGAAGGACGTCTGTTGCGCATGGTCGGCCTGACCCTGGAGGCCGAAGGCCTGCGTGCCGCCATGGGCAGCCGCTGCCTGGTCATCAATGACGACACCTACCATCCGGTGCAGGTCGAAGCCGAAGTCATGGGCTTTTCCGGCAGCAAGGTCTTTCTGATGCCGGTGGGCAGCGTGGCGGGCATCGCGCCCGGTGCGCGGGTAGTGCCCCTGGCCGATACCGGCCGGCTGCCCATGGGCATGAGCATGCTCGGGCGCGTGCTGGATGGTGCCGGCCGTGCCCTGGACGGCAAGGGCGGCATGAAGGCCGAGGACTGGGTGCCGATGGACGGTCCGACGATCAACCCGCTCAAGCGCGACCCCATCAGCGTACCGCTGGACGTGGGCATTCGCTGCATCAACGGTTTATTGACGGTAGGGCGCGGCCAGCGTCTGGGGCTTTTCGCCGGTACGGGGGTGGGCAAGAGTGTGCTGCTGGGCATGATGACCCGCTTCACCGAAGCCGACATCATCGTGGTGGGGCTGATCGGCGAACGGGGTCGTGAGGTGAAGGAATTCATCGAGCACATCCTCGGCGAGGAAGGCCTCAAGCGCTCCGTCGTGGTGGCCTCGCCGGCGGACGACGCGCCGCTGATGCGCCTGCGGGCCGCCATGTATTGCACCCGCATCGCCGAATATTTCCGCGACAAGGGCAAGAATGTCCTGTTGCTGATGGACTCGTTGACCCGTTTCGCCCAGGCCCAGCGGGAAATCGCCCTGGCCATCGGCGAGCCGCCGGCCACCAAGGGCTATCCGCCATCGGTGTTCGCCAAGCTTCCCAAGCTGGTGGAGCGCGCCGGTAATGCCGAGAAGGGCGGCGGCTCGATCACGGCGTTCTATACCGTGCTGTCCGAAGGCGACGACCAGCAGGACCCCATCGCCGACTCGGCGCGGGGGGTGCTGGACGGCCACATCGTGCTGTCCCGGCGCCTGGCGGAGGAGGGGCATTACCCGGCCATCGATATCGAGGCGTCCATCAGTCGGGTCATGCCATCGGTCATCAGCGCCGAACACCTCAAGCGCGCCCAGCAATTCAAGCAATACTGGTCGCGCTACCAGCAGAGCCGCGATCTGATCAGTGTGGGGGCCTACGTACCCGGGGGCGATCGCGAGACCGACACCGCCATCAATCTCTATCCAGCCATGGCGGTCTACCTGCGCCAGAGCCTGAACGACAACATCGGCATGGGCGCCAGCGAAGCGCACCTGCAGACCATCTTCGCCCCGGTTTCCGGCGGATAACCGATCATGGCCACGAGTCGTGCGGCGCGCCTGGCGCCCGTGGTGGACATGGCGGAAAAGGCCGAGAAGACCGCGGTCCAGCGGTTGGCGTATTTCCAGGGCCAGGTGGCCGTTGCCGAAAGCAAGCTGGCCGACCTGGAGAATTTCCGCCTGGAATATCAGGAACAATGGATCGCCCGTGGCAGCCACGGCGTTTCCGGCCAGTGGTTATTGGGCTATCAGGGGTTTCTCGCGCAGTTGGGGACGGCCATCGACCAGCAGCGCCAGAGCCTGGTCTGGCACCAGAACAACCTGGAGAAGGCGCGCCAGAGTTGGCAGGAGGCTTTCGCCCGCGTCGAAGGGCTGCGCAAACTGGTGCAGCGTTACATCGATGAGGCGCGACAGTTGGAAGACAAACGCGAGCAGAAGCTGCTGGATGAGCTGTCCCAGCGCCTGCCGCGCCAGGATCCGTTTTGACCGGGGCACTGGAATTTAGAGGGCGGGGCGATCCAAGGCCTTGCTCAGTCCTCTACCAGGTGCTACACCTTGTACACGTATGTCCATGACAGGGAAGCCTACTATGTCAGTCGTTACAGAAGTATCCGACGATGGGAAGAAACTGACGATTTCGATCAAGGGTCGTTTCGATTTCGGGCGGCACCAGGAATTTCGTGAATCTTACGAAAAGTTCCACAAGAAGCCCGAAACCTACGTCGTGGACCTGAAAGACACCACCTATCTCGACAGCTCCGCTTTGGGCATGTTGCTCCTGCTGCGTGATTACGCCGGGGGTGAAGACGCCGATGTGAGCGTCACCAACTGCGGTGCGGATGTGCGCAAGATTCTTGCGATCTCCAATTTCGACAAGCTGTTCGATATCGACGGCCCGAAGGAGGACAAGTCGGCGGCGAAAGATGATGGCGCGCAGAACGGCCACGCTCACCAGGACAAGTTCCATCTGGGCAAAGCCTGATCACCCGCCATGTTGTCCGATCTGGAGTCGCTGACGGTCCTGATTGCCGAGGACAGTGCCGCTGATCGGCTGCTGTTGTCCACCATTGTCCGTCGCCAGGGGCATCATGTGCTCACTGCAGCCGATGGTGCCGAGGCAGTGGAGGTGTACCAGCAGCAGCGTCCGCACCTGGTGCTGATGGACGCGATGATGCCCGTCATGGACGGGTTCGAGGCCGCGCAGAAGATCAAGCAGTTGGCCGGCGAGCAGCTGGTTCCGATCATCTTCCTCACGTCATTGACCGAAAGCGAGGCCTTGGCTCGTTGCCTGGAGGCCGGTGGCGACGATTTCCTGGCAAAACCCTATAACCAGGTGATCCTGGCCGCCAAGATCAAGGCGATGGATCGGTTGCGGCGTTTGCAGGCTACCGTCGTTGAGCAGCGCGACCAGATCGCCCGGCACCACGATTACCTGCTCAACGAACAGCGGGTCGCCAAGGCCGTGTTCGACAAGATCGCCCACTCCGGCTGTCTCAGCGCTCCGAACATCCGTTACCTGCAATCACCTTATGCCTTGTTCAACGGCGATCTGCTGCTGGCCGCGTTCAATCCGGCCGGCGACATGCATGTCCTGCTGGGGGATTTCACCGGCCACGGCCTGCCGGCGGCAGTCGGCGCGATGCCGCTGGCGGAGGTGTTCTACGGCATGACTGCCAAGGGCTACGGCCTGGCGCAGATCCTGCGGGAAATGAACGCCAAGCTCAAACGCATCCTGCCGGTCGACATGTTCTGCTGCGCGACGCTGTTGTGCCTGAGTTTCCAACGCGGCACGGTGGAAATCTGGAACGGCGGCATGCCCGACGGCTACCTGCATGACAGCCTCAGCGGGGCGCGCAAGCCATTGCCGGCGCGCCACCTGCCGTTGGGCGTGCTCACGCCACAGTTATTCGATGACCGTACCGAAGTGCATCCGATGGCGGTAGGGGATCGGGTATTCCTGCTGTCGGATGGCGTCATCGATACCAGTAACGAGGATGACGAACTGTTTGGCGTGGATCGGCTGCAGGCGGTCTTCGCCGCCAACCGCGAGCCGGACAGTCTTTTCGAAGACATCCAGCAGGCGCTGCGGGATTTTCGCGGCGAGGCCCGCGATGACTTCAGCATGGTGGAGGTGCGGATGGTGGCGCCGGCGCAACTCAACCCGCCGCCACCGGTCTATTCCGATAGCGGCCAGTCCAGCCCGCTGGACTGGTCGGTGAGCTTCGAGTTCCGGGCGCAGACGCTCAGGCGGTTCAATCCCATGCCGTACCTGTTGCAACTGTTGCTTGAAGTTCATGGGCTCAGGGCCCAGAGCGGTGCGCTCTACAGCGTACTCTCGGAGTTGTATTCCAACGCCCTGGAACATGGCGTGCTGGGGCTGGATTCGAGTATCAAGCGTGACGCGTCGGGTTTTGCGCGTTATTACACGGAGCGCAACTCACGCCTGGAAGAATTGAGTGACGGTCACATCCGGGTACACTTGCATATCACCCCTCATGGTGAGGGTGGCCGCCTGGTGATCGAGGTCGAAGACAGCGGCGAGGGCTTCGATGTCGCCCAGGTGCTGGCGCGACCTCTGGACTGCGACAGGCTGTCAGGGCGCGGTGTGAGCCTGGTACGGCAGTTGAGCCATCAGGCCCGTTGGTCAGACGATGGTCGTAGTGTCCGCGTGGAGTTTTTCTGGGAGGCTCTGGCATAATCCGCGCCATTCTTGATCAAGGAGCGAACAAGTGAGTGAGATTCATCTGGACCGCGATGTGCTCAGCACATTGAAGGAAGTCATGGAGGAAGGGTATCTGGAACTGCTAGACACCTTTCTCAACGATTCCGAGGCGCGCCTTCGCGTGCTGCACGAGGCTCGTGACGCTGAAAAACTGAGCGCCACGGCCCACAGCTTCAAGGGCAGCAGCAGCAACATGGGGGCCATCCGCCTGGCTGAGCTGTGCGGCGAGCTGGAGCAGCGTGCCAAGCAGCCCTCGCTGGGTGGCATCGAGAAGCTGGTCAGCGAGATCGACAGCGAATTTGCCCATGTTCGAAACCTCTGCAGGGAAGAGCGCGAAGGTTTCCACTGCTGAGCATGACCGACCGATTTCCAGCCTCTGCGGCGTTGGCCCGCCCCTTGCATTGACTTGTCTCGACTGTACCTATGATTTCAGTGCAGCGGAGACTTTTTATGCCCGTTACGCCCAATACACTGCTGCAGGCCACCACCCAGGCCAAGCCCCAGACCGCCGTCAATTCACCGGCAGCGGCCCCGGAGCCAGGAAATAGAGCCTTCAGCTTCGCGCAGGTCTTCGCCAAGCAGGCCCCCGTCAAATCACCGTCGGTACCTGAACCTTCGATGAAGCCGGTGCGCGACAAGACGCCCGACAACACCGTCAAGAAAGACGCCGGCAACGAAACGGCTGCCGCGCCAGAACCGACCGTTGCCGATAGCGGCAAACCCTTGCCCACCGACAAACCGGTCACCGCCGACGACCAGCAGGCCAGCGAGGAGCGCGACGATACGGCTGAAGCGCCCGTGGCCGAGGCTCCGCTTGTCGATCCGACACTGGACCCCGCCTTGCTGCCGGAGACTGCCGCATCGGTCGTGACCGTGGACGTTGCACCCACGCCGGTGGACGTTTGCTCCGCACCTCAGGTTGTCGCGGCGGTGGCGGCACCGGTTGCGCCCCTAGTGACGCCGGCCAAGGCTGAGGCTCCAGTGGTGGACCCGGAGTTCGATCCACAGGCTGACCCCCTCGATGCCCTGCCGGCGCTGCGCCTGGCAATGGAGCAGAGCGGCCATGTTTCCGCCGCCAGCCAGTCCAAGGCAGCCGCTACGGCGCCGCTCGAAGCCGAACAGACGTCCACGTCGGCCCAGACATTCGCCGCCGGCATGGCCAATATGCTCAGCGTCCAGGCTGACCAGGACAGCACCGGTCCGGGAAGCCAGGGCGGCGACAAGGCCTTCAGCGGCCTGATCAGCGAAGGGCTCAAGGATCTGGGGGGCGCTTCCAGCGATACCCGGGTGGATGATTTCGCCAACCGCCTGGCGGCGCTGACCCAGGCCGCCACGCCCAAGACTGCCAACGCGGTGCCGGTCAACCAGCCAATCGCCATGAACCAGAGCGGCTGGACCGAAGAGATCGTCAACCGGGTCATGTACCTGTCGAGCGCCAATCTCAAGGCGGCGGACATCCAGTTGCAGCCAGCCGAACTCGGACGCCTGGATATCCGGGTGAACATGATCCCGGACCAGCAGACCCAGGTTACCTTCATGAGCGCTCACTCCGGTGTGCGCGAAGCCCTCGAAGGCCAGATGCACCGCCTGCGCGACAGCTTCGCCCAGCAGGGCATGGGCCAGGTCGACGTCAACGTGTCCGATCAATCCCGTGGCTCCCAGAACCCGGACCAGCAGGCGCAGCAGCAGGCCCAGGCCGGGCGCGCTTCGTCGACTGGCGCGCGCCTGGACTCCGGGGATGAAAACCTGCCGGCCGGCGTCGCCGAGGTGGCCACCAGCACCACCACCGTCATCGGTACCAGCGCCGTGGATTACTACGCCTGACCAGGCAAACAGACCCTGTGGGAGCGAGCCAGCTCGCCATGACTGTGGACCAGTCACCGATACGAGGTGACCGAGACTCCGTTATGGCGAGCAGGCTCGCTCCCACAGTGCTTTGTGCTCCCGACATGTTCTGGCATAACACTTGCTCCTGCCTTGCCATGCAACCGTAAACCCCCCGATTAGTGACGGATTATTGGCATGGCGAAGAGCGAAGCAGCAGCTGTAAAAGACCCTGCGACCAAAGGCAAACTCAAGATGATCATCCTGATCGTCGTGGGGCTGCTGCTGGCGATCGGTGTATCCGTGGGGGCGACCTGGTATTTCATGCACAACGCTCAAAGCAAGCCTGCGCCCGTGGCCGAAGCGGCACCGGTCGGCAAGCAGCCGGCGATTTTCGAGCCCATGGCGCCTGCGTTCGTGGCCAACTACACCCAGAACGGCCGTCAGCGCTACATGCAGGTCAGCATCACCCTGCTGGGTCGCAACCAGGCCGACCTGGAAGCCTTGCGGGTGCACATGCCGCTGATCCGCAATAACCTGGTGATGCTGTTTTCCGGACAGAACTTCGACACCCTGGCCACCCCTGTCGGCCAGGAAATGCTGCGTCAGAAAGCCACGGCCAGCGTGCAGGAAGTGGCACAGAAAGAACTCGGCAAAGTGGTGATCGAACAGTTGCTCTTCACTAACTTCGTATTGCAGTAGGAACACGACATGGCCGTGCAGGACCTGTTGTCCCAGGACGAAATCGATGCGCTGTTGCATGGTGTCGACGACGGCCTGGTGCAAACCGAAACCGCTACTGAACCGGGCAGCGTCAAAAGCTACGACCTGACCAGCCAGGATCGCATCGTTCGCGGACGCATGCCGACCCTGGAGATGATCAACGAGCGCTTTGCCCGATACACCCGTATCAGCATGTTCAACATGCTGCGCCGTTCGGCCGACGTGGCCGTCGGCGGCGTGCAGGTGATGAAATTCGGTGAGTACGTGCATTCGCTGTACGTGCCCACCAGCCTGAACCTGGTCAAGATCAAGCCGTTGCGCGGCACCGCGCTGTTCATCCTGGATGCCAAGCTGGTGTTCAAGCTGGTGGACAATTTCTTCGGCGGAGATGGTCGTCACGCCAAGATCGAAGGGCGTGAATTCACCCCCACCGAGCTGCGAGTGGTGCGTATGGTGCTGGAGCAGGCCTTCATCGACCTGAAGGAGGCCTGGCAGGCGATCATGGAAGTGAACTTCGAGTACATCAACTCGGAAGTGAACCCGGCCATGGCCAACATCGTCGGCCCGAGCGAGGCCATCGTGGTGTCGACTTTCCATATCGAGCTCGATGGCGGTGGAGGTGACCTGCACGTGACCATGCCGTATTCGATGATCGAGCCGGTGCGCGAGATGCTCGACGCCGGTTTCCAGTCGGACCTCGACGACCAGGACGAGCGCTGGATCAATGCCCTGCGCCAGGACGTGCTGGACGTGGACGTGCCGATTGGCGCGACCGTCGCGCGGCGTCAACTGCGCCTGCGGGACATCCTGCACATGCAGCCGGGGGACATCATCCCCGTCGAGATGCCGGAAGACATGATCATGCGTGCCAACGGCGTACCGGCCTTCAAGGTCAAGATGGGCTCTCACAAAGGCAACCTCGCGTTGCAAGTGATCGAGCCGATCGAACGCCGCTGAGCAGTGTCGAAACTTTTTAGCGGATTTTACGTTTCTAACTGATTTTTGCCCGCCGAGGACAAACGATGGCTAACGATATGAACAACCAGGACGACCAGGCGCTGGCCGACGAATGGGCCGCTGCCCTGGAAGAAGCTGGCGAAAGCGGACAGGCCGACATCGACGCCTTGCTGGCAGCCGACACCGGCGCCGCTGCGTCCAACCGCCTGCCCATGGAAGAGTTCGGCAGCGTGCCCAAGAGCCACGAGCCCGTGACGCTGGACGGTCCGAACCTGGACGTGATTCTCGATATCCCGGTGTCGATTTCCATGGAAGTGGGCAGCACCGACATCAACATCCGCAACCTGCTGCAGCTCAACCAGGGTTCGGTGATCGAGTTGGACCGCCTGGCCGGCGAGCCCCTGGACGTGCTGGTCAACGGCACCCTGATCGCCCATGGCGAAGTGGTGGTGGTCAACGAGAAGTTCGGCATCCGCCTGACGGACGTGATCAGCCCGAGCGAACGCATCAAGAAGCTGCGCTGAGTGAAGGGGTTTATCGCAGCGGCCCTCATGCTGCCCTTCAGCGTGCTGGCGGCCGAACCGGCGGCGACCACCACGGCCACGGCGTCCGGCAGCAGTATGGCCGGGCAATTGGCGCAGCTGGTGCTGGGCCTGTTGCTGGTGCTGGGGCTGATCTTTTTCCTCGCCTGGTTGCTGCGCCGCGTGCAACAGGCGGGGCCGGCCGGCAAGGGCCAGGTCATCGATATCGTCGGCTCGCGCGCTCTTGGCCCGCGGGACCGGCTGGTGCTGGTGCAGGTGGGCAACGAGCAGATCCTGCTGGGCCTGAGCCCTGGCACGATCACCGCGTTGCACGTGCTCAAGGAGCCGGTGCAGGTGCCGTCCACCGAGCAGGCCACTCCCGAATTTGCCCAGCGCCTCATGGAACTGCTGGGTAAAGACCAGAAGGATAAGAAGTAATGCCGTTGCGCATTCTGTTGACGCTGGCGCTGATGCTGGCCGCGCCGTTGGCGTTCGCCGCCGATCCGTTGTCGATCCCGGCGATCACCCTGGGGACCAACGCAGAAGGGGCCCAGGAATACTCGGTCAGCCTGCAGATCCTGCTGATCATGACTGCGCTGAGCTTCATCCCGGCGTTCGTCATGCTGATGACCAGCTTTACCCGGATCATCATTGTCTTTTCCATCCTGCGCCAGGCCCTGGGCTTGCAGCAGACGCCGTCGAACCAGATCCTCACCGGCATGGCGCTGTTCCTGACCATGTTCATCATGGCCCCGGTGTTCGATCGGGTGAACCAGGATGCGCTGCAGCCTTACCTGGCGGAGAAGATCACTGCCCAGGACGCCGTGGCCAAGGCCGAGGTGCCGGTCAAGGATTTCATGCTGGCGCAAACCCGCAGCAGCGACCTGGAGCTGTTCATGCGCCTGTCCAAGCGCACCGACATCGCCAGCCCCGACCAGGCGCCGCTGACCATCCTGGTGCCGGCGTTCGTGACCTCCGAGCTCAAGACCGCATTCCAGATCGGCTTCATGATTTTCATCCCGTTCCTGATCATTGACCTGGTAGTCGCCAGTATCCTCATGGCCATGGGCATGATGATGCTGTCGCCGCTGATCATTTCCCTGCCGTTCAAGATCATGCTGTTCGTCCTGGTGGATGGCTGGGCATTGATCATCGGCACCCTGGCGGGCAGTTTCGGCGGTGTTTAGACCCCTTGCGCGAGTAGGACGATATGACGCCTGAAGTAGCGGTAGACCTGTTCCGCGAGGCTCTCTGGCTGACCACCATGATGGTTGCCATCCTGGTCATCCCCAGCCTGTTGGTGGGGCTGCTGGTGGCCATGTTCCAGGCCGCCACCCAGATCAACGAGCAGACCCTGAGCTTCCTGCCACGCCTGCTGGTCATGCTGGTGACGCTGATTGTCGCCGGTCCCTGGCTGGTGCAAACCTTCATGGAATACATCCTGCAGTTGTACGGCAGTATTCCGCAGTTGATCGGTTGACCCGATGTCGATGCTCGCACTGACGGACACCCAGATCAGTACCTGGGTGGCGTCGTTCATCCTGCCGCTGTTTCGCGTGACCGCCGTGTTGATGAGCATGCCGGTCTTCGGCACGACCCTGGTGCCGACCCGCGTGCGCCTGTATTTCGCCCTGGCGATCACGGTAGTCATCGTGCCCGGGCTGCCGCCGATGCCCCCGGTCAATGCCCTGGACCTCAGTGCGCTGATGCTGGTGGCCGAACAGATCCTCATCGGAGTCCTGATGGGGTTTTCGCTGCAGTTGTTTTTCCAGGCGTTCGTGGTGGCGGGGCAGATCATTTCGATCCAGATGGGCATGGCCTTCGCTTCCATGATCGACCCCACCAACGGCGTCAACACGGCCGTCATCGGGCAGCTCCTGACCATGCTGGTGACCCTGCTGTTCCTCTCCATGAACGGACACCTGGTGGTTTTCGAAGTCATGACCGAGAGTTTCACCACGTTGCCGGTGGGCAGCGCGATGCTGGTCAATCATTTCTGGGACGTCGCCGGCAAGCTCGGCTGGGTCCTGGGGGCGGCGATGCTGCTGGTATTGCCGGCGATCACTGCGCTGCTGGTGGTCAACATCGCGTTTGGCGTGATGACCCGGGCGGCGCCGCAGTTGAACATTTTTTCCATCGGTTTCCCGCTGACCCTGGTGCTGGGCATGGTGATTTTCTGGGTCAGCCTGGGGGATATTCTCAACCAGTACCAGCCGCTGGCCACCCAGGCCTTGCAGTTGCTGCGTGACATGGCACAGGCGCGCTGAACCATGGCCGAGAGCGAAAGCGGTCAGGACAAGACAGAAGACCCCACGGAGAAACGCCGTAGAGAGTCCCGTGAAAAGGGCGAGATCGCGCGCTCCAAGGAGCTCAATACCCTTGCGATCATGCTCGCCGGCGCTGGCGGCCTGCTGATTTACGGGGGCGGCCTGGCTCTGGATCTGTTGGAAATCATGCGCCTGAATTTTTCCTTGCCCCGGGAGGTGCTGCTGAGCCCCGGCGCGATGGCGCAGTACCTGTTGCATTCCGGCAAGATCGCCATCCTGGCGATTCAGCCAGTCCTGATTTTTTTGTTGCTGGCAGCCTTCATCGGTCCGATTTCCCTGGGCGGATGGCTATTCGCCGCCGGGAGCCTGGCCCCCAAGTTCAGTCGGATGAATCCGGCGGCCGGCCTCAAGCGCATGTTTTCCACCACGGCACTGATGGAGCTGCTCAAGGCATTCGGCAAGTTCCTGTTGGTCCTGTCCGTTGCATTGGTGGTATTGCAGGCCGATATCGACGACGTGCTGCGCATCGCCCATGAACCACTGGAGCAGGCCATTATCCATAGCGTGCAACTGGTGGGCTGGAGCACGTTGTGGATGGCCTGTGGCTTGATCCTGATCGCCGCTATCGATGTGCCGATCCAGCTCTATCAGAGCAAGCAGAAACTGATGATGACCAAGCAGGAGGTGCGCGACGAGTACAAGGACTCGGAGGGCAAGCCGGAGGTCAAGCAGCGGATTCGCCAGTTGCAGCGCGAGGTATCCCAGCGGCGGATGATGGCGGCAATCCCGGAAGCCGACGTGGTCATTACCAACCCGACCCACTATGCCGTGGCGCTCAAATACGATCCTGACAAAGGCAACGCCCCGGTATTGCTGGCCAAGGGCAGTGACTTCCTGGCATTGAAGATCCGTGAAATCGCCGTGGCCAATGAAGTGATGCTGCTCGAATCTCCGGCGCTGGCACGTTCCATTTACTACTCCACCGAACTCGACCAGGAAATCCCCGGTGGCCTGTATCTGGCGGTGGCCCAGGTACTGGCCTACGTCTATCAGATCCGTCAGCACCGCGCCGGCAAGGGCAAGCGTCCCGAGCCGCTCAAGGACCTGCCGATCCCGCCGGACCTGCGCCGCGATTCCTGAGCCATGAACCCGCCCCCTGTGGGGGGCGAGCCTGCTCGCGAACGCGATGCTCCATTCGACCATCGGATGCGCCTGACAAATCGCAGTCGCGGGCAGGCTCGCTGCCACCGCGTGCATTCGTTTCGCCCGCTCTGTTTCGGCTGTCGGCAAAAGTTGGAAGGCTTCTTGCAATACCCCGTCTGCGCCCGCTCTGGGCGTCAAAAGTTTGCTTCACGGAACGGGGAATATCGGTGGATCGCTCTCAGTTACTCAGCACCGCGCGCAGCAACGTCGTAGACCTCAGCCGGGGCAATCTGGGCGTGCCGCTGTTGCTGCTGGTCATGCTGGCCATGATGATGCTGCCGGTACCACCGTTCCTGCTGGACGTGTTCTTCACGTTCAACATCGCTTTGTCCATCGTCGTACTGCTGGTGTGCGTGTATGCCTTGCGCCCACTGGATTTCGCGGTCTTCCCCACCATCCTGCTGGTGGCCACGCTGTTGCGCCTGGCGCTGAACGTGGCGTCCACTCGCGTGGTCATGCTCCACGGCCAGGAAGGTCACGCCGCTGCCGGTAAGGTGATCCAGGCCTTCGGTGAGGTGGTGATTGGTGGCAACTACGTGGTCGGTATCGTGGTGTTCGCCATCCTCATGATCATCAACTTCGTGGTGGTGACCAAGGGTGCCGGGCGGATTTCGGAGGTGAGCGCGCGCTTTACCCTCGATGCGATGCCAGGCAAGCAGATGGCGATCGATGCCGACCTCAACGCCGGTCTGATCGACCAGAGCCAGGCCAAGGCACGCCGCCTTGAAGTGGCCCAGGAAGCCGAGTTCTACGGCTCCATGGACGGTGCGAGCAAGTTCGTGCGCGGTGACGCCATCGCCGGCTTGCTGATCCTCTTCATCAACCTGATCGGCGGCATGGCGGTCGGTATCTTCCAGCACAACATGAGTTTCGGCGATGCGGGCAAGGTCTATGCCTTGCTGACCATCGGTGACGGTTTGGTGGCGCAATTGCCATCACTGTTGTTATCCACAGCCGCGGCGATCATGGTGACCCGTGCCTCGGGCTCCGAAGACATGGGCAAGCAGATCGGCCGGCAGATGTTCGCCTCGCCCAAGGCCCTGGCCGTGGCCGCCGGCCTGATGGCGGTGATGGGCCTGGTGCCGGGCATGCCGCACGTTTCCTTCCTGACCATGGCTGCCGTGGCCGCGGGCGGCGCCTATCTGTTCTGGAAGAAACAGAACGAGCAGAAGGTCCAGGCCCTGCAGGAGGTCAAGCGCCAGCAGGAATTGCTGCCATCGCCGGCCCGTGCCATGGAAACCAAGGAGCTGGGCTGGGACGACGTGACCCCCATCGACATGATCGGCCTGGAAGTCGGTTACCGCCTGATCCCGCTGGTCGACCGCAACCAGGGCGGCCAGTTGCTGGCACGGATCAAGGGCGTGCGCAAGAAGCTGTCCCAGGACCTGGGTTTCCTGATGCCCACCGTGCATATCCGTGACAACCTCGACCTGGCCCCAAGCGCCTATCGCCTGACCTTGATGGGGGTGATCCTGGCGGAAGCCGAGATCTATCCGGACCGCGAATTGGCCATCAACCCGGGGCAGGTCTATGGTTCGCTCAACGGCATCACCGCCAAGGATCCGGCTTTCGGTCTCGAGGCGGTGTGGATCGAAATCAGCCAGCGAGCCCAGGCCCAGTCCCTCGGCTACACCGTGGTGGACGCCAGTACCGTGGTCGCGACCCATTTGAACCAGATTCTGTACAAGCACTCCAGCGAGCTGATTGGCCACGAGGAAGTCCAGCAATTGCTGCAGGTACTGGCCAAGGGCTCTCCGAAACTGGCCGAAGAGCTGGTGCCTGGCGTGGTTTCGTTGTCTCAGTTGCTCAAGGTGCTGCAAGCGCTGCTGGCCGAACAGGTACCGGTTCGCGACATTCGCAGCATTGCCGAAGCGATCGCCAACAACGCTTCCAAGAGTCAAGATACCGCCGCCCTGGTGGCTGCAGTGCGGGTCGGCGTGTCCCGTGCAATCGTCCAAAGCATTGTAGGTACTGAGTCCGAGCTGCCTGTGATCACTCTGGAGCCAAGGTTGGAACAGATATTGCTCAATAGTCTTCAGAAGGCAGGACAAGGCTCGGAAGAGGGTGTTCTGCTGGAGCCAAGCATGGCCGAGAAGCTGCAGCGTTCGTTGATCGAGGCAGCCCAGCGGCAGGAAATGCAAGGTCAACCGGTGATCCTGCTGGTGGCAGGTCCGATTCGCGCGATGCTCTCGCGCTTCGGCCGCCTCGCAGTCCCGGGCCTGCATGTGCTGGCTTACCAGGAAATACCGGACAACAAGCAAGTGACCATTGTTGCGACAGTAGGGCCCAACGGCTGAGGTAGTGGTTTATGCAAGTGAAGCGTTTTTTCGCCGCCGATATGCGTCAGGCCATGAAACTGGTTCGTGACGAGCTGGGCGCCGAAGCAGCCATCATCGGCAACCGCCGGATCGCCGGCGGTGTCGAGCTGACGGCGGCCCTGGACTACAAATTGTCTGCGTTGGCCCCGCGGGTTCCGAACATGGAACTTGAGGATGAGCTGCGCAAGACCCAGTCGCGCATCGCCAGTGCCCAGGCCGAATTGAGCCTGCGCAGCAGCGAAGGCGAGGCCGCCGCCGGCACCAATCGTCAATTGTTCGCCGGCCAGCCGCTGACTGCCGGCCTGCCCTTGACCGCTGCCGAGCCGCTGATCGAGCCGACCCCGGCCGAGCCGCGTCGTCCGGCCCCGGCTCCGGCCGCCCCCGCCCCGGGTATCGACCCACGGGCCCTGGATTCGATGCGTTTCGAGCTCAACAGCCTGCGCGAGCTGATGGAAGTCCAGCTCGGCTCCCTGGCCTGGAACCAGCTGCAAGGCAGCCGCCCGGCCCAGGCCAACCTGTGGCGTCGCCTGCAACGCATCGGCCTGTCCGGTCCGTTGGCCCGCGACCTGCTGGCGCTGATCAACGATATCGAGGAGCCTCGCCAGGCCTGGCGCATGCTGCTGGCGCACCTGGCGCGGATGATCGCCACGCCGGAAGTCGAGCCGCTGGAAGAGGGCGGGGTGATTGCGATGGTCGGTCCGGCCGGCATGGGCAAGACCACCACCCTTGCCAAGCTGGCCGCCCGTTATGTGCTCAAGTACGGTTCCCAGAGCATTGCCCTGGTGAGCATGGACAGTTTCCGCATCGGTGCCCAGGAGCAACTCAAGACCCTGGGGCGGATCCTCAATGTGTCGGTGACCCACGTGGACCCGGGCCAATCCCTGGCCCAGGCGCTGGAGCCGCTGCTGCGCAAGCGTGTCGTGCTGATCGATACCGCCGGCCTGCAAGCCAGCGACCCGGCCCTGCGCATGCAGCTTGAAAGCCTGGCCGGTCGCGGTATACGGTCAAAAAATTATCTCGTGTTGGCAACCACCAGCCAGAAACAGGTTCTAACGGCCGCTTATCACAGCTACAAACGTTGTGGTCTGGCCGGTTGCATCCTGACCAAGCTGGACGAAACGGCAAGCCTGGGCGAGGTGTTGAGCCTGGCGATCGGTCACGATCTGCCGGTGGCGTACCTGACCGATGGGCCGCGGATCCCGGATGATTTGCATCTGCCGCGTCGTCATCAACTGGTCAGTCGCGCCGTGAGTGTGCAAATGCAGGACGAACCCAGCGAAGAAGCCATGGCTGACATGTTCGCTGATATCTACCACAGCCCTACCAAGCAGGTCGGCTGAGGTAATCATGAATATTTTTTGTACCTACATCGATGGTCTGCCATGCAATGTTCAGTATGAACGCGCAGCCAGTAATGTGGCCTCCGTCTAAGTAAGACAAGGTAAAGAACGAACATGGGCAGCATGCATCCCGTACAGGTGATCGCGGTGACCGGCGGCAAAGGTGGCGTCGGCAAGACTAACGTGTCAGTGAACTTGTCCCTGGCTCTGGCAGAGCTTGGCCGACGGGTCATGCTGCTGGACGCCGACCTGGGCCTGGCGAACGTCGACGTGCTGCTGGGGCTTACCCCCAAGCGCACCCTGGCGGACGTCATCGAAGGTCGCTGCGAATTGCGCGACGTGCTGCTGCAAGGGCCCGGCGGGATTCGCATCGTGCCGGCCGCCTCCGGCACCCAGAGCATGGTTCATCTGACCCCGGCCCAGCACGCCGGCCTGATCCAGGCATTCAGCGACATTGGCGATAACCTCGATGTGCTGGTGATCGATACCGCGGCCGGTATCGGTGACTCGGTCGTCAGTTTCGTACGCGCCGCCCAGGAGGTGTTGCTGGTGGTCTGCGACGAACCGACGTCCATCACCGACGCCTATGCCCTGATCAAGCTACTGAACCGCGACTATGGCATGAACCGCTTCCGCGTCCTGGCCAACATGGCCCAGAGCCCACAGGAGGGACGCAACCTGTTCGCCAAGTTGACCAAGGTCACGGATCGCTTCCTGGACGTTGCGCTTCAATACGTGGGGGCCGTGCCCTACGACGAAAGCGTACGCAAGGCCGTCCAGAAGCAACGTGCCGTCTATGAAGCCTTTCCACGTTCCAAATGCGCGCTGGCGTTCAAGGCGATCGCCCAGAAGGTCGATACCTGGCCACTGCCGGCCAACCCACGCGGGCATCTGGAATTTTTCGTCGAGCGTCTCGTGCAACAAACAGCAGGGCCCGTGTTATGACAGCCAGCGGTTACAACCATCTCTACAAGAAATCGGCACGGGACGCCCAATACGAATTGATCGAGCGTTACGCGCCCCTGGTCAAGCGCATTGCCTATCACTTGCTGGCGCGCCTGCCGGCCAGTGTCCAGGTCGAAGACCTGATCCAGGCAGGCATGATCGGCCTGCTCGAAGTGGCGAACAAATACGACGCCAGCAAGGGTGCCAGTTTCGAGACCTATGCCGGTATCCGCATTCGTGGCGCGATGCTCGATGAGGTCCGCAAGGGCGATTGGGCACCGCGTTCGGTACACCGTAATACCCGCATGGTCAGTGACGCGATTCGCGCCATCGAATCTAAAACCGGACGTGACGCTAAAGATCACGAGGTTGCGGCCGAACTCCAGTTGAGTCTCGACGATTATTACGGGATTTTGAACGATACCCTGGGCAGCCGCCTGTTCAGTTTCGACGACCTGTTGCAGGACGGCGAGCACGAAGGGCTGCATGAGGATGGCGCAAGTGCCTATATGGAGCCGTCGCGTGACCTGGAAGATGAACGCTTCCAGAGTGCGTTGGCGGATGCGATTGCCAATTTGCCGGAGCGTGAGCGACTGGTCTTGGCGCTGTACTACGACGAAGAGCTGAACCTCAAGGAAATCGGTGAGGTCCTGGGGGTCAGCGAATCGCGGGTCAGCCAGTTACACAGCCAGTGCGCGGCCCGTTTGCGGGGGCGTTTGGGGGAGTGGCGAGCGCGCTGACAGCGGGCAGGGGAGCGCAGCGGACGAGGTTGGCGGGGCAAGTTCCCATCAGTCGCCGTACGGTGCGCACCGGACCGTTGTCGAGTGTTGTGCCGGATTGATTGAAATGGCGCGTTCAGGTGCTGGACACGTTTAAGACTGCTTGGAGGTCGAATTGGACAAGAACATGAAAATCCTCATCGTTGACGATTTTTCAACGATGCGGCGGATCATTAAGAACCTGTTGCGTGACCTTGGGTTCACCAACACGGTTGAGGCCGACGATGGCACCACCGCCATCCCGGTCCTCAACAGCGGGAGCATCGACTTTCTGGTGACTGACTGGAACATGCCCGGCATGACCGGTATCGACTTGCTGCGTCATGTACGCGCCGATGAAAAACTCAAGCACCTTCCCGTGCTGATGGTCACCGCCGAAGCCAAGCGCGAGCAGATCATCGAAGCGGCCCAGGCCGGTGTGAACGGCTATGTGGTCAAACCCTTCACGGCCCAGGCGTTGAAAGAGAAGATCGAGAAAATCTTCGAACGCATCGGTTAATGGCGCCACGGGGGAGCTATGGAGCATAACGAATCTTCAATGGGCGATTTCGAATCGACCCTGAAAAAACATGCCCGCGAACTGGTCGATAGCCTTGAAAAAGGCCGCTTCGGCGACGCTGTCCAGATGATCCACGAGCTCAACCAGACCCGGGATCGTGGTCTGTACCAGGAAGTCGGCAAGCTCACCCGTGAACTGCACAGCGCAATCGTCAATTTCCAGATCGACCCGAACATGCCGCAGGCCGAGGAGGTCTCGCAGATCACCGACGCGACCGAGCGCCTGTCCTACGTGGTCAAGCTGACCGAGGCCGCGGCCAACCGCACCATGGACCTGGTGGAAAGCGCTACGCCCCTGGTCAACGGCCTGGGCGACGAAGCCCAGGCCTTGAGCGCCGATTGGGGCCGGTTCATGCGGCGGGAGGTCGGGGCCCAGGAATTCCGGGAGCTGGCTCGCCGTGTCGACGGTTTTCTGACACGCAGCAGCGCCGACAACCGCGCCGTGGCGAACAACCTCAACGACATTCTGCTGGCCCAGGACTATCAGGACCTGACCGGGCAGGTGATCAAGCGCGTGACCCAACTGGTCACCGAAGTCGAAAGCAATCTGCTCAAACTCGTGCTCATGGCCAGTCAGGTGGACCGCTTTGCGGGCATCGAACATGACCGTGCGGCGATGCTCGCTGAAAAAGATCCAAAAAAACATCTCTCCCAGGGTGAAGGTCCGCAAATTCATGCCGATAAAAGAGAAGACGTTGTATCCGGTCAGGACGACGTGGACGATTTGTTGTCCAGCCTTGGATTTTGAGTTTGTAGGTCGTGATAACGGTTAATACCGATCGCGCCGTGCCCCACAAGGCGCAAGACCCAGGCACGAGGAGTGTGGTTTGGTCTTACCAAATGAACGACGAGTAACGACGGATTGCGCCTTGTGGGGCGCACCCCGAGAGGTTGGAGTCCAGAGCGCGCCATGCTGCGTTGCAAGCCTTGCCGGGCACGCTCACGACACCAATGCGATCCGGGATTAACCGTCATCACGACCTACCTGTTTTAGGAGCAGCCATTAATGAGCTTCGGCGCCGATGAAGAGATCCTTCAGGATTTCCTGGTTGAGGCCGGCGAGATTCTAGAGCAACTGTCCGAACAACTGGTCGAGCTGGAAAGCCGGCCTGACGATGCGGATCTGCTCAATGCAATTTTTCGCGGTTTCCACACTGTAAAAGGAGGCGCCGGCTTCCTCCAGCTCAACGAGCTGGTGGAGTGCTGTCACATTGCCGAGAACGTGTTCGACATCCTGCGCAAGGGTGAGCGTCGCGTTGACTCGGAGCTGATGGACGTGGTGCTTGAAGCACTGGATGCGGTCAACAGCATGTTCAGCGAAGTGCGCGAGCGCTCGCCCATTACCCCTGCCACGCCTGAGCTGCTCGCCGCGCTGTCGCGCCTGGCCGAGCCGCAATCGGCCGACGAAGCCGCTCCGGCTGAAGAACCTGCTGTCGAAGAGCCTGTCGCCGAAGAACCGGTGGCGCAAGAGTCGGGCGATATCACCGATAACGAATTCGAACAACTGCTGGACTCCCTGAGCGCCGTCAAGGCTGAAGCCCAGGTCCAGGCCCCGGTAGCGCCAGCGGCGCAAGCCGCCGATGGCACGGCCAGCGACGAAATCACCGATGCCGAGTTCGAGTCGCTGCTCGACCAGCTCCACGGCAAGGGCCAGTTCGCCCCGGATGCCGTCGCCCCGACGCCAACACCTGCGGCCCCCAGCGCGGCAGGCGACAACTCCGACATCACCGACGATGAATTCGAAGCGCTACTCGACCAGTTGCATGGCAAGGGCACGTTCGCCGTTGACGCGCTGGAGTCGGCCATCGCTTCTGCACCGGGCTCGGACAAACCATCCGCGGCGGCGGCCGGCAGCGACCTGATCACTGATCAGGAATTCGAATCGCTGCTCGACGAACTGCACGGCAAAGGCAAGTTCAGCGAAGTCGGTACCGCCACTGCCGCATCGACGGCCGCGCCGGCCGCCAAGGCTGCGCCCAAGCCCGCTGCCAAGGCGCCGGAAAGCAAGGCGCCCCAAGCCAAGGCCGAGACGCCTGCGCCGGCGGCCGCGGCCAAGCCAGCCGCCCCGGCACCTGCTCGCGCAGCCGCTGCCGCGCCAGCGGAAAAACCGACCAGCGAAGCCGAGACGACCGTTCGGGTCGACACCGCGCGCCTGGACGAGATCATGAACATGGTCGGCGAACTGGTGCTGGTGCGTAACCGTCTGGTGCGCCTGGGCCTCAACAGCCAGGACGAAGCCATGTCCAAGGCGGTGTCGAATCTCGACGTGGTCACCGCCGACCTGCAGACCGCGGTCATGAAGACCCGGATGCAGCCGATCAAGAAAGTCTTCGGGCGCTTCCCGCGCCTGGTACGAGACCTGGCTCGCCAGCTCAAGAAAGAAATCAACCTGGAACTGGTGGGTGAAGAAACCGACCTGGACAAGAACCTCGTCGAGGCCTTGGCCGACCCGCTGGTCCACTTGGTGCGCAACGCGGTCGACCACGGCATCGAGTCGCCGGAAGAGCGCGAGGCCGCCGGCAAGGTCCGCAGCGGCAAGGTGATCCTGGCCGCCGAGCAGGAGGGTGATCACATCCTGCTGTCGATCTCCGACGACGGCAAGGGCATGGACCCCGAGATATTGCGGGCCATCGCAGTGAAACGCGGTGTGATGGACAAGGATGCCGCCGACCGCCTCAGCGACACCGAGTGCTACAACCTGATCTTCGCCCCGGGGTTCTCCACCAAGACCGAGATTTCCGACGTATCGGGCCGTGGCGTGGGCATGGACGTGGTGAAAACCAAGATCTCCCAGCTCAACGGTTCGATCAACATTCATTCGGTCAAGGGTTCGGGCTCGAAGATCCTCATCAAAGTGCCGCTGACCCTGGCGATCATGCCGACCCTGATGGTGATGCTGGGCAACCAGGCCTTCGCCTTCCCATTGGTCAACGTCAACGAGATTTTCCACCTCGACCTGTCGAAGACCAACGTGGTGGACGGCCAGGAAGTGGTGATCGTGCGGGACAAGGCGCTGCCGCTGTTCTACCTCAAGCGCTGGCTGGTCAGCTCCGCCGCCCATGTGGAGCAGGGCGAAGGCCATGTGGTGATCCTTTCGGTCGGTACCCAGCGGATCGGCTTCGTCGTCGACCAGCTCGTGGGCCAGGAAGAAGTGGTCATCAAGCCGTTGGGCAAGATGCTCCAGGGCACCCCGGGCATGTCCGGCGCCACCATCACCGGCGACGGCCGCATCGCGCTGATCCTCGATGTGCCAAGCATGCTCAAGCGTTACGCCACACGGCGTATTTGATTCTGGGGGGCGTGGCCCAGGGCCGCGCCTCGTCTAACGGAGTGTTTATGGTAGTTAAAGTCCTGGTGGTGGACGATTCGGGGTTCTTCCGCCGCCGCGTCTCGGAAATTCTTTCAGCGGATACGAGTATTCAGGTCGTCGGCACCGCGACCAACGGCAAAGAGGCGATCGATCAGGCCCTGGCCCTCAAGCCGGACGTGATCACCATGGACTACGAGATGCCCATGATGGATGGCATCACCGCCGTGCGGCATATCATGCAGCGCTGCCCGACCCCGGTATTGATGTTCTCCTCGCTGACCCACGAAGGCGCCCGGGTGACCCTCGATGCGCTGGACGCCGGCGCGGTGGATTTCCTGCCGAAGAATTTCGAGGACATCTCGCGCAACCCCGACAAGGTCCGGCAGTTGCTCTGTGAGAAGGTCCACAGCATTTCCCGCAGCAACCGGCGCGTGAGTGCCTACAGCCCACCGGCCCCGGCGCCGGTGTCCGCGCCTGCGCCTGCCCCGGCTTCATCGGGTGGTTTCAATCCGGCGCCGGCGCGCAGCGCTGCGCCTGCTGCGCCAACCCGTGCCGCGCCCGCCGCCACGGCCTCGTCGCCGGCGCCCAAGCGCAAGGCCTACAAACTGGTCGCCATCGGTACTTCCACCGGTGGTCCGGTGGCGCTGCAGCGGGTCCTGACCCAGTTGCCGGCCAATTTCCCGGCCCCCATCGTGCTGATCCAGCACATGCCCGCCGCGTTCACCAAGGCATTCGCCGAGCGCCTGGACAAGCTCTGCCGCATCAGCGTCAAGGAAGCCGAGGATGGCGATGTCCTGCGTCCCGGCCTGGCGCTGCTGGCGCCGGGTGGCAAGCAGATGATGATCGATGGCCGTGGCGCGGTGAAAATCCTCCCTGGCGACGAGCGCCTGAACTACAAGCCTTGTGTGGATATCACCTTCGGTTCCGCCGCGAAATCCTACGGCGACAAAGTTCTGGCGGTGGTGCTCACCGGCATGGGGGCCGATGGTCGCGAAGGCGCGCGCCTGCTCAAGCAGGGCGGCAGCACGATCTGGGCCCAGGACGAAGCCAGCTGCGTGATCTATGGCATGCCCATGGCGATTGTCAAAGCGGACCTGGCCGACGGGATATATGGCCTGGACGATATCGGTAGACACCTGGTCGAGGCGTGCCTGTAATGGATGTGCTCAGCCTGATCGGCATCATCATGGCGTTCGTCGCCATCATCGGTGGCAATTATCTGGAAGGCGGCCATCTCGGGGCCCTGGCCAACGGCCCGGCCGCGTTGATCGTGCTGGGCGGCACCATCGGGGCCGCTTTGCTGCAGTCACCCATGAGCGCCTTCAAGCGCGCCATGCAGGTGCTGGTCTGGATCCTGTTCCCGCCACGGGTCGACCTGGCCGGTGGCATCGATCGCGTCGTGAACTGGAGCCTGACCGCCCGCAAGGAGGGCCTGCTCGGTCTGGAAGGGGTGGCTGACGCCGAACCGGACAGCTATTCGCGCAAAGGCCTGCAGCTGCTGGTGGACGGCGCCGAGCCGGAAGCCATCCGCAGCATCCTGGAAGTGGATTTCTATACCCAGGAAAGCCGTGACATCGAAGCAGCCAAGGTGTTCGAAAGCATGGGCGGCTACGCACCTACCATCGGCATCATCGGTGCGGTCATGGGCCTGATCCACGTGATGGGTAACCTGGCCGATCCATCGCAACTGGGCAATGGTATCGCCGTGGCTTTCGTCGCCACGATCTATGGCGTGGCCAGCGCCAACCTGGTGTTGCTGCCCATCGCCGCCAAGCTCAAGGCCATCGCCCTGCGCCAGTCGCGTTATCGTGAAATGTTGCTGGAGGGCATCCTGTCCATCGCCGAGGGTGAGAACCCGCGTTCCATCGAGTTGAAGCTCCAGGGCTTCATGGACTGATGGGGGATAGGGACAATGGCACGCCGCAGACAGCATGAAGAGCACGTCAACCACGAACGCTGGCTGGTTTCCTACGCCGACTTCATCACCTTGCTGTTTGCCTTTTTCGTGGTGATGTACTCGATCTCGTCGGTCAACGAAGGCAAGTACAAGGTGATTTCCGAAGCGCTGCTCGGCGTCTTTACCGACTCGGACCGCGCCCTCAAGCCTATCCCCATCGGCGACGAACGCCCCAAGACCACGACGCCGGCCAAGCCGTTGGTCAGGGACACCGAGCAGGTGGATGCCGGCATCGCCGGCGGCAGCGATCCGCTGAAAAGCATTGCCGACGACATCAGCGCCGCGTTCGGCGACCTGATCAGTTCCAACCAGATGACCGTGCGCGGCAATGAGCTGTGGGTGGAGATCGAGCTCAACTCCAGCCTGTTGTTCGGCAGCGGCGATGCGATGCCCAGTGACATGGCGTTCAACATCATCGACAAGGTGGCGGCGATCCTCAAGCCGTTCGACAACCCGATTCATGTGGAAGGCTTCACCGACGACCAGCCGATCCGCACCGCGCAGTACCCGACCAACTGGGAGCTGTCCTCGGCCCGTTCGGCCAGTATCGTGCGCATGCTTGCCATGCAGGGCGTGAATCCTGGCCGCCTGGCATCGGTGGGGTACGGCGAGTTCCAGCCGGTGGCCAACAATGCCACTGCCGAGGGGCGTGCGCGCAACCGGCGGGTGGTGCTGGTGGTGTCGCGCAACCTCGACGTGCGCCGCAGCCTGACCGGTACCGGCACGGCCCATGCGACGCCGGATGCGGCATTGAAGCGGGCTGGCACACAAACTGCACCGACCTCGGTCAACACACCGGGAAGACCGAGCGCCGTCAATTCTCCGTCACCCGCTTTATAACCGAGCTATTTCTCGGTCGAGCCTGTTTCGGCCGGGAGGAACGATACGAATGAGAGTCTGGGCAGTTGCCAATCAGAAAGGGGGCGTGGGTAAAACCACCTCTTCCATCGCTTTAGCCGGATTGCTGGCCGAGGCGGGCAAGCGCGTGGTCATTGTCGATCTGGACCCGCACGGCTCGATGACCAGTTACTTTGGCTACGATCCCGATAGCCTGGAGCACAGCAACTACGACCTGTTCCTGCACAAGGGCAGCGTGCCCGAGGGCTTGCCCGGGCAGTTGCTGTTGTCCACCAGCGACGAGCGGATTTCCCTGCTGCCGTCCAGCACCGCCCTGGCCACCCTGGAGCGCCAGTCGCCTGGCCAGAGCGGCCTGGGCCTGGTGATCGCCAAGAGTCTGGCGCAACTGTGGCAGGATTTCGATTACGCGATCATCGACAGCCCGCCGTTGCTTGGCTTGCTGATGGTCAATGCCTTGGCGGCCAGCCAGCAACTGGTGATCCCGGTGCAGACCGAGCACCTGGCGGTCAAGGGGTTGGAGCGGATGGTCAACACCCTGGCGATGGTCAACCGCTCGCGCAAGCAATCGCTGGCCTTCAACATCGTGCCAACCCTGTTCGACCGGCGCACCCAGGCTTCCATGGGCACCCTGCGGGTATTGCGCGACATGTATCCCGATGACATCTGGCAAGGCTACATCCCGGTGGACACGCGCCTGCGCGATGCCAGTCGCGCCGGCCTGACCCCTTCGCAGTTCGATGGCAAGAGCCGTGGCGTGCTGGCTTACCGCGCGCTGCTCAAGCATCTCCTGGCCCAGCAGCTCGTTCCACAGCAGGTGGCCTGATTGAACGCGTCCAGAATCATCGCAGGCTCAAGTCCCATGGCATCCATGCCGATAACATTCATATGGGGCGCACTGTTCCAATGAACCGCCCGATCAAGACAACCTCGCGTCCGCAAATGGCCCTGCAGTCTTATCTGGATGGGCTGTTGCAGGAAGCGACCGAAGAATTGCCACCGCCGCCGAGCGTGATCGAGGCCTTGCCTGGGTCCGTCGAAGCCGAGGGTGTACTGGATGAATTCCAGGCGGCCGTGCTCGAAGAGCAGGCCCGTGATGCACGCAAGCCCGTGGTTGCCCCGGTGGCCAAGGCTCCGGTGGTCGAAGCGCCGTCGATAGAGCCGGCCGTGAAAGTGATGGAGGTACCCGCGCCAATCCTGGCGCCGGTCTCGACCGTTGCGCCGTTGTTGCAGGGCCTGGTCAAGCCGGTGGTGGAAGTTCACCTGCCGCCGAGCAGCCCGCCGCCACCGGTGCCGGGAAACGACCGTCCGGCCTGGGCCGCCGAGGCGTTCGAGTGCCTGTTGTTCGATGTGGCCGGGTTGACCCTGGCGGTGCCGCTGGTTTGCCTGGGATCGATTTATTCCCTGGCCGGGCAGGAATTGACGCCGTTGTTCGGCCAGCCGGAATGGTTCCTCGGGATCCTGCCCAGCCAGGCCGGCAACCTGAAGGTGCTGGATACCGCGCGCTGGGTGATGCCGGATCGTTATCGCGACGATTTCCGCCAGGGCCTTCAGTACGTGATTTCGGTGCAGGGCTACGAGTGGGGATTGGCGGTGCATCAGGTCAGTCGCTCGTTGCGCCTGGACCCGAACGAAATCAAGTGGCGCAGCCATCGAGGGCAACGGCCATGGCTGGCCGGTACGGTGATCGAGCACATGTGCGCCTTGCTGGACGTTTCCGAGCTGGCCGAGCTGATCGCCAGCGGCGGGGCAAAACACCTGGGCGGCACCAAGCCGGTCCAGAAACCGAAATAACACAACCGGCGACGCAGGGCGTCACGGGGCAGAACACACCGCCACAGGCGGTTTTTCGAGGGGTCAGGGTATGAATGATAAGGCGTCGTCTCTCAAGGGTTCCGAAGATCCGATCCTGCAATGGGTCACCTTCAAGCTCGATAACGAAACCTACGGCATCAACGTGATGCGCGTGCAGGAAGTGCTGCGCTATACCGAGATCGCTCCGGTACCGGGTGCGCCCAGCTATGTGCTGGGTATCATCAACCTGCGTGGCAACGTAGTCACGGTGATCGACACTCGCCAGCGTTTCGGCTTGAACTCCACTGAAGTCAACGACAACACCCGTATCGTGATCATCGAGGCCGACAAGCAAGTGGTCGGTATCCTGGTGGACAGCGTCGCTGAAGTGGTTTACTTGCGTCAGTCGGAAATCGAAACCGCGCCTAACGTCGGTAACGAAGAATCGGCCAAGTTCATCCAGGGCGTGTGCAACAAGAACAACGAGTTGCTGATCCTGGTCGAACTGGAAAAAATGATGAGCGAAGAAGAATGGTCGGAACTGGAGAGTATCTGATTTGATCCTTGAGGTAGCAGTCATTGTCCTGTTCCTGTTCTGGGCCGGTACGCTGGCGATGTTCCTGGCCTACATCCGCGCCCAGCGGCAGATCGCCGCGCAGCAGGCCCAGGGCGATGCGCTGCGCGATCAGCGCATCAAGGACCTGGCCAAGCGTGTCGACGATTACCAGAACGGCACCGTGCGCATGGGCGAAGCCCTCCATGAACTGCGCGCCGTGGTCGGCCCGTTGCCGGACAAGCTGGCCCAGCTGGAACAGCGCGACCCCTCGAGCCTTTCTTTCGCCCAGGCCGCGCGTCTGGTCGGCATGGGCGCCAGCGTCGACGAACTGACCCAGGCCTGCGGCTTGACCCAGGCCGAAGCGGAATTGATGAGCAAGCTGCATAGAGGCGGCTGACCGCTTCGCCCCAATCGCCTGTGGGAGCGAGCTGGCTCGCTCCCACAGGCTTTTCTGGCGCTCGCCACCGAGTCGGATGCAAGCCGATGTTCAGCGAAACGCCACCCTGTGGCGAGGGAATTCATCCTCGCTGGTTTGCGCAGCAACCCCAAGCAAGACGCCGCGTTCCATCTGCCACGCCCTGTGCTGAGGTTTCAGGGCCGCTTTGCGTCCCAGTGGGAATAAATACCACCGCCCACCGTGGGTGCCAGTCGAGGCGCAGTGGTGCCCCCTCGTTGCCTCAGTAATCGTCTCCGCGATCTGTCACGTCTTTCTCGACACTCGGCGCATTCGGATCAAAACCCTTGGGAAACTTGCCCTTGAGGGTCCAGGCGAACGCGATGATTTCGGCAATCGTGCGATACAACTCTTCCGGGATACTGTCCCCCAGCTCCAGGCGAGCCAGCAATTTCACCAGCTCGGCATTCTCATAGATCGGTACTTCGCTTTCCCTGGCGATGCGCAGGATTTCCTCGGCCAGGGCTTCGTCGCCCTTGGCGGTGAGGGTCGGGGCATGCTGGCCATCGTACTTGAGGGCAATGGCCTGGCGGGGTTCGGTGTGGGTCGTCATGCGGTTTCGTCCACCCAGCGCTGTTCGAGCCGGGTCTTGGGGCCCTGGGGCGGGGTGCCGAGATGGCAATCGAGGTCGCCCACGTTCAGGCCGCAAGTCACGAGGCGTTCACGCAGGGCCGCCAGATTGCTTTCGATCAGGCTGGCGGTATAGGGGCGTTGCGCCCACAACTGGCTCGACAGGCTGCCGCTGAGCAACTGGACCTGGACCTGTAGCGGCCCCAGCGGCTCCATGTCGAACGCCAGTTCGACCCGCCAGAGCTGCTGTTGTCGGGGCTCGCGTTCTTCCCGAGGCTCGTTCGACTGCTCCCGGGGTGGGGTTTGCTCACGCTGGAACTTGACCTGCAAGGGCACGATGTCCTGCAGGTTACGCATCGGGATTTCCAGTTGCCAGGTACTCATCAGGCGACCGTCGTCGGTCAGGCCGGTCTGTTCCAGGCTCGACAGTTGGTGGCTCTGCAGGCGCGACACGGCGGCCGCGGCGAGGCGCAGCAAATGTTCGAGATCACCTTCGTCGTCCTGCTCTTTCAACAGGCGCGAGGGCAGGGGAAAGCTGGTGGGCTGCGGCTTGGCGCTGACCTGGCCAAGGGTGCCCAGGGCGTTGCGCACGAAACTGGGCAGTGCCTGGGACAGGGTATTGGCAGCGATGATCGCGCCCAGGTTGGTGGAGGCGGGCAGGGCCGGTGTCAGCTGTGCGACCAGCTTCAGCAGGTCGCCCTTGAGGTCCGGTGCCAGGGCAGGGGGTTGCCCGGCCAGCAGCTTGCTCTCCAGGAACGCACCGCTGGCGGCCAGGGCCTGGGCCAGGCCCTTGGGGGTGCTCAGTTGCTGGACATCCGGCAGGCTGGCCAACAGGCGCGTCACCACGGCGCGCAGCTCGCTACCCGTGTCATCGGTGACGGGCAGGTTCTGCAGGGCGCTGATCAGGCTGTCCAGCGAGCCCTGGCGACTGACCTGGGTCACCAGTTGCTGGCTCACAGCCAGTTGTTCCTGGCGGTTGCTCAGCGGGATGAACTTCAGTGTCTGGGCATCCTGTACCTGGGCGCTGAGCAACGTGCCGATACGCAGCGGCCGGGGACTGTCGATATCCAGGGTTCGGCCGGCCTGGGCGGTGTTGAGCAGGCTCACCAGCGATCGATAGACCACCGGTTGCCCTGGGGCCTGTGGCAAGGCCTGGCTGGTGATGACCTTGCCTTGCAGCAAGGTGCCCACCGGCATCTGGCTGGTGTCGATCCGCGTGAGGGTCGCGACGCTGGAAGCGAGGGCCTGTTGCACGGTAATCGCCAGGTTGCTGGCCGATGGTTGGGTCACCGCCAGGCTGGTGCCCTGAGGCAGCGGCTGGCTGCTGGTGGCCTGTACCGTGGTCTGGCGGCCGCTTTCCAGGGTGACCTTGAGCAAGAGCTGGAATGTCTGGTCCGCCTGCTTGAGGGACAGGACTTCGGCCTGGGCCGTCTGGCCGGTGGCGATCAAGCCTGCGGCGGGCGTGAGCAGCTTGAGCAGCTCACCGCTGACCATCGGCGCACGTGTCGTTGCCGTGGCCTGGGGCAGTGGCTGGATGTTCATGTCGCCTGTCATTTGCGCTTTGACCTTGGGGAAATGTAAAGCTCGGCATGTATAATGCTGCCCGTATTTTCAGGGAGTGGCGAAAATCTCGTCATTGTTTGACGCAGCTCTGTGGAACAGGCCCTCAAAGCATCTATGCTGCACTTCTTTAACGGCCGCAGCACCGCCGACTTGAACCGTATAAGGCCCGCGATCCCTTGACCAGTCCTCTTTTGCAAACCGTCGGCCTCGCCTGTGAGCGAGACTTGCGGCTGCTTTTCGAACACCTCGAATTGAGACTCTCGCCGGGCGATATGGTGCAAGTCAGTGGGCCCAATGGTAGCGGCAAGACCAGTCTGTTGCGCCTGTTGGCCGGATTGATGCAGCCCACCGCAGGCCAGGTGCTGCTCAACGGCCAGCCGTTGCACAGCCAGCGCGGCGAGCTGGCTCGCAACCTGCTCTGGATCGGTCACGCCGCCGGTATCAAGGATCTGTTGACTCCCGAGGAAAACCTCAGCTGGCTCTGTGCGCTGCATCGGCCCGCCACACGGGAAGCGATCTGGCAGGCATTGGCGCAAGTGGGGCTGCGTGGTTTCGAGGATGTGCCGTGCCATACCCTGTCCGCCGGCCAGCAGCGCCGCGTGGCCCTGGCGCGTCTATACCTGGACAGCCCGCCGTTGTGGATCCTCGACGAACCATTCACCGCCCTGGACAAGCAAGGGGTGGCGCAGCTGGAGGAACATCTGGCCCGGCACTGCGAAAACGCCGGCATGGTGTTGCTGACCACCCACCATACATTGACCCGGATGCCGTCCGGCTACCGCAATATCGATCTGGGGAATTGGGCCGTATGACTGTGTTTGGCCTGTTGCTTGCCCGCGAAGCGCGTCTGTTGTTCCGCCGTCCGGCCGAACTGGCCAATCCGCTGGTCTTTTTTGCGATCGTCATTGCGCTGTTCCCCCTGGCGGTCGGCCCCGAGACTCAATTGTTGCAAACCTTGTCGCCAGGCCTGGTCTGGGTGGCAGCGCTTTTATCGGTCCTGCTCTCGCTGGACGGGCTTTTCCGCAGTGATTTCGAGGACGGATCGCTGGAACAGTGGGTCCTTTCGTCGCACCCCCTGGCCCTTCTGGTTTTGGCCAAGGTACTGGCACACTGGGTTTTTTCCGGCCTGGCGCTGGTCTTGCTCTCACCGCTCCTGGCGATGATGCTGGGGTTGCCTGCGGCCTGCATGCCGGTGCTGTTGGTGTCGCTGTTGCTGGGTACGCCGGTGCTGAGCCTGCTGGGGGCCGTAGGTGCGGCACTGACGGTGGGGTTGAAGCGCGGCGGCCTGTTGCTGGCGCTCTTGATCCTGCCGTTGTATATCCCGGTCCTGATCCTGGGCAGTGGCGCCTTGCAGGCGGCGCTGCAAGGCATGCCGGCAACCGGTTATCTGCTGTGGCTTGGGAGCCTGACCGCCCTGGCGATAACCCTGACACCCTTTGCAATAGCCGCTGGCCTGAAGATCAGCGTCGGCGAATAATAACTAGGCCTGGTCAAAAATTGACCACTTCCTGTGAAGTAAAGGCAGACCCGGCGGTTCGTGACAGCGAGCCGCGACCGTGATGGAAACAGCAATGAATTGGACCTGGTTTCATAAGCTCGGCTCACCCAAATGGTTTTATGGCATCAGTGGCAGGTTATTGCCCTGGCTGAGCATCGCCGCCGTGCTGCTGATTGGCAGCGGCGTGGTCTGGGGCCTGGCTTTCGCGCCACCGGATTACCAGCAGGGCAACAGTTTCCGCATCATCTACATCCACGTTCCCACGGCGGTGCTGGCCCAGTCCATCTACGTGATGCTGGCGGTGTGCGGTGTGGTGGGGCTGGTCTGGAAGATGAAGCTGGCTGACGTGGCCCTGCAGTGCGCCGCCCCCATCGGTGCCTGGATGACCGCCGTGGCGCTGGTCACCGGCGCCATCTGGGGCAAGCCGACCTGGGGCTCGTGGTGGGTCTGGGATGCCCGGCTGACGTCGATGCTGATCCTGCTTTTCCTGTACTTCGGTCTTATTGCGCTGGGCAACGCCATCAGCAATCGTGAGAGCGCCGCCAAGGCCTGTGCGGTGCTGGCGATTGTCGGGGTGATCAACATCCCCATCATCAAGTACTCGGTGGAATGGTGGAACACCCTGCACCAGGGCGCCACCTTCACCCTCACCGAGAAACCGGCGATGCCGATGGAGATGTGGCTGCCGTTGCTGCTGACCGCGCTGGGTTTCTACTGTTTCTTCGGCGCGGTGCTGTTGCTGCGCATGCGCCTGGAAGTGCTCAAGCGCGAAGCCCGGGCCAGTTGGGTGAAGGCCGAAGTACAGAACAGCCTGGAGGCCGCTCGATGAGTTTCGCTTCATTCGGCGAGTTCCTCGCCATGGGCCATCACGGCCTGTATGTCTGGTCAGCCTATGGCATCTGCCTGGCGGTACTGGTTCTCAACGTGGCGGTGCCGATCCTGGCCCGCAAGCGGTATCTGCAACAAGAGGCGCGTCGTTTGCGCCGGGAGAGTGGTCAGTGAATCCGGTGCGCAAAAAGCGTCTTGTCATCATCCTTGCGATCCTGGTGGGTGTCGGTGCCGCGGTCGGCCTGGCCCTCAGCGCCTTGCAGCAGAACATCAACCTGTTCTACACCCCGACCCAGATCGCCAATGGCGAAGCTCCCAAGGACACGCGCATCCGCGCCGGCGGGATGGTGGAGAAGGGCTCCCTGGTACGCTCCGGGGATTCGCTGGACGTGACCTTCAACGTCACCGACTTCAACAAGACCGTGACCATCACCTACCGGGGCATTCTCCCGGATCTGTTCCGCGAAGGGCAGGGCATCGTCGCCCTGGGCAAGCTCAATGCCGACGGTGTGGTGGTGGCCGACGAAGTGCTGGCCAAGCACGATGAGAAGTACATGCCGCCGGAAGTGACCAAGGCCTTGAAAGAAAGCGGCCAATCGGCCCCCACTCCCGTGAAGGAGGGCTGATCCATGAGCGCAGGAGTCTATATCCCCGAATTGGGCCATCTGGCCATGATCCTGGCCTTGTGCCTGGCCCTGGTCCAGGCGGTGATGCCGTTGCTCGGCGCCTGGCGCGGTGACCGTCTGTGGATGGGCCTGGCCCAGCCGGCGGCGTGGGGCCAGTTCGCGTTCATGGTGTTTGCCTTCGGTTGCCTGACCTATGCCTTCATGGTCGACGATTTTTCCGTGGCATACGTGGCCAGCAACTCCAACAGCGCCTTGCCCTGGTACTACAAGTTCAGTGCCGTATGGGGTGCCCACGAGGGGTCACTGCTGCTGTGGGCATTGATCCTCAGCGGCTGGACCTTCGCGGTGTCGGTGTTTTCCCGGCAATTGCCCCAGGTGATGCTGGCCCGGGTGCTGGCGGTGATGGGCATGATCAGCACCGGTTTCCTGCTGTTCCTGATCGTCACGTCCAACCCGTTCCAGCGGATCCTGCCCCAGGTGCCCGTGGACGGTCGTGACCTCAACCCACTGCTGCAGGACATCGGCCTGATCGTCCATCCGCCGATGCTCTACATGGGCTATGTCGGTTTCTCCGTGGCCTTCGCCTTCGCCATTGCCGCCTTGCTGGGTGGCCGCCTCGATGCCGCCTGGGCCCGCTGGTCGCGGCCGTGGACCATCGTCGCCTGGGCCTTCCTCGGCATCGGCATCACCCTCGGTTCCTGGTGGGCCTATTACGAGCTCGGCTGGGGTGGCTGGTGGTTCTGGGACCCGGTGGAGAACGCCTCCTTCATGCCTTGGCTGGTGGGCACGGCGCTGATTCACTCCCTGGCCGTCACGGAAAAACGTGGCGTCTTCAAGAGCTGGACGGTACTGCTGGCCATCGCGGCGTTTTCCCTGAGCCTGCTGGGAACCTTCCTGGTGCGTTCCGGGGTGCTGACGTCGGTGCATGCCTTCGCCTCGGACCCCGAGCGTGGCGTGTTCATCCTGATCTTCCTGCTGTTCGTGGTGGGTGGTTCGCTGACGCTGTTCGCGGTGCGCGCTCCGGTGGTCAAGAGCCAGGTCGGCTTCAACCTCTGGTCTCGGGAAACCCTGTTGCTGGGCAACAACCTGGTGCTGGTGGTCGCTGCGTCGATGATCCTGCTGGGGACCTTGTACCCGCTGGTGCTCGATGCGCTTTCCGGTGCCAAGCTTTCGGTAGGGCCGCCGTACTTCAATGCGCTGTTCATCCCGCTGATGGCGATCCTGATGGTGGTGATGGCGGTTGGTGTGCTGGTGCGCTGGAAGGACACCCCGGTCAAGTGGCTGGTGGGAATGCTCACACCGGTGCTGCTGGGCACCGCTGCCCTGGCCGTGGTGGCCGGGATCGCCTATGGCGACTTCAACTGGGCGGTGCTGGCGACGTTCGTGCTGGCTGCCTGGGTGTTGCTGGCCGGTGTACGCGACATCTTCGACAAGACCCGCCACAAAGGCCTGATCAAGGGCCTGCCGACCCTGACCCGCAGCTACTGGGGCATGCAGATCGCCCACCTGGGCATCGCCGTCTGCGCCCTGGGCGTGGTGCTGTCCAGCCAGAACAGCGCCGAGCGCGACCTGCGCCTGGCGCCGGGCGAGTCCATGGAGCTTGGGGGCTACCAGTTCGTCTTCGAAGGGGCCAGGCATTTCGAAGGGCCGAACTTCACGTCCGACAAGGGCACCGTGCGGGTCATTCGCAATGGGCAGGAAGTGACGGTACTGCATCCCGAGAAACGCCTTTATACCGTACAGAACTCGGTGATGACCGAAGCCGGGATCGATGCCGGTTTCACCCGCGACCTCTACGTGGCGCTGGGCGAATCCCTGGGTGACGGTGCATGGGCCGTGCGGGTGCACGTCAAGCCGTTCGTACGCTGGATCTGGTTCGGTGGCCTGCTCACCGGCCTGGGCGGGGCGCTGGCGGCACTGGATCGGCGATATCGAGTCAAGGTGAAGACCCGGGTGCGCGAAGCCCTGGGCGCAACGGGAGCCACTGCATGAAACGTTGGTTGATGCTGTTGCCGCTGGCGCTGTTCCTGGTGGTGGCGGTCTTTCTGTTCCGGGGGCTTTACCTGAACCCGGCCGAGTTGCCATCGGCGATGATCGGCAAGCCATTTCCGGAGTTCTCCCTGCCGTCGGTCCAGGGTGACCGAACCCTGACCCGCGCCGACCTGCTGGGCAAGCCCGCGCTGGTCAACGTATGGGGCACCTGGTGCATTTCCTGCCGGGTCGAACATCCGGTGCTGAACAAGCTGGCCCAGAACGGCGTGGTGATCTATGGCGTGAACTACAAGGATGTCAACGCCGACGCCTTGAAATGGCTGGCCGAATTCCACAATCCGTACCAACTGGACATCCGTGATGAGGAGGGCTCCCTGGGCCTGAACCTGGGGGTCTACGGGGCGCCGGAAACCTTCTTCATCGACGCCAAGGGGGTCATCCGCGACAAGTTCGTCGGTGTGATCGACGAACAGGTCTGGCGCGAGAAACTGGCCGCCAAGTACCAGGCGCTGGTGGACGAGGCCAAGCCATGAAGCGTTGGCTAGCCGCGGCGGTCCTCGGCCTGAGCCTGGCCGGGGTGGCCCATGCCGCCATCGATACCTACGAGTTCGCCAACGAGGGCGAGCGAGAGCGCTTTCGCGAACTGACCAAGGAACTGCGCTGCCCCAAGTGCCAGAACCAGGACATCGCCGATTCCAATGCTCCGATTGCCGCCGACCTGCGCAAGGAAATCTTCCGCATGCTCGGTGAAGGCAAGAGCAACCAGCAGATCGTCGATTTCATGGTGGACCGCTACGGCGAGTTCGTGCGTTACAACCCGGCCTTGAGTTCCAGGACCGCGCTGCTGTGGTTCGGCCCCGCCGGGTTGCTGCTGGGCGGTTTCGTCATCATCGCGGTGATCGTGCGTCGCCGCCGGGTCCAGCGAACTGCGGCCCCCGATTCGCTTTCCGTCGAAGAGCGCCAGCGCCTCGACCAACTGTTGGATAAAACCAAGCATGATTGATTTCTGGCTCGCCGCAGGTCTGCTTCTCCTGGTTGCCCTGAGTTTTCTGTTGATCCCTGTGTTGCGGGGGCGCCGTGCCCAGCGGGAAGAGGACCGTACCGCGCTCAACGTGGCGTTGTATCAGGAGCGCGTTGCCGAACTGCAGGCCGAGCAGGCGGAAGGCGTGCTCAACGCCGCGCAGTTGGACACCGGTCGCGCCGAAGCCGCCCGGGAACTGCTTGCCGACACCGAGGGCGTCGACGCACCACGGGAATCGCGGCTGGGCAAACCATTGCCGTTGCTGGCCGCCGTGCTGGTCCCGGTGCTGGGGCTGGGGCTGTACTTGCATTTCGGAGCCAGCGACAAGGTCGAACTGACCCGCGAATTCGCCCAGGCGCCGCAGTCGATGCAAGACATGACCCAGCGCCTGGAACGGGCGGTGGCGGCGCAACCGGATAACGCCGAAGGCTTGTACTTCCTCGGTCGCACCTACATGGCCCAGGACCGCCCGGCGGATGCGGCGAAAATCTTCGAGCGCACCGTCGCGGTGGCCGGCCGGCAGCCCGAGTTGCTCGGCCAATGGGCCCAGGCGCAGTATTTCGCCGATGACAAGAAATGGTCGGACAAGGTCCAGGCCCTGACCGACGAAGCCCTGAAGCTCGATCCCAAGGAAGTCACCAGCCTGGGCCTGCTGGGGATCGCCGCGTTCGAAGGCGAGCGCTATCAGGACGCTATCGATTACTGGGGGCGCCTGCTGGAGCAGTTGCCGCAAGGCGATAAATCCCGCGAGGCACTGCAAGGCGGCATCGCTCGTGCCACTGAGAAGCTCCAGGCCAGTGGTGGCAAGGTCGCCCAGGCTCCGGCCGTGGCTGCCAAGGCCGCCGCGCTACTCAAGGTGCGCGTCGACCTGGCCCCGGCGCTCAAGGCCAAGGTACAGCCAGGCGACAGCGTGTTCATCTTCGCCCGCGCCGTCTCCGGCCCACCCGCGCCGCTGGCGGCCAAGCGCCTGACGGTCGCCGACCTGCCTGCCAGCGTCGAGCTGGGCGACGCGGACGCGATGATGCCGCAACTGAAACTGTCGAACTTCCCCGAAGTCCAACTGGTGGCGCGTATCTCCCGCGCCGGTCAACCGACCGCCGGCGAGTGGATCGGCCGCAGCCAGCCCCTGGCGAGCAGCACCACGACGCCGCAGCAACTGACTATCGACAGCCCGGACCAATGACAGGAACTCGCACCATGACCGCCCTCGCTCGTATCACCCTGCTTTCGCTCGTTCTGGGCCTGAGCGCTTGTGCGGTCCATCGCCCGCCGGAGCCTTCGGCGCCGCTACCACCCATCCCGCCTTCCGGCCCGGCGACCAAGCCGGCACCCTCGACCGCTCCGGGCAAACCGGTAACGCCGAACAAACCGGCCAAGCCGCTGCCGCGCACTTCCGCCAGTTTTGCCCCGCCACCGGGTGGCAACAGCCATTGGGATGCAAAGCTTGGGGTCTATGTGCTGGATAACCAGACCAACACCTTCTACCGCCAACGTACCTACTACCGCTGGGACAACGGTTGGAGCCGTTCCGTCAGCCCGAACGGCCCCTGGGAAGCCACCACCATAGAAGGCGTACCGGCGGGCCTCGGGCGGCAATTTCATTGAACAAAGGCCCCTGTGGTGAAGGGATCAATCCCCTCACCACAGTTTTCCCGGCAGGCCGGGCTTTTTTGTTTCTGAATATGCATTGAACGAAATTTTCACGAGAACTTTTGGAAAATCCCCGCGCTTTTATTGCCGTCGGTTATTTAATGGCAATGCCTTGGCCGTTCGTGCAACATCTGCCCCCTCTGCGCAACCCCCTTTGGTCGACAGAGGGGTACGCCGTTGTTCCTTTGTCACACTCACTCCAATAGGTCCTAAAACGACATGGCAATTCCGGACGCCCTGAGCACGCGGCGAAGCACGCATCGCCTGCTGCAACCGACCGTCAAATCACACCTGGCCTATACCTTGCTCTGTGCCCTGGTGATGATGGTGATGTTCAGCCTGCTGCGCGTGGCGCTGCTGGTCTATAACCGCGAAATGATCCTCGACACCCCGGCTTCAACCTTTGTCGAGGCCTTTGCCAACGGCCTGCGCTTCGACCTGAGGCTGGTGGTCTATCTCAGTATCCCGCTGCTGCTGTCGCTGTTCAGCGTCCGGGCCATGGCCGCTCGCGGATTCTTTCGTTTCTGGCTGACGCTCACCTCCAGCATCGCCCTGTTCCTGGGCCTGATGGAAATGGACTTCTACCGTGAATTCCACCAGCGTTTGAACGGCCTGGTCTTCCAATACGTGAAGGAAGACCCGAAGACCGTAATGAGCATGCTCTGGTACGGTTTCCCGGTGGTGCGCTACCTGCTGGCCTGGGCCGGCGGAACCATCATTCTCAGCCTGGCGTTCAAGGCTGCCGATCGTGCCACGCGGCCACGTGGCCCTTTCAGCGGTGGCAGCATCGGTACGCGCCAGATCGCCCCGTGGTACGGACGCGTTGCGGTATTCATGGTCTGCCTGTTGGTGGCCGTGACCGCCGCGCGCGGCACACTGCGCCAGGGGCCACCCCTGCGTTGGGGCGACGTCTACACCACCGATTCGAACTTCGCCAACCAGCTGGGTCTCAATGGCACGCTGTCCCTGGTGGCGGCCGCCAAGAGCCGGCTGTCCGAAGACCGTGACAACATCTGGAAAGCCACGCTGGAGCAACCCCTGGCGCAACAGACCGTGCGTGACATGCTGGTGATGCCCGACGACAAGCTGGTGGATACCGATACTGCCGCCGTACGCCGGGATTACACGCCGCCAGCCGACAAGACCCTGCCGATCAAGAACGTGGTCGTGATCCTCATGGAGAGCATGGCGGGGCATTCGGTGGGCGCCCTTGGCGCTCCTGGCAACATCACGCCTTACCTGGACAAGCTGTCCAAGGAAGGCTTGTTGTTCGACCGTTTCTTCTCCAACGGCACCCACACCCACCAGGGTATGTTCGCCACCATGGCCTGCTTCCCGAACCTGCCGGGTTTCGAGTACCTGATGCAGACGCCGGAGGGCAGTCATAAATTGTCGGGCCTGCCACAGCTGCTCAGCGCCCGAGACTACGACGATGTGTATGTCTATAACGGCGATTTCGCCTGGGACAACCAGTCGGGCTTCTTCAGCAACCAGGGCATGACCAACTTCATCGGGCGTAACGATTTCGTGAACCCGGTATTCTCCGATCCGACCTGGGGCGTGTCCGACCAGGACATGTTCGATCGCGGCCTGATCGAGCTCAAGGCGCGGGAGAACGGCAAGCCGTTCTATGCCTTGCTGCAGACCTTGTCCAACCACACGCCGTACGCATTGCCAACGCCCTTGCCGGTGGAGCGGGTTACCGACCGGGGCAGCCTGAACGAACACCTGACCGCCATGCGCTACTCCGACTGGGCCCTGGGACAGTTCTTCGAGAAGGCCCGCAAGGAGCCTTACTTCAAGGAAACGCTGTTCGTCGTGGTCGGCGACCATGGCTTCGGCAACGAGCGTCAGATCTCCGAAATGGACCTGGGCCGGTTCAACGTGCCGATGCTGTTGATCGGTCCGGGCATCCAGGAAAAGTTCGGCCAGCGTAACCATACCGTGGGCACCCAGGTCGATATCGTACCGACAATCATGGGGCGGATCGGTGGCCAGGTGCGTCACCAGTGCTGGGGGCGCGATCTGCTGAACCTGCCGGAAGGGGACAGCGGTTTTGGCGTGATCAAGCCATCGGGCAGTGACCAGACCACGGCTATCCTGCGCGGTGACAAGGTCCTGATGGTACCCAGGGACAAGGGCATGGACGCGAAACTGTTCAGTTATGAACTGGGAGCCAACCCTCGTGCAACCGTTATCCAGGACTCGCCCGATGCGGCGAAGATGAAGCTCGAGCTGGAGGCGTTCTTGCAAACCGCCACCAAGAGCTTGATCGATAACACCGCTGGAGTGATTCACGGTACGCCGGACTGAGTCCGACGAGCATAAAAAAGAGGCCTTGAAGAAGGCCTCTTTTTTTTGCCTGGACTCTTTCCGAGAAGTCTTGATACTCGTTCATGCTGCGTTGAAAACCGGCTCGTGCGCGAGTCCGATCGCAATGCTCACTTACCCCAGTAAAGCCGAGGCGACCCCGGCCGTTCCTCGCCGGTTTTCGCCTTGCCTGACCTTCGTCTCAAGACTTTTCAAACAGAGCCCGGCGGTTCATATCTTGCCCAGTAACAGCAATATCAACAGCACCACTAACACTACGCCGATGATACCGGATGGACCATAACCCCAACTTCTGGAGTGCGGAAAGACCGGCAGGCCACCGATCAAGAGGAGGATCAGAATGATGATAAGTATCGTGCCCATTGTTGCTTTTCCTTATTGGTCAGTTTTGGAGTGAGACAACTTTTCAACTGCCAGCGCGCTGCATTGAAACCGGGCGGGCTTATTTAGTCCGACCGTAACGTCCTGTAAAAAATTCAAAGTTTTTTAGTATTTGAAGGGGCGCTGCTTATCGCGGTTTTTCCAAAGGATGAATCTTCCTGCTTTGTCGCGAACAGGGGGGAGAGGAAATTGATGACTGCGGAGGCAGGACAGCCCTGAACTTCGAGGCCCGTCGGGTGATGGCAGGCGGTCAGCCCGATCAAAACCCATTACGGTTTGCCCCGGCTATTCAGCAATCTAATGGTGCGTGGGCCGTGACGGGTCCTTCGCTACACTCGGCTGCATCTCTCCCGGAACAACAAGGCTGTTTCCTATGCAAAATCGCATGATGATTACCGGTGCCGGCTCAGGCCTGGGTCGCGAAATCGCGCTGCGCTGGGCCCGCGAAGGCTGGCACCTGGCCTTGTCGGATGTCAGTGAGCCCGGCCTTGCACAAACCCTCAGGTTGGTGCGCGACGCCGGTGGTGACGGTTTCGTGCAGCGCTGCGATGTGCGTGACTACAGCCAACTGACGGCGTTTGCCCAAGCGTGTGAAGAGAAGCTCGGCGGCATCGATATCATCGTCAACAACGCTGGCGTGGCTTCCGGCGGTTTTTTCAGCGAACTGTCGCTGGAGGACTGGGACTGGCAGATCGCGATCAACCTCATGGGGGTGGTCAAGGGTTGCAAGGCCTTCCTGCCGTTACTGGAGAAAAGTCGTGGCAAGATCATCAACATCGCCTCCATGGCGGCGCTGATGCAGGGGCCAGCCATGAGCAACTACAACGTGGCCAAGGCCGGCGTGGTGGCATTGTCGGAAAGCCTGCTGGTGGAACTGGCACAGCAGGAAATCGGCGTGCACGTGGTCTGTCCGTCGTTCTTCCAGACCAACCTGCTGGATTCTTTCCGTGGCCCGACCCCGGCGATGAAAGCCCAGGTGGGCAAGTTGCTGGAAAGCTCGCCCATCACCGCCGCCGATATCGCCGATTACATCTATCGGCAAGTGGACCAGGGGGAGTTCATGATCCTGCCGCACGAACAGGGACGCATGGCCTGGGCGATGAAGCAGAAGAATCCGCAGCTGCTGTACGATGAAATGACCGCCATGGCCGACAAGATGCGCGCCAAGGCCCGCCAGGGCTCGAGTTGACCTGAGCGCCCGGTGTCCTCAGGATGGCGCCATCCGGCCCTCCTGATGGACACGTGCATGCTCAATTACTTGTGGTTCTTCCTCGCCGCGCTGTTTGAAATCGCCGGCTGCTACGCCTTCTGGATGTGGCTGCGCCAGGGCAAGAGTGCCTGGTGGATCGTGCCAGCGCTGCTCAGCCTCACGCTGTTCGCCCTGCTGTTGACCCGCATCGAAGCGACCTATGCCGGGCGTGCCTACGCCGCTTATGGCGGTATCTATATCATCGCTTCCATCGGCTGGCTGGCGGTGGTCGAGCGTGCCAGGCCCCTGGGTTCCGACTGGATCGGCGTGGCGCTCTGCGTGTTGGGCGCCAGCGTCATCCTGTTCGGTCCTCGTTTTTCGGCTTCCTGACATCCGGGCGATTCGACAGGGTTTTGCAGGACGTTTCCGTCAGTCGCAGGAGCCCTGTTTGTAGGGGGTTACTGAATTCTTGTCGTTGTCTTGTGAACACCAAAGCGGCCGGGCATGGTCGAGGTCCAGACATTCTTAAGGACAAGAACCATGCTCGTATTAAGCCGTGCTGTGGGTGAACTGATTTCCATCGGTGACGACATTTCCGTGCGGGTGCTCTCGGTCAACGGCACCACCGTGCGGTTCGGCGTGGAAGCGCCACGGCACATCGATGTGCATCGCTTCGAAATCTACGAAAGGATCCAGAAGAAGAAAGCCCGGGCCACGCCCAAGGCGTCTGCGGTCGACAGGGCGTGTTCAGTCAAATAGATGCTTGGGCACGTCGTGCTTGAGCATCAATTGGCACTGTTCGCTTTCAGGATCGAAGACGATCATCGCCTGGCCCTTGGCCAGGGCTTGCCTGACCCGCAATACACGCGTCTCCAGGGGCGTGTCGTCACCGTTGTCGGTGCCGTCGCGAGTCACGAAGTCCTCGATCAGGCGAGTCAGCGTGTCGACTTCGAGTTGGTCGTGGGGAATCAGCATGGTCTACCTCGGCTGGACAATGCCCTGATGCTACGGCCATTGAAGGCTTGCGGCTAGCCTTGGGAGGCGCATCGCGAGCAGGCTGCGCCCGCAGGGGCAACCGCCTGCCCGCGGATGACCGGCCGGAGGAAAATTTCGATCAGCCGTCCGACCGTTGTCCCACCAGGCTGTCCACCGACGGTACGCGGGTATCGCTTTCCATCTGTGCATCGTGTTCGATCTGATGGCTGAAGCGCTCCAGGGAACCCTGGGCCGGTTGTGCATCGCTGGCGAATACCGGCGGGCTGAGAATGTAGGCGCCCAGCAGGCGGCTGAGGGCGGCGAGGCTGTCGATGTGGGTGCGTTCGTAGCCATGGGTGGCGTCGCAGCCGAAGGCCAGCAGGGCGGTTCGAATGTCATGGCCGGCGGTGATGGCCGAATGGGCATCGCTGAAGTAGTAGCGGAACAGGTCACGACGTACCGGCAGGTCGTTCTCCTTGGCCAGCTTCAACAGATGCCGCGACAGGTGATAGTCATACGGACCACCGGAGTCCTGCATCGCCACGCTCACCGTGTGCTCGCTCGAATGCTGGCCCGGGGCGACGGGGGCGATGTCGATGCCGACGAATTCACTGACGTCCCAGGGCAGTGCGGCGGCTGCGCCACTGCCGGTTTCTTCGGTGATGGTGAACAGTGGGTGGCAATCGATCAGCAGTTCCTCACCGCTCTCGACGATAGCCTTGAGCGCGGCCAGCAGTGCCGCTACCCCGGCCTTGTCGTCCAGGTGCCGGGCACTGATGTGGCCGCTCTCGGTGAATTCCGGCAAGGGGTCGAAGGCGACGTAGTCACCGATACCGACCCCCAGGGTTTCGCAATCGGCCCGGGTGGCGCAGTAGGCGTCCAGGCGCAGTTCGATGTGATCCCAGCTGATGGGCATTTCATCCACGGCGGTATTGAACGCGTGCCCGGAGGCCATCAACGGCAACACGCTGCCGCGGATCACCCCGGTGTCGGTGAACAGGCTGACCCGACTGCCTTCGGCGAAACGGCTGGACCAGCAGCCCACCGGCGCCAGGGTCAGGCGGCCGTTATCCTTGATGGCCCGTACGGTGGCACCAATGGTGTCCAGGTGAGCCGAGACCGCCCGGTCGGGGCTGTTCTTGCGGCCCTTGAGGGTGGCGCGGATCGTGCCGCGCCGGGTCATCTCGAAGGGAATGCCGAGTTCTTCCAGCCGCTCGGCGACATAGCGCACGATGGTGTCGGTGAAGCCGGTGGGGCTGGGAATGGCAAGCATCTCCAGCAGGACTTTCTGCAGGTATTCGAGGTTCGGTTCGGGAATTTTACTGATCATGGAAACTCCTGATGGGTTGAGCGCATGATCATTCCCACGCGCTGCGTGGGAATGCAGCCGGTGACGCCCGGCGTGATCTTAACGCTGAGCGTCCCTTGAGGCATTCCCACGCCGGGCGTGGGAATGATCTGTAGAGGCTTAGGCCATCGCCTGGCTGTGGGGAAACAGCAAGTCCACGAAGCGTTCAGCCGTGGGCTGTGGTTCGTGGTTGGCCAGGCCGGCGCGTTCATTGGCTTCGATGAATACGTACTCGGGTTGGTCGGCGGCCGGTACCAGCAGGTCGAGGCCAACCATGGGGATGTCCAGGGCTCGTGCGGCCCGTACCGCTGCCTCGGCGAGGGTCGGGTGGAGAATGCCGGTGACATCTTCCAGGATACCGCCGGTATGCAGGTTCGCTGTACGCCGTACGAACAGGTGTTCCCCGGCCGGCAAGACACTGTCGTAGTCATAGCCCGCCGAGTTCAGTGTGCGTTGGGTCTCGGCGTCCAGGGGGATCTTGCTCTCGCCCCCCGTAGCCGCCTGCCGCCGGCGGCTCTGGGCCTCGATCAAGGCACCGATGGTGTGGCGGCCATCTCCGATCACTTCTGCCGGACGCCGGATGGCTGCGGCCACCACTTCGAATCCGATCACCAGGATCCGCAGGTCCAACCCTTCGTGAAAGCTTTCCAGCAGGACCCGTTGGTCAAACTGCCGGGCGGTCTCGATGGCGGCCTGCACCTCTTCGATGGTGCGCAGGTCCACTGCCACGCCTTGGCCCTGTTCGCCGTCCAACGGCTTGACCACCACCCGTTCGTGTTCATCCAGAAACGCCAGATTGTCATCGGCATTGCCCGCCAATTGCTGGGCCGGCAGGCTCAGCCCGGCATTTTTCAGCACCTTGTGGGTCAGGCTTTTGTTCTGGCACAACGTCATGCTGACGGCACTGGTCAAGTCGCTCAGGGACTCGCGACAGCGCACTCGGCGACTGCCATGGATCAGGGTGAACAGGCCGGCCTCGGCGTCGTCCACCTGCACTTCGATGCCGCGACGGTGAGCTTCCTCGACAATGATCCGGGCGTAGGGATTGAACTGCGCTTCCGGACCCGGCCCCAGGAACAGTGGCTGGTTGATACCGTTCTTGCGTTTGATGGCAAAGGTCGACAGGTTCCGGAAACCCAGCTTGGCATAGAGATTCTTCGCCTGGCGGTTGTCATGCAATACCGACAGGTCGAGATAGCTCAAGCCACGGCTCATGAAGTGCTCGACAAGGTGCCGCACCAGCACTTCACCCACCCCGGGCCTGGAGCATTGCGGGTCCACGGCCAGGCACCAGAGGCTGCTGCCGTTTTCCGGATCGTTGAAGGCTTTCTGATGATTCAGGCCCATGACGCTGCCGATCACCGCACCGGTGTCGTCGTCTTCGGCCAGCCAGTAGACGGGGCCCCCCTCGTGGCGCGGGGTCAGCCGCTGGGGATCGATGGGAAGCATGCCCCGGGCCTGGTAGAGCTGGTTGATGGCCTGCCAGTCCGCTTCGCTCTGGGCGCGACGAATGCGAAAGCCACGGAACACCCGGGTGGCCTGGCGATAATCGCTGAACCACAGGCGCAGCGTGTCGGAGGGATCGAGAAACAGATGCGCCGGCTCCAGCCCCAGCACTTGCTGGGGAGCTGCGACGTACAGGGCGATGTCCCGTTCGCCGGGCTGTTCGTTGAGCAGTTCCCGGCCCAGGGACGCGGGGTCCGGGAAGGTGTGGCCGATCAGCAGCCGGCCCCAGCCGCAATGCACGGCGATGGGGGCGGTGTCCAGCTCGCTGCCGTCTTCGGCCAGGCGTGCTTGCAGGCGTTCATAGGAAGGGGCCTGGCCACGCAGCAGACGTTGGTTGTGAACGGTAGGGTTGGGTTTCATCAATCAGATTCCTTGCTCGCTGAGCCACAGGTTCAGCGCTGCCAGCTGCCACAGACGGGAGCCGCGCAATGGGGTGAGCTGACCGTTGGGGTCGGTGAGCAGGCGGTCCAGCATGGCCGGGTTGAACAGGCCGCGGTCCTGGCTCGGGTCCAGCAGCAGTTCGCGGACCCAGGCCAGGGTGTTGCCTTCCAGGTGCTTGAGTCCCGGTACCGGGAAGTAGCCTTTCTTGCGGTCGATCACTTCGCCGGGAATCACCCGCCGGGCCGCTTCCTTGAGCACTTGCTTGCCGCCGTCGGGCAACTTGAACTTCGCCGGGATCCGCGCCGAGAGCTCCACCAGTCGGTAGTCCAGGAACGGCGTGCGCGCCTCCAGGCCCCAGGCCATGGTCATGTTGTCGACACGCTTGACCGGGTCGTCCACCAGCATAACCGTGCTGTCCAGGCGCAGCGCCTTGTCCACGGCCGCGTCGGCGCCAGGTCGGGCGAAGTGATCCTTGACGAAGTCACCGGCCGCGTCGTTGGCCACCAGCCACTTGGGCTGTACGGTGGCGGCATATTCTTCATAGCTGCGGTCGAAGAAGGCCGCGCGATAGGCCGCATAAGGGTCGCTGGCGCCATCCACCTGTGGATACCAGTGGTAACCGGCGAACAGTTCGTCGGCGCCCTGGCCGCTTTGCACCACTTTGCAATGCTTGGACACTTCCCGCGACAACAGGTAGAACGCGATGCAGTCATGACTGACCATCGGCTCGCTCATGGCGCGGAAGGCCGCTGGCAACTGTTCGATGATTTCCTTTTCGTCGATGCGTAACTGGTGGTGCCGGGTGCCGTAGTGTCGGGCGATCAGGTCCGAATACTGGAATTCGTCACCGCGCTCGCCGCCGGCATCCTGGAAACCGATGGAAAAGGTGGACAGGTCTTGCACGCCGACCTCTCGCAACAGCCCCACCAGCATGCTCGAGTCCACGCCGCCGGACAGCAGAACGCCGACATCCACCGCGGCTCGCTGGCGAATGGCGACCGCTTCGCGAGTGCTGTCGAGCACCCGGTCGATCCAGTCCTCCAGGTTCAGCTGCTGTTCATCGGCCCGCGGGCCGTATGGCAGGGTCCACCAGGTTTGCTGCTCGGTGCTGCCATCGGCTCCGATGCGCATCCAGGTGGCCGGTGGCAGCTTTTCGATGCCCGCCAGCAAGGTACGCGGCGCCGGGACCACGGCGTGGAAGTTCAGGTAGTGATTGAGCGCGACGGGATCGAGCACGGGGTTGATATCGCCGCCCTTGAGCAGGGCCGGCAGCGCCGAGGCAAAACGCAGGCGCTGGCCGGTGCGCGACAGGTACAGCGGCTTGACGCCGAGACGGTCGCGGGCGATGAACAGCTGCTTGGCGTCGCGTTCCCAGATGGCAAAGGCGAACATGCCGTTGAGCTTGGGCAGCAGCGCTTGGCCCCAGGCGTGATAACCCTTGAGCAGCACCTCGGTGTCGCCGCCGGAATGGAAGCCATAGCCCAATGCTTCGAGTTCGGCTCGCAGCTCCGGATAGTTGTAGATCGCGCCATTGAAGGCCAGGGACAGGCCCAACTGATTGTCGATCATCGGCTGGGCCGAGCCGTCGGACAGGTCCATGATTTTCAGGCGACGATGACCCAGGGCGATCGGGCCCTGGCTATGAAAACCCCACGCGTCGGGGCCACGAGGGGCGAGGTGGTGGGTGATGCGTTCCACGGCCGCAAGGTCCGCAGGTTGTTGATCGAAACGTAACTCTCCAGCTAATCCGCACATAAGTCCTTACCGGTTTTTCCGTTGGGGAGGGGTCAAGCCGCACGCGCCGAAATGGCGGGTACTCTGGAACTGACCGGGGGGATTGCCGTGAGTTTTATATCGATGCGTTATAAGGCGACAGAAGGGGCCGGGCTGCGCTGATTGTGTGCGGGCTGTTCGCGATGGCGCTGACTCAGTCTGCCCTGACGCCGACTGATACACCGCCGTCACGAGCAGGCTCGCTCCCACAAGATTTGGGGCGGGGCATCAGTCGTTGAGTTTGCCCCGGATCAGCGTCCGCAATGCGAACCGATTCGGGTGGCAAGCCTCGGCGACGCTGCGGGGCAGGGGCAAGGGTTCGTTGTCCAGCCAGGCGGCGATCAGTTCCCCTGCCAGCGGTGCGGTGATCAGGCCCCGGGACCCATGGCCGCTGTTGATGTACAAGCCATCGAGCCAGGGGCAGGGGCTGTCCGGAACCTGACGGGCGTCCTTGGCCAGTACGGCATAGGTTCGGGCGAAGGCCTGGCCGTCGGCCAGGGGACCGACGATGGGCAGGTAGTCCGGGCTGGTGCAACGGAACGCCGCGCGGCCTTCGAGGTTTTCCGGAGCCAGGGTGTCGGCCTCCAGGCGATCCACCAGGTCGGCGGAAATTTCCTCCAGCATAAGCAGGTTGCCGGCATGTTCGGCAGCGGTGGGCGTCAGGTCGTCATTCTTGAAATCGAAACTGGCCCCAAGGGTATGCTCGCCCAGGCGCGCCGGTGCCACGTAGCCTTCGGCGCAGACCACGGTGCGCAGGTCCTGGCTGCGGGCAGTCTGGGGTAGCCGGGTGATCTGTCCGCGAATGCGCTTGAGCGGCAGCCCCGCCGCCGGTTCGAAACGCTTGATCTCGGCGGCGCTGGCGAGGATCGCCACCGGTGCGCTGGCCAGGCAGCGTTCGCCGTCCCAGGCTTGCCATTGCCCGTCGACGCGGCGCAGGTCCAGCACCTCATGGTGGAGCGACACCTCGATCGCCGGCGCCGAAGCCTGCCAGCGACACAGCGCCGGTGGATGGACCCAGCCGCCTTCGGGATAGAACAGACCACCACAGGCCAGGCCGATGCCAGCCAGTGCCTCGGCTTCCGGGCGCTCCAGCCGGTGCAGCAAGTCGGTCGGGAATGCCCCGGCCAGTTGCGCCTGGCGTTCGGCCTCCTTGTGGTCGAAGGCCAGTTGCAAGACACCGCAGCCGTCCCAGTCAACGCCTCGTTGCAGTTGCCCCAGCAGGCGTCGGGTGTAGCCGAATCCGCTAAGGATCATCTGCGACAACGCCGTGCCGTGGGCGGAAAGCTTGAGGTACAGCACGCCCTGGGGATTTCCGGACGCTTCTTCGGCCAATCCGGCGTGGCGTTCCAGCAGCGTGACCTGCCACCCTCGTGCCGCTAGGCTGGCCGCACTGGCGCAACCGGCCAGGCCGCCGCCGACCACCAATGCGCGGCGCTCTCCGGCCAGTGGGGCGGGGCGCGCATACCATGGCTTCGCCGGGGATGGTGCCGGCGTCTGCTCCGGCCCGCCGAGATAAGTTCCTCGAAGGATTTCCCACTTATGGCCGATGCCCGGTGTGCGTTTCATCTTGAAACCGGCGGCGTTGAGCAATCGTCGTACCCAACCGGTGCTGGTGAACGTGCTGAGGGTGGTGCCGGGGACCGCCAGCCGCGCCAGTTCGGCGAACAGTTCGGCGGTCCACATGTCCGGGTTCCTGGCCGGCGCGAAACCGTCCAGGAACCAGGCGTCGATCTGGCCGTCCAGCTGTGGCAACTGCTCCAATGCATCGCCGATCATCAAGGTCAGCGTCACACGCCCACCCGCCATTACCAGGCGCTGGAAGCCCTGGTGAATTGCCACATACTGCGCGAGCAACTGATCGGCCTGTTCCTTGAGCGATGGCCAGAGGGACAGGGCGCGGCGCAGGTCCGTGGGGGTGAGGGGGTACTTTTCGACGCTGACAAAATGCAACCGCGCCCCGACCGGCGCGTGTTGTTCGAACAACTGCCAGGCACAGAGGAAGTTCAGGCCGGTGCCGAAGCCGGTTTCGCCGATCACCAGCCGCCCGTGGTCCGGCAACGCGCGAAAGCGCTCGGCCAGGTTGTTCTGTTCGAGGAACACATAGCGGGTCTCTTCCAACCCGGACTGGTCGGAAAAATACACGTCGTCGAACACCCGCGAGCGCGGGCGACCCTGGTCGTCCCAGTCGAGTTGGGCGTGGTACTGGATGGGCGTCATGGCAGGCTCGGTGAAAACTGGATGGCCATTCTAGCCGATCGCTGTCGGCTTGCTTGACCCACCGCAACAGACTGAGCATCTGGATGGAATCTGCTGCACGGTGCCGCATCCAATCCGCTAGTCTTTGCCCATTCCTGGAAGGAGCTGCGTATGTTCGAATCCGCCGAGATCGGCCACGTTATCGATAAAGACACTTATGACGCCGAAGTACCGGCCTTGCGTGAAGCGCTGCTGGAGGCTCAATTCGAGCTGCATCAGCAGAGCCGCTTTCCGGTGATCGTGCTGATCAACGGCATCGAAGGGGCGGGCAAGGGCGAAACGGTGAAGTTGCTCAACGAATGGATGGACCCGCGGCTGATCGAGGTGCGCACCTTCGACCAGCAGACCGACGAGGAACTGGCGCGGCCACCGGCCTGGCGCTACTGGCGGATGCTGCCGGCCAAGGGGCGCATGGGCATCTTCTTCGGCAACTGGTACAGCCAGATGCTGCAGGGACGGGTTCATGGGGAGTTCAAGGACCCCCGGCTCGACCAGGCCATCAATGCCGCCGAGCGCCTGGAGAAAATGCTCTGTGACGAGGGTGCACTGATCTTCAAGTTCTGGTTCCACCTTTCCAAGAAACAGATGAAGGCCCGGCTCAAGGGGCTCCGGGACGATCCGTTGCACAGCTGGCGGATCAGCCCGCTGGACTGGCAGCAATCCCAGACCTACGGCAAGTTCGTCAAGTACGGCGAGCGGGTGCTGCGCCGGACCAGCCGCGATTACGCGCCGTGGCACGTCATCGAGGGCATGGACGCCTGCTACCGCAGCCTCACCGTCGGCAGGATCCTGCTCGAAGGCCTGCGCCAGGCACTGGACCGCCACAGGATCAAGCCGGAAAAGGTCAGCGTGGCCCCGCTGCCGGCGCTGGACAGTCAGATTACCTTGCTCGACAGCCTGGACATGACCCTGCGCCTGGACAAGGCCGACTATGAAGAACAACTGATCACCGAGCAGGCGCGATTCGCGGGGCTGCTGCGGGACAAGCGCATGCGCCGGCATGCCCTGGTGGCGGTGTTCGAGGGCAACGATGCGGCGGGCAAGGGCGGGGCGATCCGGCGGGTGGCGGCCGCCCTCGATCCGCGCCAGTACAGCATCGTGCCGATCGCCGCGCCCACCGAGGAAGAGCGCGCCCACCCCTATATGTGGCGGTTCTGGCGGCACATTCCGGCGCGGGGCAAGTTCACCATGTTCGACCGCTCCTGGTATGGCCGGGTGCTGGTGGAACGGGTCGAAGGATTCTGCAGCCGGGCCGACTGGATGCGGGCCTATGGCGAGATCAATGACTTCGAGGAGCAGATCGCCGATGCCGGCGTGGTGGTGGTCAAGTTCTGGCTCGCCATCGACAAGCAGACCCAGCTCGAACGTTTCCAGGAGCGCGAGGAAATCCCGTTCAAGCGCTTCAAGATCACCGAGGACGACTGGCGCAATCGCGACAAGTGGGACGACTACCGGACGGCCATATGCGACATGGTAGATCGCACCAGCACCGAGATTTCCCCGTGGACACTGGTGGAGGCCAACGACAAGCGCTGGGCTCGGGTCAAGGTTTTGCGCACCCTCAACGAAGCGCTGGAGGCTGCGTTCGAGCGCAGTGCAAAGCGGGCCCGCAAGAAGTAGCGGGCGATGGATATGCATACGCGGGATGAATGATCGTCGCGGCCGCTGATGCGCTGGCTCTATGCTCGTTGTCACCTAAACCGACAACGACAATGAGGTAGAGCCATGCGTGAAGTGGTGATCGTCGACAGCGTGCGGACCGGCCTGGCCAAGTCCTTTCGCGGCAAGTTCAACCAGACCCGCCCTGACGACATGGCGGCGCACTGTGTCAATGCGCTGTTGACGCGCAACGACATCGACCCGGCCGGAGTCGAGGATTGCATTGTGGGCGCCGGCTCCAACGAAGGGGCGCAGGGCTACAACATCGGTCGTAACGTGGCGGTGCTTTCACGGCTGGGTACCGGCACCGCCGGCATGACCCTCAACCGCTTCTGTTCCTCGGGCCTGCAAGCCATCGCCATCGCCGCCAACCAGATCGCCTCCGGTTGCAGCGACATCATCGTGGCCGGTGGGGTGGAGTCCATCAGCCTGACGATGAAAAGCGTCAATACCGACAACCTGATCAACCCGCTGCTCAAGGAGCAGGTGCCCGGGATCTATTTCCCCATGGGCCAGACGGCCGAAGTGGTGGCGCGCCGTTACCAGGTCAGCCGCGAGGAGCAGGACCGCTACGCCTTGCAGAGCCAGCAACGCACCGCCACGGCCCAGGCGGCCGGGCTGTTCGATGACGAAATCGTCCCGATGACAGTCAAGTACCGGGTCGAGGACAAGAACAGCGGAGCGGTGCAGATCCTCGACGGCGTGGTGGATCGCGACGACTGCAATCGTCCGGATACGACCTATGAAAGCCTGGCGGCCCTCAAGCCGGTGTTCGCCGAAGACGGATCGGTGACGGCGGGCAATTCGTCGCAACTGTCCGATGGCGCCTCGATGACCCTGGTGATGAGCCTGGAAAAAGCCCTCGCGCTGGGACTCAAGCCCAAGGCGTTTTTCCGCGGTTTTACCGTGGCCGGTTGCGAACCGGACGAAATGGGCATCGGCCCGGTATTCTCCGTGCCCAAGCTGCTCAAGGCCAAGGGCCTGCGCGTCGCCGACATCGATCTGTGGGAGCTCAACGAGGCGTTCGCCTCCCAATGCCTGTACAGCCGGAACCGGTTGGAAATCGATAACGAGAAATACAACGTCAATGGCGGTTCGATCGCCATCGGCCATCCGTTCGGCATGACCGGCTCGCGCCAGGTGGGGCACCTGGTGCGTGAACTGCAACGGCGCAACCTGCGCTACGGCATCGTGACCATGTGCGTAGGTGGCGGGATGGGGGCGACAGGGCTATTCGAGGCGGTCAGGTAGCGCCGAATCGCAAAAGACCGAAAACCAGCGTGGCGAGGGCCCTGGCGCCCTTGCCACGATTACTGGGGTAAATGTTGGAGCCGCGTCTCAACTGGCGGCCGCAACGGCTTTCTGTATCCGCTCGATATACGCCGCCACTTCTCGCTCTGCCGCCTCACGGCTGGCAAAGGGGCCTTCCTGGGTGCCTTCCCGGGTACTGAAATAGAATTCGCCGTTGATCCGGCAAATCCGGTCACTGGGAAAGACCATCGCCGGGGCGACGTCCTGGGCGCGTTTGCCAAGCATGGGAACTCCAGAAAGCATCGAGATCAAGTGAATGAAGCTTACGTGTTGCCGTTAACTGGCGCTTGGCCAGTCGATGGACGGCAATGTGCCATTATTTACCCCGGAACTGTTCAAGCCCAACTGTCCCTGTGTGATCGGACAATCTCCAACTAGAATAGTCGCTCTTTTCTTGAGCTTCGGGGATTGCATGCACATTTCGTCCGGTCGCTGGGTCTATGGCCTGTTCCTCGCCCTGCTGACCGCCCTGTTGTGGGGAATCCTGCCGATCAAACTCAAACAGGTGCTGCAAGTGATGGACCCGGTCACCGTGACCTGGTTTCGCTTGCTGGTATCCGGCGGCTTGCTGTTCATCTACCTGGCAGCCACCCGGCGCTTGCCCTCCCGCAAAGTGCTGGGCCCGCGTGGCGGCTGGTTGGTGGCGATGGCGGTGCTGGGGCTGGTGGGCAACTACGTGCTGTACCTGATGGGACTGAACCGCCTGAGCCCGGGCACCGCGCAACTGGTGGTGCAGATGGGGCCGATCATGCTGCTGGTCGCCAGCCTGTTCGTGTTCAAGGAGCGTTTCAGCCTGGGACAGGGCATTGGCCTGCTGGTGTTGCTGGTGGGTTTCGCGCTGTTTTTCAACCAGCGCCTCGCGGAACTGCTGACGTCCTTGAGCGACTACACCGCCGGGGTCTTGCTGGTGTTATTGGCTTCGACGGTCTGGACGTTCTACGCCCTGGGCCAGAAGCAATTGCTGACGGTATGGAATTCCCTGCAGGTGATGATGGTGATCTACCTGTTCTGCGCGTTGCTGCTCACGCCTTGGGTACATCCGTTGGAAGCGCTGCAACTGAGCCCGCTGCAAGGCTGGTTGCTGCTGGCGTGCTGCCTCAATACGCTGATTGCCTATGGTGCATTCGCCGAGGCCCTGGCCCACTGGGAGGCCTCCCGGGTCAGTGCGACCCTGGCCATCACGCCACTGGTGACCTTCGCCGCGGTGGCCCTGGCTGCCTGGTGGTGGCCCGACTATGTCCATGCCGAGCAGATCAACCTGCTGGGGTATGGCGGAGCGGTGCTGGTGGTGCTGGGTTCGGCCCTGGTGGCCCTGGGCCCTTCGCTGCTGGCCGGGCTCAGGGCCCGGCGCGAGCGGTTGGCGCTGGGACGGTAGCGGCCTGGCAGGCGACAGGATGTAGTGTCGACCTGCCCATCGCGAGCAGGCTCGCTCTCCGTCAACCGTGACTCAGCCCTGGCTACCCGCTTCCAGCATGTTTTCCGGACGTACCCAGGTATCGAACTCTTCGTCGGTCAGATACCCCAGTTGCAGCGCCGCTTCACGCAGGGTCAGCCCTTCGCTGTAGGCCTTCTTGGCGATTTCGGCGGACTTGTCGTAGCCGATGTGCGGATTCAGCGCAGTGACCAGCATCAAGCCGCGCTCCAGGTGCGCCGCCATCTGCTCGCCGTCGGGTTCGAGACCGGCGATGCAGTGTTGCTGGAAGTTGCTGCAGCCATCGGCCAGCAGGCGGATCGATTGCAACAGGTTGTGAATGATCACCGGTTTGAACACATTCAGCTGCAGATGGCCCTGGCTGGCGGCGAAACCGATGGCCACGTCGTTGCCCAGGACCTGGCAGGCCAGCATCGACAAGGCTTCGCACTGGGTCGGGTTGACCTTGCCGGGCATGATGGAGCTGCCCGGTTCGTTGGCGGGCAGCTTCACCTCGGCGAAGCCGGCACGAGGCCCGGAGCCCAGCAGGCGCAGGTCGTTGGCAATCTTCATCAGGGTCACGGCAAGGGTCTTCAACGCACCGGACAGCGTAGTCAGGGGCTCATGACCCGCCAGCGCGGCGAACTTGTTCGGCGCGGTGACGAAGGGCAGGCCGGACAACGCCGCCAGTTCAGCGGCAATCGCTTCGCCGAAGCCATGGGGCGAGTTCAGCCCGGTACCCACGGCGGTACCGCCCTGGGCCAGTTCGCAGACCGCCGGCAATGCGGCACGGATCGCCCGCTCGGCGTAGTCGAGCTGGGCAATGAAGGCCGACAGTTCCTGGCCGAAGGTGATGGGGGTGGCATCCATCATGTGGGTACGTCCGGTCTTGACCAACTTCATGTGACGCGCCGCCAGCTCCGCGAGCCCGCCCGACAGTTCGGCGATGGCCGGCAGCAATTGCTGATGGACGGCCTGGGCGGCGGCGATGTGCATGGCGGTAGGGAAGCAGTCGTTGGAGCTCTGGGACCGGTTGACATGGTCGTTGGGGTGCACCGGGGTCTTGCCGCCTCGGGGGTTGCCCGCCAGCTCGTTGGCGCGCCCGGCGATCACTTCGTTCACGTTCATGTTGCTCTGGGTCCCGCTACCGGTCTGCCACACCACCAGGGGGAACTGGTCGTCATGCTGGCCGGCCAGCACTTCGTCGGCCGCCTGCTCGATCAGGCGGGCGATGTCGGCGGGCAGGTCGCCATTGCGGTCATTGACCCGCGCGGCGGCTTTCTTGACCAGCGCCAGGGCATGCAACACCGACAGGGGCATGCGTTCGTCGCCGATGGCAAAGTTGATCATGGAGCGCTGTGTCTGGGCGCCCCAGTAGGCTTCATCGGGGACTTCAACCTGGCCAAGGCTGTCGGTTTCGATACGGCTCATCGGGTAAAACTCCTGTCATCGGATACGCGGTTTGGGCCCTGCTGGGCGGCATCGGTTCCCTCAATGTAGGAGCGGCCCGTTCGGTCCGTCAATCGGACCCGCTCGCCACGGGGTTGAGGCGCGGCGTTTAATAGGCGCAGAATGGTCGCCCCTGGGGTTTTACCTCGCCAGTTAAAAAGGAAACTCGATGACCCGTCTTCGCGCCATCTGTACCGCAGTTGCTCTGGTGTGTGCCAGCGGCCCTGTTTTCGCCGATACCGCCAGCCACAACGCCAGTGCCGAAGCGTTCCTGACCCTGGCTCATGCCGACAAGCTGGGCACCCCGGTGTACATGCAAGTGCAGCAGATGTTTGCCCAACGCTTCGAACAGACCAAGGCTCCCGAGTCGAAGAAAGCCACCCTGGAGACCTACCAGGCCAAGGCCAATGCCGCGCTGGACCAGGCCATTGGCTGGAACAAGCTCAAGCCGGACATGGTCAAGCTCTACACCACCAACTTCAGTGAGTCGGAGCTCAAGGACCTGGTCGCTTTCTATCAGTCGCCCCTGGGCAAGAAAGTCCTGGAAAAGATGCCACAGCTGACCCAGCAGTCCGCCCAACTGACCCAGGCCAAGCTGGAAAGCGCGGTGCCGGTGGTCAACAAGCTGCTGGCCGACATGACCGCCGAGCTTGAACCGAAAGCCGCCCCTGCCAAGAAAAAGCCGTAAGCGGAGCCCGGTATGAGCATGCAACAACGCATCGAATCGACACTCGGGCTCCTGCAGCCCGAGCACCTGCAGGTACTGGATGAAAGCCACATGCACAGCCGTGGGCTTGAGACCCATTACAAGGCGGTGGTGGTCAGCCGGCAGTTCGAGGGGCTCAATCGGGTCAAGCGCCACCAGAAAGTCTATGGCACGCTGGGCGAGCTGATGGGCGAGTTCCATGCGTTGGCGTTGCACACCTACACCCCCGAGGAGTGGGCGCAGATCGACGCGGCCCCTGCTTCGCCGACCTGTGCCGGAGGCAGCAAGCACTGACCCTCGTGCAGCTCCTAAAGCCACGGTGTATTTGCTAGAATCCGCGACGCGCCTGACAAGGGCGCGTTTTTTTTCGCATCCGGTTCACCCTTTACGAGGGTAGCCACCTGGAGAAATACCCATGACACCATCCATTGTCGTGGCGGCACTGTACAAGTTCGTCACCCTGGAAGATTACGTCGAGCTGCGTGAGCCCTTGCTCAAGGCCATGCTCGACAACGGCATCAAAGGTACCTTGCTGATCGCCCAGGAGGGCATCAACGGTACTGTTTCCGGCACCCGTGAAGGCATCGACGGGTTGCTGGCCTGGCTCAGGAACGATCCGCGCATGGTCGATATCGACCACAAGGAATCGTACTGCGACGAGCAGCCTTTCTATCGCACCAAGGTCAAGCTCAAGAAAGAAATCGTCACCCTCGGCGTCGAAGGCGTAGACCCGAACAAGCAGGTCGGTACCTATGTCGAGCCGCGGGACTGGAACGCGTTGATCAGCGATCCGGAGGTGTTGCTGATCGACACCCGTAACGATTACGAAGTGTCCATCGGCACGTTCGAAGGCGCCATCGACCCCAAGACCACCAGCTTCCGCGAGTTTCCCGACTACATCAAAGCCAACTTCGATCCGGCGCGGCACAAGAAGGTCGCGATGTTCTGCACCGGTGGCATTCGCTGCGAGAAGGCCTCCAGCTACATGCTCAGCCAGGGCTTCGACGAAGTCTTCCACCTCAAGGGCGGCATTCTGAAGTATCTGGAAGAGGTGCCCCAGGAAGAAACCAAATGGCGTGGCGACTGCTTTGTGTTCGATAACCGCGTGACCGTGCGCCACGACCTCAGCGAAGGCGACTACGATCAATGTCATGCCTGCCGCACGCCGGTAAGCCTGGAAGATCGCGCTTCGGAGCATTACGTGCCGGGAATCAGTTGCCCGCATTGCTGGGACAAGCTGAGCGAGAAGACCCGCCGCAGCGCCATCGACCGGCAAAAGCAGATCGAGCTGGCCAAGGCGCGCAACATGCCGCATCCGATCGGCTACAACTACAAGCAATCATCGTCCGAGGCCTGAACCATGCCGCCACGCCTGCTCTATGTCATGGATCCCATGTGTTCCTGGTGCTGGGGGTTCGCCCCGGTGGCCGAGGCCCTGGTAGAGCAGGCCCAGGCCCACGGCGTGGAACTGCACCTGGTGGTGGGCGGCCTGCGCACCGGCAGCGGCTCGGCCCTGGAGCCGACGACCCGGCGCTACATCCTCGAACACTGGCAGGCGGTCACCCAGGCCACCGGCCAGCCGTTCAAGCTCGAAGGCGCGTTGCCCGATGGTTTCGTCTATGACACCGAGCCGGCCTGCCGCGCCGTGGTGACGGCCCGTAGCCTGGCGCCGGACCTGGCCTGGAAGCTGCTGAAACTGATCCAGCAGGCTTTTTATGTCGAAGGTCGCGATGTCACCCACGCCAGCGTCCTGGTGGAACTGGCCGAGCAGGCGGGGTTGCCGCGCATCGAGTTCGCCGCTGCGTTCGACCGTGCCGATCAACACGCGGCCACGGCTGCGGATTTCACCTGGGTGCAAGACCTCGGCATCGCCGGATTCCCCACGCTGCTGGCCGAGCGCGACGGCCAGCTGGCCTTGCTCACCAATGGCTACCAGCCCTTGAGCCAGTTGGCTCCATTGCTGGGGCGTTGGCTGGAGCGCGCCGCCTGTGCCTGATCTGCCGGAGGGGACCCCGGGCCCCCAGCGCGTCGATCGATTGAGCTGGGCGGAAATCCGTCGCCTGGCCCTCAAGCACAAGAAGGCCCTGTGGATCGCCAACGGCGTGGCCGTACTGGCGACGTTGTGCAGCGTGCCGATCCCCTTGCTGTTGCCGCTGCTGGTGGACGAGGTGCTGCTGGGCCATGGCGACGCGGCGCTGAAGATAATGAACCATGCGCTGCCGTTGGGCTGGCAGAGCGCTGCCGGTTATATCGGGCTGATGTTGCTGGCGACCCTGGCCCTGCGGTGCGGCGCGCTGCTGTTCAACGTACTGCAGGCGCGGTTGTTCGCGAGACTGGCCAAGGACATCGTCTATCGCATCCGTATCCGCTTGATCGACCGCCTCAAGCGCATCTCCCTGGGCGAATACGAAAGCCTGGGCAGCGGCACCGTGGCGGCCCACCTGGTCACCGACCTGGATACCCTCGACAAATTCGTCGGCGAGACGCTCAGCCGGTTCCTGGTGGCGATGCTGACCCTGGTGGGCACGGCCGGCATTCTTGTGTGGATGCATTGGAAACTGGCGTTGTTGATCCTGTTGTTCAACCCGCTGGTGATCTACGCCACCGTGCAGTTGGGCAAACGGGTCAAGCACCTCAAGAAACTGGAAAACGACAGCACGTCGCGCTTCACCCAGGCCCTGACTGAAACCCTGGACGCGATCCAGGAGGTGCGGGCCGGTAACCGGCAGGGTTTTTTCCTTGGCCGGCTGGGGTTGCGCGCCCGGGAAGTGCGCGATTATGCGGTCAACTCCCAGTGGAAAAGCGACGCGTCGAGCCGGGCCAGTGGTTTGCTGTTCCAGTTCGGCATCGATATCTTCCGCGCCGCGGCGATGCTCACCGTACTGTTTTCCGATCTTTCCATCGGCCAGATGCTGGCGGTGTTCAGCTACCTCTGGTTCATGATCGGTCCGGTGGAACAACTGCTGAACCTGCAATACGCCTATTATGCGGCGGGCGGAGCCTTGAGCCGCATCAACGAATTGCTGGCGCGTGCCGACGAGCCGCAATACAAGGGCACGGTCGATCCGTTCCTGGGGCAGGACACCCTCGGCATCGATATCCAGGGATTGAGCTTCGGTTATGGCGAGGAGCTGGTGCTCGACCAACTGAACCTGTCCATCGCGCCTGGTGAAAAAGTCGCCATCGTCGGGGCCAGCGGCGGTGGCAAGAGCACCCTGGTGCAGCTGTTGCTGGGGCTGTATACACCGCAGTCGGGCAGCATTCGCTTTGGTGGCGTCACTCAGGAGGACATCGGTCTGGAGACCATCCGTGAACACGTCGCAGTGGTGCTGCAACACCCGGCGCTGTTCAATGACACGGTCCGGGCCAACCTGACCATGGGCCGCGAGCGCAGCGACGAAGCCTGCTGGCGGGCGCTGGAAATTGCGCAGTTGCACAGCACGATTCGCGAATTGCCCGCCGGCCTGGACAGCGTCGTCGGGCGTTCCGGGGTGCGTCTATCCGGTGGCCAACGCCAGCGCCTGGCGATTGCGCGCATGGTCCTGGCCGAACCCAAGGTGGTGATCCTCGACGAGGCGACCTCGGCCCTGGACGCTGCCACCGAATACAACCTGCACCAGGCACTGGCCCGATTCCTGAGCCATCGCACCACCCTGGTCATCGCTCACCGGCTGTCGGCCGTCAAGCAGGCCGACCGGGTGCTGGTATTCGACGGTGGGAAAATCGCCGAGGACGGGGACCATCAGCAACTGATGGCCGATGGCGGTCTGTACGCCAAGCTTTATGGCCATCTGCAGCAGCACTAGGCTCTGAAACACCAGGCCAGGCACTGCCTGGCCTTCGTCTAGAGATACTTTCAATAGCGCCTGGTTTCAGTCTGAATCGGTTGACGTGCCAAGCTCCGTGGCCGGACGCTTGCGGCGTTGCCCCCAGATGACATTCAGGGCATCGGCGCCGCGCTCGTGGCCGAATTCCTTCATGACAATCGAGCAGGATTCGCAGGGCGGCAAGGTGGTCGCCACGGTGATGGACTTGATGTCCCCAGGATCCGGATACTTTTCACTGATGTAGCCGATCAGCTTGCTTTCACTGTCTGCGGTCGTGATGCGGCCCAGCCTGTCCGAACCGGAACTGCCCGTCGCATCCATCAAGTGGGGAATCGCCAAAAGCTTCCCGTCGGGGCTGAGGCTAAGGGCTGCGGGATCGATGGGATTCCTGATGGCGTCTACGTTGAAATAGCTGACGTCGTTCAAGGTGATTTCGCTCAAGCCATTGCTGGATTTGAACAGTGGCAGGTGCCGGGTATAGTCCTCGATGCCGGAAACGCTGACGTAGACTTCATTTTTCCCCGAGGCGGTGGTGACGCTGGCGAAGGCGATGTTCTTGGGGTTTTGCGTCGGGAGGATTTTCTGCAACTCCCGCATGGCGTCGTCGATGGTGACAGGACGGGTCGCCGATTGCGGGGCAACGGCGATGGACGGGTCCGTAAACAAAGCCTCGAAGATATTCGCTGTCGACTTTTGCAACGCCTCGGGTGCCTGCCTGGAAGGCTTCCACACGGCCGCTCCGGTAGGCAGGTCGGCCACGATCATTCTTGTCCGGCGATCGAAAAGCACGGCCTCGGCCGAATACGTATTGACCTTCACCCACTTCATATTGGAAGGCGGATGGACAGGGGCACCGATGGGAATCGAAATTTCATCGATCTTGTCCAGCGCCAGTTCGACCTGGTCTCTTCCATAGATCCTTGCAGCGTTGTTCGCGTTCAGCGAGCCGATGTAGACCCTTTGGAGCTCCTCGCCGGGCGTGCCTGGCATCAGGTCTTCGGGGCCCAGCTTTTTCAGGATCAACGGGCCCTCGAGGCTGTCGGTGGACGGTAATCTCGTCATGTAGTAATCGTCGAAATTCAGGCGGGTGAAGACGTAATTGAATTTCTCGTCGATGGATCGAATGATGAGCGCGCCGGTCACGTGTGTGTCATCGATGCCCTCTGCCGTCCCGGATACTCTGATCCCTCCATAGAGGCCGGTCTGGAATTCCAGCGTCGCATCGACGGTTTCCCTGGGAATCGGGGTCTTGCTGGTGAGGCCGATCCATTCCGGCCGTCCTTTGTAGGTATTGAGCTTGCCGCCCTTGAGCTCATAGATTTTCCCCTCGAACGCCAACAGCGCCCGGTCGTTGGCCGACTTGGGTATGGAGGGATAGAGCGTCGTATCGCCGAACCACGGCGCCCAGCTCGGCTCCGCGCTGAACTCTCCCGAAGGTGGACGCTCGGCAGGCTTGTCCTGCAGGACATACCGGGTCTTGCAAATTTCATCGGGAGCCCGACGGACACGGCATGGTTGTTTCCTGAGGGTTTCACTGGCATCCAGCTGACTGGCGCGACGCAGGGTGCCGTCCGCCAGGCGATAGGGCACGTCATCCAGATAAAGCGTACGGCTGCCGTCGACTTCGAGCTGTTCGCGTATGTGGCTTCTTTGCGGGACCTCGACAATGACATCGGTGTCAGTGCGGGCCAGGGTGTTGTAGTGGGAGCGGCCCAGGGACAATTCGGGCACGTCCTTGGACAGGGATGGGCCGTAAGGCTTGTCGGAAAACGGGTCGATCAAGCGGTAGTCGGTTTTGCCGGACGCCCCGACGTTGCGTACCAGGACATCATCGACCCCGCGCACCGCACCGAGCTGGTCATGGTTGGCCAGCGGTCGCCATCTTCCCGGATCCGTGGCCTGGGACATGCCTTTTACAAAATCGTAGTGGCCGGCTCTGCCGCTCAGGACCTTCAGGTTGAAATAGCCTTTTTTCCCGAGCCGGTATGCACTCTGGCCACCTGCTTGAAACAGGGATGGGATTGCATCGAGGGGATTGAGCGTTGCGTTGAGCAAGGTGCCCGTGAGTTTCGCGAAGGCGGGCAACGTTTCGCCAAAACTCCATTTGCCCACCGTCCGGATCAGCTTCAGCGAGCCCGAGGCGAATTTGCCGATGGGAAGGACAAACGAGGCGAAGTCGATGAACAGGCCAAACGCACCACTGACCAGGCGATCGCGATCGCCTGAGCTGAGGTCTTCGATACTGCTCCAGAAAGGTACGAGCATTTTGGTCAGGTCGATGACTTTCTTGCGCTTGGCTTTTTCATGGTCGAACTCCGTGGCGCCATAACAACTGTCGTGCAGTTCCTTTTCATCCACGAACAGCAGGTGCTGGGCAATGTGTTGAGTGATCCTTTGGGTGACTTTCGATTCCAATGTGCGGGGCAAGGCGCTGTCATCATCGCGTTCCATCGGCTCAAGGGTGTCGCCCAACTGATCCAGGATGGCCTGGCATTGCCTATCGGCAGCGGGAATGGTGCCCTTTACATGGGCGTCCCAATCGAAAGGAAGGATTTTGGTACGCACTACGCTCGCGTTTACGGAAGAGCCGCGGCTGACTCGCCATTTCTCTGTCTTCAGCTCGCCGCCCAGGTGTTGCTCGGTGATATCCGGTCGGCGGCGGATCACGCCGGCGCGGGGCAGGACTTCGTAATAGGAGGTGCGGCTGTCCCGTGTCGCCGCCAGGACGAAGCCGTTACGCGCACGCAGTGGGCGCTTCTTGTCTTCCGACTCGTTCGCCGCCTCGGTTCCCATGATCGCTTGTCTCAAGGTGTAGACCTTGACCGATCCATACTCCAGCGCATGACGGTCGGCCAGGGGAAGAGAGGCGAGTTGATGGGCGATCAATGTCCGGTAGGCGTTTCTGATCAGGTTGAGGTAGATCTTGAAGTGCGTGGCAAATGTCTCCTCGATATCCGGCAATGTTCTGCGCTCGAGGGCAATGGCGGACAGATGCGGCCATGGCAGATTGCTCTGCACGGTTCGGTCGTCGTCGATACTCAACCAGGCGTTCGTCGAGTATTTCCCATCCGGCCCGGTGATGAACCATCTTTTTCCCTGAAGCTGCCCGGAGGCATAGACATCCACGAATGAATACGCGTCAGGCGCGGGCCTGCCGATAGGAGCCATCAGCCGAAGTTGCGGTGCGGTATAGAAGGCGTTCGCTTCCTTGACCAGCTTGCGGCCGTCCGACACGAACAGGCTCTCGCCAAAAAACCTGGCCATCTTCGCCCTGGCAATGTTCAGTCGTTCGGGGGGCGGGCTATCAAGCCAGCGGATAGCGCGGTTCAGGCTTTCGACTTCGGAGTCGAGCCTCTTTGCGGCCTCCTGTATGTCTTGCGCCGGATAGTTGGCATCCTCCCTATAGGCAATCAACCCGTTCGTCAGGGCCCATTCCAGCATCGGTTTCAATCGGGTCAGGGTGATCAGTTTCAGTTCTTCGGCTGTCGCTCCAATGGCCTGCCTGATGGGCAGGTCCACCAGTTGCTGGAAGTCCAGGCGTTGCAGCAACAGAGGATCGATCGCCTGGGCCAGGTGAACCCCGTGGACGAAATTCACCCAGACAGTGGAGCTTCGGTAGGGCAGTTGCGGCGGTATATCGCGAACCTGGAACTCCAGGGGGAACAACGGCAGGAAAAGGCCGGCGATCAGAATGGATTCATTCACCGACGTGGCGCGCCCCGATGCGACCAGGTGTGCCTCGAAGCCGGCCTGGATTTCCTGGTAGCTCTTGCCCCAATGGGCTGACTTTTGCCAGCGGTAGCCAGCGATGCCCTCCGGGCCTGCGGTCGGAACCGAGGTGATCCACAGGCGAAGGGCCTTGACCAGCAAGCCGGTACGTATTCCCGGAGCGCTGTTCTCGCCGTCCCTGCCGCCGAACCAGTCCAGGGCCAGCAGCAGCCTGGCGGCCAGCGCCTGGGCCCTTGGCGACAGCAGGATTTGCTCCAGGTACATCGACGGTTTTGCGCGGAGCGTTTGTGTTGCCAGGCGGGTGATATCCCGGGCACCGAGATAGTCCAGCAGGGATGTCTGCGGCGTGGGCAGGAATTGACGCACTGTTTCGATGACCAGGCGGTCGTCCATCGCTTGCGCGGGTGTCGGTTCCAGGTTCGGTTCGTCGAGCCTGATGCCGTGCCAGAGCCCCAATGAATGGCGAGCGCGTTTCTCTTCCAGGGTGTCGAGGGTGGCCTGGCGTTGTTGGGCATCTTGCGGATCCCAGGCCGCAATGCCATAGAACCGGGTCATTCTGGCGAGTGAAAACTGGCCATCGAAGCGAATCTTTCCAGCCAGTCGGAGTGCCGACTTTTCGATGTTTGCCAACAACTCTTTCCAGGCGGTTTGTTTGTCGAGTTCAAGCCGGATGACGGTGGTGTCGTTCTTCTTGCGTGCGAAGTAATGGGCCTGGCCGTCCTTCAATATCACGGTCAATTCATTGAATGAAGCGTCCAGGGTGGCGCACAGTGACTGGTAATCCTTGTTTTCCATCAGCGCTCGCAGTGCCTGCTGGCCGATTGCGTTTTCCAGGGCCATGGGAGAACAGGGTTGGGGTGTCAGTAGTCTGTCGATGAACTTGTCCGTGGGTGTTTCATTGTTTCGGATAAGTGCCAACAGCGCGTCATACTCCGCCAGCAGGCCCTGATGCGCCTGGGCCTGGGAGGGCCATTGGTGCTGTGGAGAATTCATTGAAAGATCGAACGAGGGCAACGGGTGCATAAAGAGTCCCTGGTGATAAACGAAGGGGCTCCAGGCCCACTTCAAAAGTGCCGGCCGGAGCAGTCCCCTATCCCATCAATCAGGGAAAAACAGTGGTGGTAGATATATATGGCGCCCCGGTGTTTTCTAACTTTTCCGGTTAGTGCCTGTGACAGGCATCGACGAGATTTCACGCATTCGAGAGACGGGGACGTTAAATGATGTCCGGCCTCTTGCGAGGAACTGCTGCGCCTCCTAGTCTTGTTGGAATGATCGGTCTTTAGGCTGGTCGACGAGCCTATACAGGGACCTCATGAATCAAGCGCGGACTCTCGGAACTCCCCGGTTGTTGGGCATCGTATGGCCTTTTATCGCCGTTGTTCTGTTTCAGGCCTTGCTGGGGGGCGTCAGTCTTTACGTATTGTCGGCGGTTCGTGGTTATGTGGCCGGGGAAAGCCTCTGGTCCAAGGGGCAGAAAGACGCGATCTATTACCTGAACCTCTACGCCGACAGCCGCGACGAGGCGATTTTCCGCAAATACCAGCTGGCCATCGCCGTGCCCGAAGGCGGGCATGAACTGCGGGTGGCGCTGGATCGCCAGCCACCGGACCTGGAGGCGGCGCGGACAGGCATTCTCAAGGGAGGCAATCACCCGGACGACGTCTCCAGCCTGATCTGGCTCTACCTGAATTTTCGCCACTTCAGTTACCTGGAAGAAGCCATCGACCTCTGGACGGTGGGTGACAGTTACCTGATAGAACTGAACAACGTCGCCCGGCAGATGCACGAGAGCATTTCCCAGGGCAAGGCCACGGACATCGATATCCGCGGCTGGAAGGCACGAATCTTTGCCATCAACGATTCCGTCACCCCGGCTGCCAAGGCGTTCAGCGACGCCTTGGGGGAGGGGTCGCGCTTTATCCTGCGCCTGCTGTTGGTGACCAACTTCGCCACCGCCCTGGGGCTGATTGTCCTGGCGTTGTTGCGCACCCACAAACTGCTGGCCCAGCGGCAGGTTTTCGCCAATGCGCTGCAAGTGGAGAAGGAACGGGCACAGATCACCCTGCAATCCATCGGCGACGGGGTCATCACTACCGATGTCGAGGGCGCCATTGCCTATATGAATCCCGCGGCCGAGGCGATGACCCATTGGAAAGCCGAGCACGCCACCGGGCTGCCCCTGGCCGCGCTGTTCAATCTGCTGGACGACAACGCCCAGACCGAAGGCCTGACCCTGATCGAGCACATCCTCAGCGGGCGGCTCGGCGGGGGCAGCGAGCATTCCAAACTGATCCAGCGGCTGGATGGCAGTACCGTTTCGGTAACGCTCGTAGGGGCGCCAATCCGCCATGCCGGCAAGGTCAGCGGCGCCGTGCTGGTCCTGCACGACATGACCCAGGAGCGTCAGTACATCGCCAACCTGTCCTGGCAGGCCACCCACGACGCCTTGACTGGCCTGGCGAACCGCCGGGAGTTCGAATATCGCCTCGAACAGGCCTTGCATAACCTGACGCGCCAGTCCGGGCGGCATGCCTTGATGTTCCTGGACCTGGATCAGTTCAAGCTGGTCAACGACACTTGTGGCCATGCGGCAGGCGACGAGCTGCTTCGTCATATCTGTGCCTTGCTGCAATCGGGGCTGCGGGAAAACGATACATTGGCCCGTCTGGGTGGGGATGAATTCGGGATCCTGCTGGAGAACTGCGCGCCGGACGCTGCGGAGAAGATCGCCGAAGGACTGCGCCAGACCGTGCAGAACCTGCACTTCGTCTGGAAGGGCCGGCCATTCGTGACCACCGTGAGCATCGGGCTGGTGCATATCGCCCAGAACCCGACGACGCTGGAGGCGTCCCTGCGTGCCGCGGACATGGCCTGCTACATGGCCAAGGAGAAGGGCCGCAACCGGGTTCAGGTCTATCACGCCGACGATTCGGAACTGTCCCTGCGCTTCGGCGAAATGGCCTGGGTCCAGCGCCTGCACATGGCTCTGGAGGAAAACCGTTTCTGTCTCTATGCCCAGGAAATCGCCGCGCTGGGGCCGGGGGAACACGGTGGTGGACATATCGAGATCCTGTTGCGCCTGCATGACGAAGCCGGGCGGATGATCCTGCCGGACAGCTTCATACCGGCCGCCGAGCGTTACGGCCTGATGACTTCCCTGGACCGTTGGGTGGTGGAAAACGTCTTCAGGATCATTCGCCAGTGCCTGAATGAGTCGCCCCAAGGCCCCATGGCCATGTGTGCGATAAATCTGTCAGGCACTACTATCGGAGATCAGGCATTCCTTGATTTCCTGCGTAAACAATTCGCGGCTTATTCAGTCCCGCCAGAAATGATTTGTTTTGAAATAACCGAGACCAGCGCTATTTCGAATTTGGGTAGTGCGATCCGCTTTATCAATGAACTCAAGGGGTTGGGTTGTTATTTCTCTCTGGATGACTTTTGTGCCGGAATGTCTTCGTTCGCTTACTTGAAACATTTACCTGTAGACTTCCTGAAGATCGACGGGAGTTTCGTAAAGGATATGCTGGACGACCCGATTAACCGTGCAATGGTCGAAGTGATCAATCACATCGGCCACGTCATGGGTAAGCGCACGATTGCCGAGTTCGTTGAGACTGCCCAGATCGAGCAGGCACTGCTGGAGATTGGCGTGGATTACGCTCAAGGGTATGTAATCGAGCGCCCGCAATTGTTTACCTGTGATACGTTGCAATGTAGGCCGGCCCGGCCCCAGCCGTTGTTATTCAAGGCCCCCGGCACGTTCCGCTGAGCCTCTTGTTGATCCGTAAAAAATCACAATCAAAAGGAGCCCGACAGTGATCGACACATTCAACCGAACAGGCCCGCTCATGGACGCCACCAGCTATCCGAAATGGGCACAACAGCTCATTATCGATTGCAGCGAGAGCAAGCGCCGGGTTGTCGAACACGAGCTGTATCAACGCATGCGTGATAACAAGCTCAGCGCCAGGACCATGCGCCACTACCTCATCGGTGGTTGGCCGGTCGTCGAACAGTTCGCCTTGTACATGGCGCAGAACCTTACCAAGACCCGCTTTGCCCGCCACCCTGGCGAGGACATGGCCCGTCGTTGGCTGATGCGCAACATTCGTGTCGAACTCAACCATGCCGACTACTGGGTGAACTGGAGTGCGGCCCATGGCGTCACGCTGGAAGACCTGCAAGCCCAGCAGGTGCCCCCCGAACTGCATGCCTTGAGTCACTGGTGCTGGCACACCAGCTCGTCCGATTCGCTGATAGTGGCCATCGCGGCGACCAACTATGCGATCGAAGGGGCCACCGGTGAGTGGTCGGCGCTGGTATGTTCCAGCGGCGTCTATGCCGCGGCCTTCCCCGAGGAAGAACGCAAGCGCGCCATGAAATGGCTGAAGATGCATGCGCAGTACGACGATGCCCACCCTTGGGAAGCCCTGGAGATCATCTGCACGCTAGGGGGCATGAACCCGAGCAGGGCCTTGCAGGCCGAGCTGCGCCAGGCCATTTGCAAGAGCTATGACTACATGTATCTGTTCCTGGAGCGTTGCATGCAACTGGAGCAGGAAAAAGTCTCCTCCACCCGTGAGCGCCTGGCGCTGGCCGGGAGCTGATCGCCCGTAAGGGGCCCTGGCCGTCAACGGGGAGGTTGACGGCCAGGGCCCGCAGCGAGTGTCGTTCCCCGGCGGCCTTTCAACCCGCCATCGCCAGCCGGTTCCGCCCCTCGCGCTTGGCCACATACAGTGCACTGTCGACCCGTCGCAACAGGCTTTCGGCGGACTCGCCCGGCAGCAGCGTTGCACAGCCGAGGCTGACCGTCAGCTCGATCCTCGTTCCCGCCACGAAATAATCCTGCACCTGAGCGGCATACCGCAGCCGTTCGCCGACCATGGCCGCTGCTTCCCGGCTGGTATTGGAAAGCAGGATCAGGAATTCCTCGCCACCGAACCTGAACACCATGTCCACGTTGCGCAATTGCTGCTTGATCGACTCGGCGACGGTCCTGAGTACTTCATCGCCGACGCCATGGCCGTGGGTGTCGTTGATGCGCTTGAAATGATCGATGTCGAGCATCAACAGCGACAGCGGCTGCATATGGCGCCGGGACATGTCGATTTCCCGCTCCAGGGTCTGGTCCATGGCGATGCGGTTGCCGGTGCCGGTCAAGGGATCGCGCAGGGCGCTCTGGGTCGCTACGCGGTAGAGCAGGGCGTTGCGCAACGGAAACAGCAGCGTCGACATCACGGACTCGAGGTCGTGTTGCTCGGGGTCGGTAAAGCGCTGATTGCGCCGGAATATCAGCTCGCCCAGATCTTCGCCTTCATGACTCAAGTTGTAGCTGAGCACGTGGTGCCCACGCTGGCCGAACTCCATGCGCAGGTCGCTGGGCTTGTGCTGGTAGGCCAGTGCATCCAATGGCACCAGCCGCTGGACTTCACGGAAGAACAGGCCCAGGACCCGCTGCGGCTCCAGGCTCGTCTGCAATTGCTGGCCCAGTTGTTGGCGCAGTTGCTGGAGCGTGACGGACCGTGTCGCCAAGGGTGACGGCTGGCCGAGTCCCAGGCGCTGCAATTTGGCGCTGTCGAAGTCAATCGTATTGGTCTGGGTGGGCGTTTTCATATGGCGTAAGCCCCTGCAAAATCTGTCCCGACAGGGTGGGCGAGGCAGCGCCAGGCTGCGTATCGTACTGGTCCATCAATCCCGTAAGGCACTGAGTTGAGTCTAGTCTGCTTTCCCTGTATGGCTGCAGGTCTCGCCTCAATGCCTGTCACCCGCCGGACATGGCGTGTTTGAGGGTATTTAGAGCGAAACTCGTGCCAGTCCGTTCAATACGGAAAAAACGCTTGGAAAATCAACGGGGTGAAATGTAGATGCGGGCATGATGCAGGCGTCGAGCGACGGAGGTCTGGCGATTCGCCTGGCTTGGCATTGCACGCGGCAGCGCCGCGACGGTAAACCGCCGCGACGTGAAGTGGAGGTGTTACTGGGCGTTGAAGGCCTGGCCGTTGACACCCGTGCTGTCCGGGCCCATCAAGTACAGGTAGACCGGCATGATCTCTTCAGGCGTCGGGTTATTGAGCGGATTTTCCCCCGGATAGGCCTGGGCGCGCATGCTGGTGCGGGTGGCCCCCGGGTTGATGCTGTTGGCCCGCACTGCCGCGACAGTATCGACCTCGTCGGCCAGGGTCTGCATCAGCCCCTCGGTGGCGAACTTGGACACACCGTAGGCCCCCCAGTACGCGCGGCCCTTGCGTCCGACGCTGCTGGAGGTGAACACCACGGAGGCATCCCTGGACAGCTTGAGCAGAGGCAGCAAGGTGCTGGTGAGCATGAACATGGCGTTGACGTTCACGTGCATCACCCGCATGAAGTTTTCGCCCGACAGCTGCTCCAGCGGTGTGCGCGGACCGATGATCGAAGCGTTGTGCAGCAGGCCGTCCAGGTGACCGAACTCGGTTTCGATCATGGCTGCCAGTTCGTCGTACTGATGGGGCAGGGCGGTTTCCAGGTTGAACGGAATCACGGCCGCTTGTGGGTGACCGGCGGCTTCGATTTCATCATAGACCTGGGTCAGGTTGGCTTCGGTCTTGCCCAGCAGCAGCACCGTGGCACCGTGGGCGGCGTAGGCCTTGGCAGCAGCGGCGCCGATGCCACGACCGGCCCCGGTCACGAGGATGACCCGGCCTTCGAGCAGGTCGGGGCGGGCGGTGTAATCAAACATAAAGAACCTCACGAAACAAAACGATGCGTGGTGATGCATTGTTGTGGCGAGGGGACTCATCCCCGTTGAGCTGCGATGCAGCCCTGTTTTCATGCCGTCGGCATCCAGGCTTTCTGAGCGCGTGATGGGAGGCGCTTCGCGCCCCAGCGGGGATGAATCCCCTCGCCACGACTGCGACGTTCAGCTCAGCAACTGCACAACGCGTTATCCAGCACTTCACGTAGTGCCGAAGGGTGATCGATCACCACGTCCGCCCCCCAATGCCTGGGGTTGTCGTCCGGGTGGATGTAGCCGTAGGTCACCGCACAGGTCCTGGTGCCGGCATTGCGGCCGGACTCGATGTCCCGCAGGTCGTCGCCTATGAACAGGACGGTGGCCGGGTCCAGGTCGAGCATCTTGCACGCCAGGATCAACGGCTCCGGGTCGGGCTTGCTGTTCTTCACATGATCGGGGCAGATCAGCACCTTCGAGCGCTCGGCCAGCCCCAGCTGCTGCATGATCGGCTCGGCGAAACGCACCGGCTTGTTGGTGACCACGCCCCAGACCAGATTGGCGGCTTCGATGTCGGCCAGCACCTCGGCCATGCCGTCGAACAGATGGCTGTGGATCGCGCAGCCCTTGAGGTAGCGGTCTAGGAATTCCTGGCGCAGCTCCTCGAACCCCGGCGATTCAGGGTCCATGGAAAACGTCACTGCCACCATAGCCCGTGCCCCTCCGGAAATCTCGTCGCGGATGTGCTGGGTGTTCATCGGTGGCAAGCCACGGTCGGCGCGCATGGCCTGGCAGATGGCGATGAAGTCCGGTGCCGTGTCGAGCAGCGTGCCATCCATGTCGAAAAGAACTGCCTTGAGACGCATCGACTCACTCCTCGCGCAGGGTCTGGATCATGTAGTTGACGTCAACGTCCGAAGACAGCTTGTAGTGCTTGGTGAGCGGGTTGTAGGTCAGGCCGATGATGTCCTTGACGGTCAGCCCGGCCATGCGGCTCCAGGCACCCAGTTCGGAGGGGCGGATGAATTTCTTGAAGTCGTGGGTGCCGCGCGGCAGCAGCTTCATGATGTATTCGGCGCCGATGATGGCGAACAGATACGCCTTTGGGTTGCGGTTGATGGTGGAGAAGAATACCTGGCCGCCGGGTTTGACCATGCGCATGCAGGCCCGGATGACCGAGGACGGGTCGGGCACGTGCTCGAGCATTTCCAGGCAGGTGACCACATCGAACTGCTCGGGCATTTCCTCGGCCAGGGCTTCGGCGGTGGTCTGCCGGTACTCCACGTTGACACCGGATTCCAGTTGATGCAATTGCGCCACGGCCAGCGGCGCCTCGCCCATGTCGATGCCCGTCACGGTTGCCCCGCGCAGGGCCATGGCTTCACTGAGGATACCGCCGCCGCAGCCGACATCGAGTACCTTCTTGCCGGCCAGGCCGACACGTTCGTCAATCCAGTTGACCCGCAGCGGGTTGATATCGTGCAGTGGCTTGAACTCGCTTTCACGATCCCACCAGCGATGGGCGAGGGCCTCGAACTTGGCGATTTCGGCGTGGTCGACGTTACTCATGTGCAAATCCTCGAAAAAACTTTGAAAGAATCAGGGCCCCGAGCGATGGCTCAAGGGGCATGGTCATTGGTCATGGCCGCTGATGCGCCGTCCCCAGGCCTGCGCCGTGGCGATCAGTTGCGTTTCATCCAGGCGGGTCAACCGGCCGTCCTCCAATAAAGGCTTGCCAGCCACCCACAGGTGTTTCACGCGATCGCGGCCTGTGGCATAGATCAGTTGTGAAACCGGGTCGTAGACCGGTTGCTGAGCCAGGCCTGACAGGTCAAAGGCCACCAGGTCCGCAGCCTTGCCGAGCTCCAGCGAGCCGACTATGGCCTCTATGCCCAGCGCCCGGGCGCCATTGAGCGTGGCCATGCGCAACGCGCGGTGGGCGTCCAGGGCCATGGCAGAGCCGGAAACAGCCTTGGCCAACAGTGCCGCGGTGCGGGTTTCGCCCAGCAGGTCCAGGTCGTTGTTGCTGGCTGCGCCGTCGGTGCCGATCGCTACATTGACGCCGGCCTGCCACAGGCGCTCCACCGGGCAGAAGCCGCTGGCCAGCTTAAGGTTCGATTCCGGACAATGGATGACGCTGCAGTTGCTTTCTACCAGTAAGGCGAGGTCTTCATCGCTGATCTGTGTCATGTGCACGGCCTGGAAGCGCGGGCCCAGAAGACCCAGCCGGCCCAGGCGAGCCATGGGGCGTTCGGCGGTTTTATCCACGGCCTGCTGCACTTCGAATGCGGTTTCGTGGACGTGCATATGAATCGCCGCATCCAGTTCCTCGGCAATCACACGGATTTTCTCCAGGTTTTCGTCGCCTACGGTGTAAGGCGCATGGGGTCCGAATGCGACTTTGATTCGCGGATGATGCTTGAGGTCGCCAAACAATTCGATGCCCTGACGAATGGCTTCGTCGGCGCTGGCCGCACCGGGAATCGGGAAATCGAGGACAGGAATGGCGATTTGGGCGCGGATGCCGCTGTTGTGGACGCGCTCGCTGGCAACCTTGGGGTAGAAATACATGTCAGAGAAGCAGGTGATGCCGCCCTTGACCTGTTCGGCAATGGCCAGGTCGGTGCCATCGCGGACGAAATCCTCATCGACCCATTTGCCTTCGGCCGGCCAGATGTGCTGCTCGAGCCATGTCATCAGCGGCAGATCGTCGGCCAGACCGCGGAACAGCGTCATCGCCGCATGGCCGTGGGCGTTGATCAGCCCCGGGCTGAGCAGCATGCCCGGCAGTTCGCGGACCTGGGCGGCGTCGCACTTGAGGGCTTCTGCCCGTGGACCGATGAAAACGATGCAACCGTCGCGAATGCCCAGGCCATGGTCCTGGAGTACCACACCGGCGGGTTCGACAGGCACCAACCAGGTCGGCAGCAATAATAAGTCGAGCGCAACGGCAGTCCTGGGCATCGTGGATCGGTTCCATCGGATATAAAGGATGGCGAAGTATACCCGAGCGTCTTCGCGGAGGGATCGCTATAATCGACGGCTTTTGTTCATGAGTGCGGGGTGAGGGATGCGCGATCGTCTGTTGGCAGCGGAGAAGGTGAAGGCCATCGACTGGCGCAATGGTTACCTGTACCTGCTCGATCAGCGTGTTTTGCCGTTCGAGGAAAACTGGATCGCCTATGACAGCGCGGCCGGCGTGGCCGAAGCCATTCGTTCGATGGTGGTACGCGGCGCACCGGCCATCGGCATCAGTGCGGCCTATGGCGTCGTACTGGCCGCCCGGGCGAGGTTTGCCGAAGGCGGCGACTGGCGGGCCGCGCTGGAGGCCGACCTGGCACTGTTGGCCGAATCCCGGCCGACGGCGGTAAACCTGTTCTGGGCCCTGGATCGGATGCGCGACCGGCTGGTGCGCTTGAAGGATCATGTCGAGCCGCTGGCGGCCCTCGAGGCCGAAGCCATCGCCATCCACGAAAGTGATCGCGAAGCCAACCTGACCATGGCCCAGCTCGGCGTCGACCTGATTCGCAGGCACCAGGGCAATGCCCAGGCCATCCTGACCCATTGCAATACCGGTGCCCTGGCCACCGGAGGCTTCGGTACGGCGCTGGGCGTGATCCGTGGCGCGTTCCTGGAGGGCATGGTCGAGCGCGTCTACGCCGACGAAACCCGTCCATGGTTGCAGGGCTCGCGCCTGACCGCCTGGGAATTGGCCAACGAAGGCATCCCGGTGACCGTCAACGCCGATTCTGCCGCAGCCCACATCATGAAGACCAAGGGCGTGACCTGGGTGATCGTCGGTGCCGACCGCATCACCGCCAACGGCGACGTGGCCAACAAGATCGGGACCTATCAGCTGGCGGTCTGTGCCATGCACCACGGCGTGCGTTTCATGGTGGTGGCGCCGAGTTCGACCATCGACATGAGCCTGGCCAGTGGCGACGATATCCCGCTCGAAGAGCGTGACGGGCGCGAGCTGCTGGAAGTCGGCGGCAAGCGGGTGGGCGCGGATGCGGACGCCTTCAACCCGGTATTCGACGTGACGCCGGCGGACCTGATCGATGCCATCGTCACCGAAAAGGGTATCGTCGAACGCCCTGACACCGCGAAACTGGCGCAGTTGATGTGCCGCAAGCGGCTGCATTGAGACAGTTTCTATCAGGCGCATCGTCTTCGAGCTGGCTCGCTTGCGCATGCAATCTTGTCGTGCCAAGAACCCTGGGCATGCAAAACACTCGTGTGGGCGCGAGCCTGTTCGCGAAGAAGCTCCTGAAACCGGTAAATCTTCTTGCATTCGAGCGCAAATTCTTCAGTCGCCGCGCTTCTAAGCCCCTCTGCTTCCGTATCAGCCTGTCACCGGTCAACTAACTACACACCATGCGCATCAGGGGGATAGGTGCGTGGCGGCTCTTGTGATAACATCCGGCGGTTTCCAGGGCTGCCTCGCGAGGCAGTCTTTACTGCGCAGATCCATGGCATAACTCGTTGATTTGTCGTAAGTCGCTGCACGGCACCTGGTCGGCAGCGGCGAGCTTCGTTCGCCTCATCCGGGCGTGACGAAGTTTCACCAGAAAAAGGAATCAGGCTTCTCATGGGCGAACTGGCCAAAGAAATCCTCCCGGTCAATATCGAAGACGAGCTGAAACAGTCCTACCTCGACTATGCGATGAGCGTAATCGTCGGGCGGGCACTGCCGGATGCGCGCGATGGCTTGAAGCCCGTGCATCGGCGCGTGCTGTACGCAATGAGCGAGCTGGGCAACGACTTCAACAAGCCGTACAAGAAATCCGCCCGTGTCGTCGGTGACGTGATCGGTAAGTATCACCCCCACGGCGACACTGCCGTGTACGACACCATCGTGCGGATGGCACAGCCGTTTTCCCTGCGCTACCTGCTGGTAGACGGCCAGGGCAACTTCGGTTCCGTGGACGGGGACAACGCCGCGGCCATGCGATACACCGAAGTGCGCATGACCAAGCTGGCCCACGAGCTGCTGGCCGACCTGCACAAGGAAACCGTGGACTGGGTGCCGAACTACGACGGCACCGAAATGATCCCGGCGGTCATGCCGACCCGTATCCCGAACCTGCTGGTCAACGGCTCCAGCGGTATCGCCGTGGGCATGGCGACCAACATCCCGCCGCACAACCTCGGTGAAGTCATCGACGGTTGCCTGGCTCTCATCGACAATCCCGAACTCACCGTCGATGAACTGATGCAGTACATTCCCGGCCCGGACTTCCCGACCGCCGCGATCATCAACGGTCGTGCCGGTATCATCGAGGCCTATCGCACCGGTCGAGGCCGCATTTACATGCGCGCCCGTTCCACCGTCGAAGACATCGACAAGGTCGGCGGCCGCCAGCAGATCGTCATCACCGAGCTCCCGTACCAACTGAACAAGGCTCGACTGATCGAGAAGATCGCCGAGCTGGTGAAAGAGAAGAAGCTCGAAGGTATCACCGAGCTGCGCGACGAGTCCGACAAGGACGGCATGCGTGTCGTGATCGAGTTGCGCCGTGGCGAAGTGCCCGAGGTGATCCTCAACAACCTCTACGCCCAGACCCAGTTGCAGAGTGTGTTCGGCATCAACATCGTTGCGCTGATCGACGGTCGTCCGCGGATCCTGAACCTCAAGGACCTGCTGGAAGCCTTCGTGCGCCATCGTCGCGAAGTGGTGACCCGCCGCACCGTATTCGAGCTGCGCAAGGCCCGCGAGCGTGGACATATCCTCGAAGGCCAGGCTGTCGCCCTGTCGAACATCGACCCGGTCATCGCCCTGATCAAGGCTTCGCCGACACCGTCGGAAGCCAAGGAAGCGCTGGTCAGCACGCCTTGGGAATCGAGCGCGGTAATGACCATGGTGGAACGCGCCGGCGCCGACTCGTGCCGGCCGGAGAACCTCGATCCGCAGTATGGCCTGCGCGACGGCAAGTACTTCCTGTCCCCGGAGCAGGCGCAAGCCATCCTGGAACTGCGCCTGCACCGCCTGACCGGCCTGGAGCACGAGAAGCTGCTGGCCGAGTACCAGGAGATCCTCAACCAGATCGGCGAGCTGATCCGCATCCTCAACAGCGCCACGCGCCTGATGGAAGTGATCCGCGAAGAGCTGGAAGTGATCCGCGCCGAGTACGGCGACGTACGCCGCACCGAGATCCTCGATGCGCGCCTGGACCTGACCCTGGGTGACATGATCCCGGAAGAAGATCGCGTGGTGACCATTTCCCATGGCGGCTACGCCAAGACCCAGCCTCTGGCCGCCTACCAGGCCCAGCGTCGCGGCGGCAAAGGCAAATCGGCTACCGGCGTCAAGGACGAGGACTACATCGCTCACCTGCTGGTTGCCAACAGCCATACCACGCTGCTGCTGTTCTCCAGCAAAGGCAAGGTCTACTGGCTCAAGACTTATGAAATCCCCGAGGCGTCCCGTGCCGCGCGCGGTCGTCCGCTGGTCAACCTGCTGCCGCTGGATGATGGCGAATACATCACCACCATGCTGCCGGTGGAGGAGTACACCGAAGGTCACTATATCTTCATGGCGACTGCCAACGGCACCGTGAAGAAGACCCCGCTGGAATCGTTCAGTCGCCAGCGCAGCGTGGGCCTGATCGCTCTGGAACTGGACGAGGGCGATGTGCTGATCTCCGCGGCCATCACCGACGGCGAGCGTGAAGTCATGCTGTTTTCCGACGGCGGCAAGGTGACCCGCTTCAAGGAGTCCGATGTCCGTGCCATGGGCCGTACCGCCCGCGGTGTACGCGGCATGCGCCTGCCGGAAGGGCAGAAGCTGATCTCCATGCTGATCCCGGAAGAGGGCAGTCAGATCCTTACTGCTTCCGAGCGTGGCTACGGCAAGCGCACCGCCATCAGCGAGTTCCCGGAGTACAAGCGTGGCGGCCAGGGCGTGATCGCCATGGTCAGCAACGAGCGTAACGGCCGATTGGTCGGCGCGGTGCAAGTGCTCGATGGCGAAGAGATCATGCTGATTTCCGACCAGGGCACCCTGGTCCGTACGCGGGTCGACGAAGTCTCCAGCCTGGGTCGTAACACCCAGGGCGTGACACTGATCAAGCTGGCCAACGACGAGACGCTGGTCGGGCTTGAGCGGGTGCAGGAGCCTTCGGAAGTCGAAGGCGCGGAGCAGGAAGGCGAGGAAGACATGGCGTTCGACGGCACCCTTGGCGCCAATGTCGACGACATGGCCGACGACCAGTCGCTCGATGCCGCCGCAGACGAAGAAGAACCGCAGGACTAAGCGGACACGCAGGGGGCGGATGAAGATTCGCCCCCTTGTTGTTTGTGATGCTGCACAGGATCGCTCCCATGCTCAGCGCCCCATGGCGCCGAGCGTCATTGGATGCACCCCATGCAGGGCACGGGGACGATTCCGTGCAGACCAAAAGATTTAAGTGACCACCAGATCAGAGCGAGATTGGATGTGAGCAAGAGAGCCTATAACTTCTGTGCCGGCCCGGCGGCGCTTCCTGAAGCGGTCCTGAAGCGCGCCCAGGGTGAACTTCTCGACTGGCATGGCAAGGGCCTGTCTGTCATGGAAATGAGCCATCGCAGCGATGAGTTCGTGTCCATTGCCACCAAGGCCGAGCAGGACCTGCGTGATCTGCTGAACATCCCGTCCAACTACAAGGTGCTGTTCCTCCAGGGCGGTGCCAGCCAGCAGTTCGCCCAGGTTCCGCTGAACCTGCTGCCGGAAAGCGGCAAGGCCGACTACATCGATACCGGTATCTGGTCGCAGAAAGCCATCGAAGAAGCCTCGCGTTATGGTCACGTGAACGTTGCGGCCAGCGCCAAGCCCTACGATTACTTCGCCATTCCCGGGCAGAACGAGTGGAACCTGTCCAAGGACGCCGCTTACGTTCACTACGCACCGAATGAGACCATCGGCGGCCTGGAGTTCAACTGGATCCCGGAAACCGGCGATGTCCCGCTGGTCGCCGACATGTCGTCGGATATTCTCTCGCGTCCTGTGGATATCTCCCGGTTCGGCATGATCTACGCCGGTGCCCAGAAGAACATCGGTCCGAGCGGCATCCTGGTCAGCATCATTCGTGAAGACCTGCTGGGGCGCGCCCGCGCCCTGTGCCCGACCATGCTCGACTACAAGGTCGCGGCCGACAACGGCTCCATGTACAACACCCCCCCGACCCTGGCCTGGTACCTGTCCGGCCTGGTGTTCGAATGGCTGAAGGAGCAGGGCGGGGTCGAAGCCATCGGCAAGCTCAACGAAGTGAAGCAACGCACGCTCTACGACTTCATCGATGCCAGTGACCTGTACAGCAACCCGATCAACAAGACCGATCGCTCGTGGATGAACGTTCCGTTCCGCCTGGCCGACGATCGTCTCGACAAACCGTTCCTGGCAGGCGCCGAAGAACGCGGCCTGTTGAACCTCAAGGGCCACCGCTCCGTGGGTGGCATGCGTGCCTCCATCTATAACGCCGTGGACATCCATGCCGTCAATGCACTGGTGGCCTACATGGCAGAGTTCGAGAAGGAACACGGCTGATGTCAGAACAGGAACTCAAGGCGCTGCGCCTGCGCATCGATGCCCTGGACGAAAAAGTCCTGGAGTTGATCAGCGAGCGAGCACGCTGCGCCCAGGAAGTCGCTCGCGTGAAGATGGCCTCCCTGGCCGAGGGCGAAACGCCGGTGTTCTATCGTCCCGAGCGTGAGGCTCAGGTGCTCAAGCGGGTCATGGAGCGCAACAAGGGACCCTTGGGCAACGAAGAGATGGCGCGGTTGTTCCGTGAAATCATGTCCTCGTGCCTGGCACTCGAGCAGCCGTTGAAAGTCGCCTACCTGGGGCCGGAAGGTACCTTCACCCAGGCCGCCGCCATGAAGCACTTCGGCCATGCCGTCATCAGCAAGCCGATGGCGGCCATCGACGAAGTCTTCCGTGAAGTAGCGGCCGGCGCGGTGAATTTTGGCGTGGTTCCGGTGGAAAACTCCACCGAAGGCGCGGTCAACCACACGCTGGACAGCTTCCTCGAGCACGACATGGTGATCTGTGGCGAAGTGGAGTTGCGCATCCACCACCATCTGCTGGTGGGGGAAAACACCAAGACCGACAGCATCAGCCGGATCTATTCCCATGCCCAGTCCCTGGCCCAGTGCCGCAAGTGGCTGGATGCCCATTACCCGAATGTCGAGCGCGTGGCGGTATCGAGCAACGCCGAAGCGGCCAAGCGGGTCAAGGGCGAGTGGAACTCGGCGGCCATCGCCGGAGACATGGCGGCCGGTCTCTACGGCTTGACCCGTCTGGCGGAGAAAATCGAGGATCGCCCGGACAACTCCACGCGATTCCTGATGATCGGCAATCAGGAGGTTCCTCCGACTGGCGACGACAAGACGTCGATCATCGTCTCCATGAGCAACAAGCCCGGTGCACTCCATGAATTGCTGGTGCCATTCCACGACAACGGTATCGACCTGACCCGGATCGAGACCCGTCCTTCGCGCAGCGGTAAATGGACCTACGTGTTTTTCATCGATTTCGTCGGCCATCACCGCGATCCGCTGGTAAAAGGTGTGCTGGAGAAAATCAGTCAGGAAGCAGTGGCACTCAAGGTGCTGGGTTCCTACCCCAAGGCAGTTCTTTAAGGGCGGATAGCAAATGAGTGGCAACTTCCTCGCCCTGGCTCAGCCAGGCGTGCAACAACTTTCGCCTTACGTTCCGGGCAAGCCTGTGGACGAACTGGCCCGCGAGCTGAATCTGGATCCGACCCGCATCGTCAAGCTGGCGAGCAATGAAAACCCCCTGGGCGCGAGCCCCAAGGCGCTGGCGGCAATTCGCGATGAACTGGCCGATCTGACCCGTTATCCCGATGGCAACGGTTATGCCCTCAAGAGCCTGCTGGCCGAGCGCTGTGGCGTTGAATTGAGCCAGGTGACCCTGGGCAACGGTTCCAACGACATTCTCGAGCTGGTGGCGCGCGCCTACCTCGCGCCGGGCCTCAATGCCGTGTTCAGCGAGCACGCGTTCGCGGTCTACCCGATCGCGACCCAGGCCGTGGGTGCCGATGCGCATGCGGTGCCGGCCAAGGATTTCGGACACGATCTGCCGGCGATGCTGGCTGCCATCGATGCCAATACCCGGGTGGTCTTCATCGCCAACCCGAACAATCCGACCGGCACCTGGTTCGACGCCCAGGCATTGGACGACTTCCTGCAGGACGTTCCTGAGCATGTACTGGTGGTGCTGGACGAGGCATACATCGAGTATGCCGAGGGGAGCGAACTGCCCGATGGCCTGGATTTCCTCGCGGCCTACCCAAACCTGCTGGTCTCGCGCACGTTCTCCAAGGCCTACGGCCTGGCGTCGCTGCGGGTCGGCTATGGCCTGTCCACTGCCGTGGTGGCCGATGTGCTTAACCGCGTACGCCAGCCGTTCAACGTCAACAGTTTTGCCCTGGCTGCCGCATGCGCCGCGCTCCAGGATGAGGAGTACCTCGAGCAGGGTCGCCGCCTGAACGAGGCCGGCATGCAGCAGTTGGAAGCCGGCTTCCGTGAACTGGGCCTGGGCTGGATTCCCTCAAAGGGCAACTTTATCTGTGTCGACCTGGGGCGCGTTGCCGCGCCGGTGTTCCAGGAGTTGCTGCGTGAAGGAGTGATCGTGCGTCCGGTGGCTAACTACGGCCTGCCGAACCATCTGCGCGTCACCATTGGCTTGCCGGCGGAAAACAGCCGTTTCCTAGAGGCGTTGAGCAAGGTCCTGGCTTGTGGTTGATGTCACTGCGTTGCAACCTGTCGTGCCTATGATCGGTCGCCTGGTGGTGATCGGCCTGGGGCTGATCGGTGGTTCGTTCGCCAAGGGGCTGCGCGAGAGCGGTCTGTGTCGTGAGGTGGTCGGTGTCGACCTGGACCCGCAATCGCGCAAGCTGGCGGTGGAGCTTGGTGTGGTCGATCGTTGCGAGGTTGACCTGGCCGCTGCTTGCCAGGGGGCCGATGTCATCCAGCTGGCGGTGCCGATCCTGGCCATGGAGAAATTGCTGGCGCGCCTGGCGACCATGGACCTGGGCGAGGCGATCCTGACCGATGTCGGCAGCGCCAAGGGTAACGTCGTGCGGGCGGCCACCGAGGCTTTCGGTGGGATGCCGGCACGGTTCGTGCCCGGTCACCCGATTGCCGGTTCCGAGCAGAGCGGCGTTGAAGCTTCCAACGCCGAACTGTTTCGCCGCCACAAGGTGATTCTGACGCCGCTGGAGCAAACCGATCCGGCTGCGCTGGCGGTGGTGGACCGTTTGTGGCGTGAGCTGGGGGCCGATGTCGAGCACATGCAGGTCGGACGGCATGATGAAGTCCTGGCCGCTACCAGCCATCTGCCGCACCTGTTGGCGTTCGGTCTGGTGGATTCATTGGCCAAACGCAATGAAAATCTCGAGATCTTCCGTTACGCTGCCGGCGGTTTCCGCGATTTCACGAGAATCGCTGGTAGCGACCCGGTCATGTGGCACGACATCTTCCTCGCCAATCGCGAAGCTGTCCTGCGCACACTCGATACATTTCGCAGCGATCTCGACGCCTTGCGCGACGCGGTCGATGCAGGGGACGGGCACCAATTGCTGGGCGTTTTCACACGCGCCAGGGTGGCCCGCGAGCATTTCAGTAAAATCCTGGCCCGTCGGGCCTATGTGGACGCTATGAATTCCAACGATCTGATTTTCCTGGCACAACCTGGTGGCTCCCTGAGTGGGCGTATTCGTGTACCGGGCGATAAATCGATTTCCCACCGCTCGATCATGCTCGGCTCCCTGGCTGAAGGCGTGACCGAGGTGGAAGGCTTCCTCGAAGGCGAAGACGCCCTGGCGACATTGCAGGCATTTCGCGACATGGGTGTGGTCATCGAAGGCCCGCACCATGGCCGCGTGACCATCCATGGGGTCGGCCTGCATGGTCTCAAGCCTGCCCCTGGACCGATCTACCTAGGCAACTCGGGTACCTCGATGCGCCTGTTGTCCGGCCTGCTGGCCGCCCAGGACTTCGACAGTGTCCTGACCGGCGACGCTTCGTTGTCCAAGCGTCCGATGAATCGCGTGGCCAATCCACTGCGGGAAATGGGTGCGGTCATCGAGACGGCGGCCGACGGGCGTCCGCCGATGACCATTCGTGGCGGCAACAAGCTCAAGGGCTTGACCTATACCATGCCGATGGCCAGCGCCCAGGTGAAATCCTGCCTGCTGCTGGCCGGTCTTTATGCCGAAGGCAAGACCACCGTCACCGAGCCCGCCCCGACCCGCGATCACACCGAGCGCATGCTGCGCGGTTTCGGTTACCCGGTCACGGTCGACGGGGCCACGGCGTCCGTTGAGTCCGGTAGCAAGCTGACGGCCACCCACATCGAAGTGCCAGGCGATATCTCTTCGTCCGCGTTCTTCCTGGTGGCAGCGTCTATCGCCGAGGGCTCCGAACTGGTGCTCGAACACGTCGGCATCAACCCGACCCGTACCGGTGTGATCGATATCCTGCGCCTGATGGGCGCTGATATCACCTTGGAAAACCAGCGTGAAGTCGGTGGCGAACCCGTAGCGGACCTGCGCGTAAGAGCAGCTAAACTCAAGGGTATCGAGATTCCGGAAGCGCTGGTTCCGCTGGCGATCGACGAGTTCCCGGTGCTGTTCGTGGCGGCGGCCTGTGCAGAAGGGCGTACCGTATTGACTGGCGCCGAAGAGCTGCGGGTCAAGGAATCGGACCGTATCCAGGTGATGGCTGATGGCCTGCTGGCGCTGGGGGTCAAGTGCGAGCCGACTCCGGATGGCATCATCATCGACGGCGGCCAGATCGGCGGCGGCGAGGTTCATGGGCATGGCGACCACCGTATTGCCATGGCATTCAGCGTGGCTTCCTTGCGTGCCAGCGCACCGATCCGCATCCACGACTGTGCCAACGTCGCGACGTCGTTTCCGAACTTCCTCGCGCTGTGTGCGCAGGTCGGTATTCGAGTAGCACAAGAGGCGCAGTCGTGAAGATCAAGACACCGGTCATCACCATCGATGGCCCTAGCGGCTCGGGCAAGGGCACCGTTGCCGGGATTCTGGCCCGTCAACTGGGCTGGAACCTGCTCGACTCGGGGGCGTTGTATCGACTGCTGGCGTTCGCGGCCAGCAACCATGGCGTGGACCTGACCAACGAAGAACTGCTCAAGGCCCTGGCGGCGCATCTGGATGTGCAGTTCATCGCCGCGACCGAGGGCCAGTTGCAGCGCATCATCCTGGAAGGCGACGAAGTCAGCGATGTCATCCGTACCGAGAGCGTGGGTGCAGGCGCTTCGCAGGTTGCCGCGCTACCGGCGGTGCGCGAAGCGTTGCTGCAGCGTCAGCGGGCATTCCAGGAACCACCGGGGCTGGTGGCCGATGGTCGGGACATGGGAACGGTGGTGTTTCCGGACGCGCCATTGAAGATTTTCCTCACTGCCAGTGCGGAGGAGCGGGCTCGCCGCCGATATTTGCAGTTGAAGGGCAAGGGCGAGGATGTTAGTCTGTCGAGTCTGCTAGATGAGATCCGTGCGCGCGACGAGCGTGACACCCAGCGCGCAGTAGCCCCGCTAAAACCGGCGGCCGATGCGATACAGCTGGATTCCACGGAGTTGTCCATCGATCAGGTGTTGCAACGCATCATGAGCGAGATCGCCATTCGCGATATCGCCGGGTGACCAGGAAGCTCCGCAGGGGACCAGTCATAGTCCTGCGGTCTTCTTTTATATGAAACTAACCCACACCGTCTGGGGTGTGGAGCCGGGCGTATCCTTCGCCCCAATCAACAGGAATTAAAATGAGCGAAAGCTTTGCGGAACTCTTTGAAGAAAGCCTGAAAACCCTGAACCTTCAGACAGGCTCCATCATCACCGGTGTTATCGTTGATATCGACTACCAGGCTCGCTGGGTAACCGTTCACGCTGGCCTGAAGTCTGAAGCCCTCATCCCGCTGGAGCAGTTCTACAACGACGCTGGCGAGCTGAACATCAACGTCGGTGACGAAGTTCACGTTGCTCTGGACTCGGTTGAAGATGGCTTTGGCGAAACCAAGCTGTCCCGTGAGAAAGCCAAGCGCGCTGAATGCTGGATCGTTCTGGAAGCGGCTTTCGCAGCTGAGGAAGTGGTCAAGGGCGTTATCAACGGTAAGGTTAAAGGCGGCTTCACTGTCGACGTTAACGGCATCCGTGCGTTCCTGCCAGGTTCCCTGGTTGACGTCCGTCCAGTGCGCGACACCACGCACCTGGAAGGCAAAGAGCTGGAATTCAAGGTCATCAAGCTGGACCAGAAGCGCAACAACGTTGTCGTTTCCCGTCGCAGCGTCCTGGAAGCCGAAAACTCCGCCGAGCGCGAAGCTCTGCTGGAATCGCTGCAGGAAGGCCAGCAGGTCAAAGGTATCGTCAAGAACCTCACCGACTACGGCGCATTCGTCGATCTGGGTGGCGTCGATGGCCTGCTGCACATCACCGACATGGCCTGGAAGCGTATCAAGCATCCTTCGGAAATCGTCAACGTTGGCGACGAAATCGATGTCAAGGTTCTGAAGTACGATCGCGAGCGCAATCGTGTTTCCCTGGGCCTGAAGCAACTGGGCGAAGATCCATGGGTTGCTATCAAAGCCCGTTACCCAGAAGGCACTCGCGTCACCGCTCGTGTTACCAACCTGACCGACTACGGCTGCTTCGCTGAGCTGGAAGAAGGCGTTGAAGGCCTGGTACACGTTTCCGAAATGGACTGGACCAACAAGAACATCCACCCTTCGAAAGTCGTACAAGTCGGCGACGAAGTGGAAGTCATGGTTCTGGACATCGACGAAGAGCGTCGTCGTATCTCCCTGGGCATCAAGCAGTGCAAGTCGAACCCATGGGAAGACTTCTCTGGCCAGTTCAACAAGGGCGACAAGATCTCCGGCACCATCAAGTCGATCACCGATTTCGGTATCTTCATTGGTCTGGACGGCGGCATTGACGGCCTGGTTCACCTGTCCGATATCTCCTGGAACGAAGTGGGCGAAGAAGCCGTACGCCGTTTCAAGAAGGGCGACGAGCTGGACACCGTTATCCTGTCGGTTGACCCAGAGCGCGAGCGCATCTCCCTGGGCATCAAGCAACTGGAAAGCGATCCGTTCTCCGAGTACGTTCAAGAGAACGACAAAGGCGCAATCGTTAAGGGCATCGTGAAAGAAGTTGACGCCAAAGGCGCCATCATCACCTTGGCCGACGATATCGAAGCGACTCTGAAAGCCTCCGAAATCAGCCGTGACCGTATTGAAGATGCGCGTAACGTCCTGAAAGAAGGTGAAGAAGTAGAAGCCAAGATCATCAGCGTTGACCGCAAGAGTCGCGTAATCCAGCTCTCGATCAAGTCGAAGGACGTTGAGGAAGAGAAAGAAGCTATCCAGAGCCTGCGCGACAAGCCAGCTACGGATGCTCCAGTAGCGACCACCCTGGGTGACCTGCTGCGTGCTGCACAAGCGGAAAAGCAGAACTGAGTTCTGGCTTTCTGTAAAAAAGGGCGACTTCGGTCGCCCTTTTTTGTGCCCGTTGTATTCTCGGTTTTCCTGGCGTTTCGGAATGATCGCTGTCAGGTCGGCACTTGGGAAACCAACCCGCTCTTCAAATTGTCTCTTTATCAGGCGGATCAATCATCAATAGGATCTGGTTCGAGCCTGGCCCAAATGATTGGGCTCAGGATCCTGGCTCAAGGATTCGGATGAAAAAGCTTTTGCTGATAGTGGCTGTTCTGGTTATGGCGGGTTGTTCTACCAGCGCCAAGACCCATGCGGTGCGCGGTGTAAGCGGCATCGAAGTCGACTGCTCGGGGTTGGGTTCCGGGTGGGAGAAGTGCCACAAGCGCGCGGGCAGGGAGTGCAAGGGGGCGGGCTACAAGGTAATAACTCGATCTGACGATGCCAAGGATGAGGACTGGTATCCCTTCGGCTTCAATCCCGCCGGGTACTTGACCCGTACTATGCTGGTCATCTGTCGATAGTTGGAAGAGCTTGGGGTGTCTGCACCAAAAAGGGATGGTCAGATGCTCAAAAGATTTGTCAATACTTGGGCTGTTCAAATCCTTCCGGGCATGCTAAAACCTTTCGAAGCACTGATCTAGCTGCTTGATAAAGAAGGGAAAAATATGACGAAGTCGGAGTTGATCGAACGAATTGTCACCCATCAAGGGCTACTCTCATCCAAGGATGTGGAGCTGGCCATCAAGACCATGCTTGAACAAATGTCCCAGTGCCTGGCAACCGGGGATCGAATCGAGATCCGTGGCTTTGGCAGTTTTTCCTTGCATTACCGTGCTCCGCGGGTGGGGCGTAATCCCAAGACCGGGCAGTCAGTGAGCCTTGATGGGAAATTCGTACCTCATTTCAAGCCCGGCAAGGAGCTTAGGGATCGGGTAAACGAAGAGGAGGGGGATGCCCTTTAACCGCTTACTAAAACAAAGGGGGATTCATGCGGAACTTTAAACGTCTGGCGCTTGTCGTACTTGCGCTGCTCGTGGCCTCTGCTATTGTCCTGTTCGTGCTTGAAAATCATCAGCCTGTTGCGCTGCTGTTCCTGGGTTGGTCAGGGCCTCAACTTCCAGTATCAATTTTTGTGCTTCTAGCGCTTCTCGTGGGGATGGTGATCGGCCCGTTGTTCGCGTTGTTGGGGGCGCGTCGACGGTTGAAATAAAGGATGCGGGAACCCGGTAGTCTTGGAGTAAGGATCGCTGCCTACAATTTTTTCTGACTGCGGGTGTATCTGTTTGTGCTTAATTTAATCCAGTTTACCGTTGTATTCGCCGAGGCCTTGCCTGCTGTCCAGCCTCAGGATGCGTTCAGTTTGTCTGCAAGTGCAATGACAAAAAGACGAGGCGAGGCCATACATGCAAAATAAAAATACTCAAGGAAATGGCGCGGACGAGATTGATCTGTTTGAGCTTGCGCGCGGGCTTTGGGCGCAAAAATGGCTGATCATAAGTATCACGCTTTTGGTTACCGTCGGCGCCGCTGCCTATGCGTTCCTTAGCAAGCCGGTCTATGAGGCCAAGCTTTTCATCATGCCGCCTACTCAGAATGGTATTGCTGAATTGAATTACGGCCGGGGGAAGAGTACCGAGCTGGAAACATATTCAATTAAGCATGTCTACGACGTCTTTGCCCGGAATCTCCAAGCTGAATCCCTGCGTCAAAAATTCTTCAATGAAGTATATCTTCCTTCCCTTGACGAGGCTCAGCGCAAGGGGCCGCTTGATGGTATCTATGATCGTTTCTCTCGACAGCTTGTAGTCAAAGGGCCGGGTAAGGACACGCCGGATCGTTTTTCGGTCACTGTCCAAAGCGGAGACCCCGCACGGGCGACGGAATGGGCCAAGACCTATGTAAGTCGTGCCAGCGAAGCCGCCGAATCGGAGCTGATCAAGAACGTTACAGCTGAGGCTTCAGTGAGGGCGCGTAATCTGGAGCAGCGGATTGTCAGTTTGCGCGAAACCGCGCAGCGGGTGCGTGAGGACAGGATTCAGCAATTGCGTGAGGCATTGAAGATTGCAGAGGCGATTGGCTTGACTACTCCGACCATAAACTCCTCTGCCGCAGTAGATATCACCGTTGATACCGGAAATAAAATGGATTATCAGCGTGGAAGCAAGGCATTGGCTGCAGAGGTCAAGGCATTGGAGAGTCGAGCCTCCGACGATGCTTTCATACCTGATTTGCGTCCGCTTCAGATGCGCTACAGTTTCTATAAAAAACTGAATATAGATCCGGAAAGTATCTCGGTGTATCGTCAGGATGGTAGCGTTGAAGTGCCGGAAAGTCCGATCAAGCCCAGGAAGGCTCTAATAATGGCCTTAGGTGCTGTTTTTGGCTTCATATTAGCCGGATTTATTGCATTGATTCGTTTTGTAGTCAATCGCGATACTCGCACTATAAACCAAGGATGAAGTTCTATTTTGAGGATAGGTGGTAGCGACAAGCGTCTCCTGCCTCCGGAAAGGATTAGCCTGCCGTCCCGAAGCGGCGGGCTTATTTTTTTAGGGGGGGGGGTATGGGCTCGCATGGTATCGGTAGTGCACTTGTGTTCAGGCGTTTCCCTGTAGTGGGGTTATTCCCTATCCCGTTCGAGCAACAGGGCTGAGCTCGGTCCGGTTGTTTTATCTACGTAATTGTCCGGGGTCATGCAGCGTGTCTTTTGGCAAGCGTATAATCCCGCAGGCATGTGTCGTTGTATGCTCGACAGGTATGGCATCCGCTGGAGCTGTTGGTAGGAAGGCGGAAAAGTCGGACCTTAGTGATGTCTGTCGGGAGCAGCATCGCATATATCGTAAAGATGACTATGGGCAAGGGCTAGGATTATGTTGAGTAAATATAAGATCATGCGCGGTTTGTTTAAGCGCAGGTCAGTCAGGATATTGATCTGGAATGTGGTTGCTTTATTCAATAAAAAGCGTTTGGAGAGGTTTTGTAAGGAGCAGTTGGCGCGTCGGCATGAGTCGTTTGTTGAGTTTGATTCGAACTCCATCGGTCCTGTAGTTGCAGAGCTGGAAGCAAGCGGTGCAATGGTTGGGCCTAAGTTACCCGCCGATACAGTTCAGTATCTTCTGAGTTATTCTGAGAACCACCCTTGCTTTGCTGATAGGGATCAAACAAAGGGATTCTACCTGAAGGATAGAGAAAAGGCAGAGGCATTGTTAGGCAAAGAACTTCTGTTGGCGCAGTATTTCAGTGCCGAGCAAGATGCCGTGATTGCCAGGATCGCGAACGATCCGTACTTGCTTTCCATTGCCGCCCGTTATCTTAAAGTTCCGCCAAAGTTGATGAGTGTCAATATGTGGTGGACATTCCCGGTTGATGCAAGTGCGGAAGACAGGGCGCGTCATGCACATGTATTTCATTTTGATCTAGATGATCTTAAATTTGTTAAATTCTTTTTTTATTTGACCGATGTGGATGAACAAGCCGGTCCCCATGTTTATGTCAAAACATCGAATCGAGAAATTAGATATAAAACTCCGCTGTTCAAGTCGCGTCGTTTTACGGATGATGAAATTGTTGCAGGCTACGGGGCGGAGAATATAATTGAAGTGTTAGGCCCTGCCGGGACATGTTTGATAGAGGATACGATTACTGTACATAAAGGTGTCACTCCCATCTCTCGCGCCAGACTTATGCTTCAGTTTGAATACTCAATTAATACTTATTCGGAAATTAGCTGTGTCGGCGATAGGGATGCTCAAAAAATATTCGTTTAGGCTACGGGCATGGGCATATCTTCTATTTGCCGGCGCTGCCTCTATGATTGCGGCATTGAAAGGCTTCGCCTATGCTCATCTTCTTTCTGCGGATCAATATGCTCAAGTAAATTACTATCTATTGATGGTCGGCCTGGGTGTGCTTGTTGTCGGATCGGGTGTGATAATAAAATGTCATGCTGAAATGCCGCTACTTGTGGGGGATGAAGAGAGACTTTCTGAATTTTCCGCCCATGCGAAGTGGTTTGGTGGCGGCTCTTGGGTAGTGGGGCTTGTCGCGTTGCTTGGGTATGGCTTTTGGTCGGCGGCGCCATTAACCATATTTCTGTTGTCGCTTGTGCAAGTCCTAGTCTTCTTTATTTTTACCGTTGACTTGATGGTCATAAAGAGCCGAAAGGACTTTGTCGGCTATGCGAGACGGTTGTTCTATCGCAATATGTGGGTGGCTATCGCAGGCTTGTGGGTGGGCTACGTCACTGAAGATGCCATATTTGCAATCCAGGCCGAAGTCTGTACTGGGCTTGTTCTCTGTTTTCGCTCGCTTTTATTTTGGCTTGTCGGTGCTAAATTTCCTGATATGGATTTTGTGGTTGATTGCCTGAAGTTTGTCCCTGTTACTTGCATAGGGGCATTTATGCAGTATGTGGATAGGGTGTTTGCTGCTTATTTCATGGATGCGGGCGGGTTTTCCAGGTTTTCTTATCTTTCTTTGGTTGTAATGGTTGGGCTTTCGATACAACAGCTAATCAATACTCGGGTAATCACGTTGCTTCCGCACATCTGTCAGGCCGATCCTAAAGCAGGGTTTAGGTATGTTGTCCGAATTTCCTTTTTAGTGTGTCTACTCTTGTCGGTAATGTTGCTGTGTCTGTTATGGCTTTTGCAAACTCCTTGGTTTGCAGCATCCTGGCTTGATGTTGGTGTTGACGTAAGTGCTGTTTTTTGGTTTTTCGCTGTTCTGCGTTCGGCAGACTTCTATTCTTCCTACTTATTGGTAATGTCGCAAAGAAACAAATTGCTGATCATTCAGGTGGCTGCACTTGGTTTTTTTGCTGTTTTGATGATTGTGTATAACGCATGGTTTGCTTCTGACGACTTATTGGCATATGTGTCATTGATGAGTGGCGGTTTTTTTGTAATGTTGATGCTGTTGGTTTACACCTCTTGGAGAGTAAGCATTGTTAAAAAGAATATTTGACGGTATATGCACTCGATTTCGTGTGCTGCACCTGTTTTTTTTGGCTTTATCAAAAAGATCCTTGCTATCGCCTTTTGCGCGAGTCTCCAGGCGAGGGAGTATCGCGATAGGTCGCCATACGACTGTTCGAAAGGCGCTATTGAATGCTGGCACGGGTAGCATTCGATTAAACGATAAAGTATGGCTAAATGATGGCGTTGAGCTATCGGCATTGACCGGGATTTCCATCGATGCAGGAACAACAATTCAGCGCAACGTCACTATCAATGGAGACGTTACAATTGGTAAAGAATGTCTTCTGGCGCCGAATATTTTCATTTCATCCACCTCGCACGTGCATGACCGGTATGCGGGGGTGAATATCCGCGAGCAGGAGCGCAGGATCGCCCGTGAAGATTTTCTGGCGCACTACAATAAGCCGATCGAGATCGGTGACGATGTCTGGATTGGCGCGAATGCGGTTATAATGCCCGGTGTTAAAATTGAATCGCATGCCATTGTCGGTGCGAATTCCGTGGTGACCAAGGATGTTCCGCTAGGGGCGATAGTCGTAGGTGGTCCTGCAAAAATAATCAAGTTTCGCTTTGGGTTTGAGGGCGTCTAGATGTTGAGTAATAAAACGATTTTGGTTACTGGCGGTACCGGTTCTTTCGGTAATACATTTGTGCCGATGACCCTGGCCAAATATAACCCCAAGAAAATCATTATCTTCTCCAGGGATGAGATGAAACAGTGGGACATGGCGAAGAAGTTCGAAGGCGATTCACGCGTTCGCTTCTTTATCGGCGACGTTCGCGACAAGGAACGCCTTTATCGTGCCCTTGATGGCGTTGACTATGTTGTGCACGCCGCTGCTACAAAGATCGTACCGACTGCTGAATACAATCCATTCGAGTGCATCAAGACTAACATCAATGGCGCCATGAATCTGATCGACGCTTGTATCGACAAGGGCATCAAGCGTGTCGTGGCCCTATCCACAGACAAAGCTAGCAGCCCAATCAATCTATACGGAGCTACCAAGCTGGCGTCCGATAAGTTGTTTGTCGCCGGCAACTCTTACGCAGGCGGTCATGAGACCCGTATGGCTGTCGTGCGTTACGGTAATGTCATGGGATCGCGCGGCTCAGTGATTCCGTTCTTCATGTCGATCAAGGACAAAGGCGAGCTGCCGATCACTGATGAGCGCATGACTCGCTTCATGATCTCTCTGGAGGAAGGCGTTGAGTTGGTTTGGCATGCCTTTGAAGACATGGAAGGTGGTGAGATTTATGTGAAAAAAATCCCATCGATGAAGGTCATCGATCTTGCTCGTGTCGTAGCTCCCGACGCCAAGCAGAAAATCGTCGGTATTCGTCCTGGTGAGAAGCTTCACGAACAAATGATCAGTGCCGAGGACTCTTATTACACCTACGAGTACCCAGAGCACTTCAAGATACTACCTGTGATCAACGAATGGGCAACCTGCCCGAACCGCATCAAGGATGGCAAGAAGGTGCCGGAAGGATTTGTCTATTCAAGCGATAACAACACCGAATGGATGAGCGACGAGGAGCTGCGTAACTGGATTGCTCTTAACGAAGCCAAAATCGGGAGCATCTGATTCATGATTCCATACGGTCGCCAGGATATTACTCAAGCGGACATCGATTCGGTGGTGAGGGTTTTACAGTCCGACTACCTTACCCAAGGTCCCATGGTTCCGCGCTTCGAGCAACAAGTTGCCGCCCATGTAGGGGCTAATCATGCGCTGGCGGTAAATAGTGCTACATCTGCACTTCATATCGCATGCCTCGCCTTGGGGTTGGGCCCTGGTGACCGTCTATGGACAAGTCCTATTACTTTCGTTGCCTCTGCTAACTGTGGATTGTATTGCGGTGCAATAGTAGATTTTGTCGACATCGATCCACGCACCTACAATCTTTGCCCTTTGGCGTTGAAGCGTAAGCTGGAACTGGCTGAAAAAGAAGGTACCTTGCCCAAGGTGGTTGTACCGGTTCATCTTTCTGGACAGCCATGCGATATGCAAGCCATCCATGAGCTGGCTAAGCATTATGGCTTCAAGATAATTGAAGATGCTTCTCATGCCATTGGTGGAAAGTATAAGAACGAGTACATCGGAAACGGCAGATACAGCGATATCACGGTATTCAGTTTTCATCCGGTCAAGATTATTACCACTGCCGAAGGTGGGATCGCTTTAACCAACGATGCTGAACTCGCAGGCAAAATGGCGTTGTTGCGTAGCCATGGAATCACCCGCGATTCGGACCTGATGACACACGAAGCGGATGGCCCATGGTATTACCAGCAAATTGACCTGGGTTTCAATTATCGGATGACTGAGCTGCAGGCGGCGCTTGGCATCAGCCAGATGGAGCGTCTGGACCAATACGTCGCCCGGCGTCACAAGTTGGCCGCTCGCTACAATGACTTGCTGGCAGCATTGCCCGTGGTGACTCCTTGGCAACATGCTGACAGTTATTCCGGACTTCATCTCTACGTGATTCGCCTGGAGCTGGACAAAATAGGAAAAAGTCACCGCGAGGTTTTCGACTCCCTCCGTGAGCAAGGAATTGGAGTGAACTTGCACTATATTCCAGTGCATACACAGCCGTATTACGCGCGAATGGGTTTCAAGCCCGAGGACTTTCCTATGGCTCAGGATTACTACCGCGAAGCTATTAGCATTCCGATGTTTCAGACAATGAGCGATGAACAACAGGATCAGGTTGTCGCCGCTATCAAAAAGGCCCTGGGCGCATGAGATTGGCTGTCATCCCTGCCCGAGGTGGCAGTAAGCGTATCCCGCGAAAAAACATCAAAATGTTTTGCGGCAAGCCCATGATCGCTTGGTCAATAAAAGCAGCACTTGATAGTGGTTGCTTCGATAAAGTCATTGTATCAACTGACGATGAGGAAATTGCAGGGATCGCTCGCACGTACGGCGCAGATACACCCTTCATGCGTCCAGCTGAGCTCTCTGATGATTACACCGGTACCATACCAGTCATGCAGCATGCCATTAAACAGCTTCAGGCTGAGGGGGCCGACGCCCATCAGGTTTGTTGCCTCTATGCGACCGCGCCTTTTGTAACCGCTGAAGATCTAAGGAAAGGTTTGGCTATACTTGAGCAAACCCGAAGTCAGTACGCGTTTTCGGTTACCAGCTACGCGTTTCCTATTCAAAGAGCGGTTCGCTTGACTGAGTCGGGGCGCGTCGAAATGTTCAACGCCGAATATTTCAACACCCGCTCTCAAGATCTTGAAGAAAGTTATCACGATGCCGGGCAGTTCTACTGGGGCCTTGCCAACGCATGGCTGACTGGAAAAATGATATTTACACCCGAATCCACAGCGGTGTTACTGCCACGTTATCGGGTTCAGGATATTGATACCCCGGAAGATTGGATACGTGCGGAGTGGATGTACAAGGCTTTGGAAGCGGAGAAGGGGCTGTCGTGAACGGCCTGAAAGTGGTGTTTCGGGCAGATGCTTCGCTGCAGATTGGCAGTGGGCATGTTATGCGCTGTCTTACTCTGGCTGACGCGTTGAGAAAGCAAGGTGCCGAGTGTCACTTCATTTGTCGAGAGCACCCCGGAAATCTCATAGACGTTATACGTGAAAGAGGCTTCTCGGTATATATATTGCCGTCTGGTAACTTGCTCGAATACATAACGAAAACATGTGGTGATACACATCATTGGCACTGGTTGGGTGTTTCACAAGAGCGTGATGCAGAGCAGTGCTCAAGTTTACTAGATAATCTAAAACCTCATTGGTTGATTGTTGATCATTATGCCCTTGATGTCACTTGGGAGCTTATGCTTAAAAGGGGGGGGCTAAGGTTATTTGTGATCGATGACTTGGCTGATCGGAAACATGTCTGCGATATTTTGTTGGATCAGACTTTCGGGCGAAAGATCGAGGACTATGATTCGCTATTGCCGCCCAGTTGTATTGCATTGTGTGGCTCAAAATATGCTCTGCTCCGTCCTGAATTTGCGAGATTGCGATCTTATAGTTTGAGTCGGCGAACTGATTATAGTTTTAATTCAATATTAATCACCTTGGGGGGGGTTGATAAAGATAATGTCACGCGTAAAATTTTAGAGCAGTTGAAGATGACGGTGTTGCCTTATGATTGCCGCATCATCGTTGTAATGGGTGCCACTGCTCCTTGGCTAAATGATATTCAACAGTTTGCTAGTACAATGCCTTGGTTTACCGAAGTAAGGGTGAATGTCAATGATATGGCGCAGTTAATGGCGGATAGCGATTTTTCAGTTGGCGCTGCTGGAGCCACATCTTGGGAGCGTTGTTGTTTGGGAGTTCCCACCGCCATGTTGGTTCTGGCGGATAATCAGAAGTTTGCAGCGAATCTATTGGTCCGGGCAAAAGCGGTGGAATTGGTGGATACGGAGTCTCCAGCCCAGTTGGCTAATGTCATCGATAAGGCTGTCAGGAGACCGGAGTTTTTGAAGTCGTTAAGTGAACACTCAAGTTCTATCACTGATGGAGCTGGTTGTGAGCTTGTTATAAGAACCATAACTGACGTCGGTGCTATCGATGGTTATAAAGACAGAGGCTTTCGGTAAGCTTCGTGAAATTGCCGCCAGCGAGTTGGAGCTGATGCTCGCATGGCGAAATGCGCCAAATATTCGAGCGAATATGTATACAAGGCATGAAATCAGCCTTGAGGAACACTTGGCTTGGTGGGCACGTGTTCAGCTCCGCGATGATCAATTATATTTTATGTATGAGATCAACGGTAAGCCCATGGGTATCGTTGGGTTTAATGATCTTAGCATTACGAACGCCGTTTCGTCATGGGCATTCTATGCGGCTCCTGAGGCGCCAAAAGGCACAGGGAGTAAAATGGAATTTCTTGCCTTGGATTATGCATTTAATGATATGCGTCTGCATAAGCTGGTGTGCGAAGTTCTTGCTTTCAATGAGTCGGTTATAAAGCTTCATAAGAAGTTTAACTTCCAGGTTGAGGGAGTTCTGCGTGAGCATCACTTAATTGATGGGCGATACGTCGATGTATTTCGGCTTGGTATCCTCTCGCGGGAGTGGGAGTCTCATAGGCCGGTGATCTATGAAAAGCTGGTTAAACTATCTAGGAGCTGAATATGAAGCCAGTAATTTCCGTCGCTGGACGTAAAATAGGTGTTGATTATCCTCCTTATGTAATTGCTGAGCTTTCTGCTAATCATAATGGGGTGTTTGAAACTGCGCGCAATATAATTGAGTCTGCAAAAAAAAATGGCGCGGATGCGGTAAAACTGCAAACTTATACGGCGGACACCATAACTCTGAACTCAAGTGCTCCAGAGTTTCAAATAAAGGGAGGGTTGTGGGGTGGCAAATCTCTTTACGAACTATATCTCGAGGCTCAAATGCCTTGGGAGTGGCATGCTCCATTATTTGAATATGCCAAGAAACTGGATATCACAATCTTCAGTTCGCCCTTTGATAATACTGCGGTCGACCTCCTAGAGACTCTTGGGGCGCCAGCTTATAAAATTGCTTCTTTCGAAGCAGTCGATTTGCCTCTGATTAAATACGTGGCCAGCACGGGCAAGCCAATGATTATCTCGACCGGTATGGCGGATGCTGAGGAAATTGCGGAAGCCATTGAGGCCGCTCATGATGGTGGTTGCAAGGAATTGGCCATTCTTCACTGCGTTAGTGGCTATCCTGCGCCTGCGTATGATTATAATTTGCGTACCATACCAGACATGATTCAACGTCATGGGCTGGTAACAGGCTTGTCCGATCATACTTTGGACAATACTACGGCAATTACCAGCGTTGCGCTCGGAGCGTCGATCATTGAGAAACACTTTACTCTGGACCGGAGTGGCGGTGGACCCGATGATAGTTTTTCACTCGAGCCATCTGAGCTCATGGCGCTATGCAGGGACAGTAAGACAGCATGGGCGGCGCTGGGTAAGATTGATTACGGTCGTAAATCGAGTGAGCAAGGAAACGTGCAATTTCGGCGATCTTTATACGTTGTAGAGGATATTGCCAAGGGCGAGGCAATAACCCTTAGAAATGTGAGAAGTGTTCGTCCAGGTTATGGATTGGCCCCTAAGCATTTAGAGGGGGTTCTAGGCAAAGTGGCGTCTGTGGATATTAAGAGAAATACGCCATTAAGTTATGATCTCCTAAAATAAAGCAGCGTTAAACTGGGGGGGTGGTAGGGTTGATTATCACAAAAAGAGATTTGTGGCAGATATTGTCTCCCGTCATAATAATTTCAATGGTGGCGCTTTTTTTTCTTGTCTTGGAGCTCTCTATTCCCTTTACCTCTGCTTTTGCGGATGTATATCCGGCTTATGGCATATACGCGTTATTTTATATCTCGCTTATCTTGTCCTACCTTGTTCTATCGCTAGGTTTATATGCGGCCAGTCCTTGCGTAGTCCGAAAAGAAGCGCGGCGGCCACCGCATCACCTGTACCTGGTGATGCGGTTTTCCTGCTGGATATCAATAGTGGGGCTGATATTTTTAATCATAGACAGGTCTTTATATCAGGGGGTGGATTTTATCAATGATAACTTTGTTGAGATTAGGGCTCGTTTAAACAGTGAAAGGGGGGAAGGGCAGGGGGTTTCGTCTATTTTTAGTGTGGCGGGCAATCTGTTGCAGTTTTGGTATTACTTCGCTTTTATTTTTTTGATTTATTATTACGAATTTTTTTCTACCAGCCAAAGGCGCGTCTTGAGTGGGCTTATTGTTTTTTCGCTATTGACGGGTTCGTATATTTTAGGCGGGCGCTCATTAATAGGTGTCTTGGCTGTGAGTTTTGTTGCAGTAATCATTGCGCGCGGAAGCTCTGGTCGTGAAGTGTATTCGGAATTTTTTAAGGTCAGATCTTTGAGTTGGATTTTGCTTGTCGGGTTTTTGTGCTTGATGGTAATTATGTATGTTTTCTACGCTCGTGCCTCTGTCGGAGGAAACGACTCAGAAGCATATTTGAATAGTTTTGTGGATCATTTGCATGGAGTTAAAACTCAATCCTATGACGCTTGCAGTAGTGGAGTGTTATGTGATCTGAAGAATTATCTGTTGTTAACTGCGCTTTACGTCGCTCACACTTTTTGGGTGCTTTCTGAAAATATCCAATATCTGCCCTCGGACGCAGGTGGATCTGCTTTGTGGGGTGGATTGCTTTTGCTGTGTTCAAAAATTTTTGGTTCTGCCGGCGGGGATTATCAATACGCGGGGTTATTTAATTCGCTGCCTGGTTCGATTTACTATGAGTATGGCGGGCTTGGTGTTGCTGTAGGCGCTCTTCTTTTTGGAGTGGGGCTTTCTTATATGAATTTTCTGCTGTTGCGTTATACAGGAGTATTTAAAGTTGTTTTTTATGTGGCTTTACTTGATACTCTGTTGGTGTCTCCTGTTCTGTCGTCGCTCAATGTGATTATGTTTATATTTGTGCTGGCCTCGCTGTGTGCTGTGAGTTTGATATATGTTTTTATTTGCTCGATAAAAAAAGGAGTACGGCTCTAATGAGAGTTGGTCTTGTGAATATGTTCTCGTTTAGACCTCATGTCGAGCATTTGTATTATCTGGCCACGATTCTCGCTAAGGGTGGGCATGAGACATTTTTTCTTACTTGTGATGGCGCCGTTAGTAACTGTTATTCGCGAGCTATAAAGGGTAAGCGTAAACTGGTCGAATGCCCCAAGTGCATTTTGGGTGGGGTGAGAAGCTTTCCTGTCGAGAATATCACTTCTATCGGGAGCAGTTCTGCAACCTTAAGCGTTAAAGTACTGGATGACTTGGCTCTATCTAGCTCGTGTACACTAAACCGAACCGAGTCTGAAGCTGAGTGGAACGAGCCTCAGGTTGTCGCTGTCCGTGAAAGTCTGCATCAGCCTGTCAATAAGGTATATCAAAGTGCGTTGCGTTGGATCGAGGAGAAAAAGCTTGATGCGGTCATATGTTTCAATGGGCGCATGGATCTCACTCGGGCAGTAACGTATGCTTGCGAACAGAAGAATATACCTTATGTGACGCATGAAAGGACTTGGTTCGGTGATGGGCTTCAGTTAATACCCAACGCGAACTGCTTGTCTCTTAGAGCGTTGGGCGACATGGTTAAGGACTACGATGATAGACCTCTAACCGGAGAACAGGCGAAACTTGCCGGGCGACTTGCAGGGGAACGTTTTCTACAAAGGAACTCGCTTGAATGGCGACTGTACAATAAGAATCCAGAGCCCGCCCCTTGGCCATTGAGTGGTAATGGCCCCAGGGTTCTGATTATCCCTAGCAGCAAGAATGAGTTCGCCGGCCATGATGAGTGGCAGACGGCCTGGGAGGATAATACAAAAGCCTTGGACGATTTGTTTGAAGCCTTTTCGATCAAACCTGAGCAGGTAGTCGTCCGCTGCCATCCGAATTGGGCTGAAAATATTGGCAAGGCCGTAGGTGATCGTTCGCTGGCCCTCTACAAGAACTGGGCTGAAAGAAACGATATCTATTGTATTTCCAGTGAACAGAAAGCGAGCACCTATGACCTCATTCAGCAGGCTGACATCGTTGTCCTGAACGGTGGTAGCTCGGCGGTGGAAGCAGGGGTTTGCGGTAAACAAGTCATATGCCTGGGGCCGTCGACTTATCAGGAGGCTGGATTCGTCAGAGTCTTTCGAAATAAGGACTCCTTATATGCGGCTGATGCGCTCATCCCCCTTGATCCTGATATGGTCATTCGCAAGACGCTACGCTTTCTCTACCTGAGGTCTCATCGGTTTGCTCAGTTTGTTGAATATGTTCGAGCGTTGGAAACCACGCGTTATGAATATTTCGACGGGGCCGATCCCGAGCGTCTTATTTCAATGTTGAAAACGGGCAAGATGACGGCCGATGACACTTCGTTTTCCGACGACCAGCGGGATGAGGACGACGTTGTCATGGCTTTGAAGAATAAAGAGTGGGATAAACTGGCGAGCCATACGGTCGAACGTGTCAAGCTCAAACCGCTTGCGATTCAGCGCCGATTTGGATTGCGTTGGGTTGATAATGTCAGGGCTAAAATGCCAAGAGGAGATAGAGGTTGAGTGAGTTAGCTGGGGAACTGGTTTCTGTCATCATGCCGTCCTATAACGCGGAGGCGTTGATAGCGAGATCAATACAGTCTGTGATCGATCAGGCCTATGATAATTGGGAGCTGATTGTTATAGATGACTGCTCGAAGGACTCGACTCGCCAGGTTGTCCAGTCATTTGTAGAAAAAGACGCAAGGATCAAGCTGATTTCTCTAGAGCGTAATAACGGTGCTCCTGCGGCACCGAGAAACATAGGTGTTAGGCATGCAACTGGTCCTTGGATCGCTTTTTTGGATGCGGATGATATTTGGCATCCTCAGAAACTAAAGTTGCAGATGGAAGCACTTGAAAAGAGCGGTGTGGATTTTTGCTGCACGCAAATGAAGGATTTTATCGACGATACGCTGCTGTCCTTTCCGAAGGTCGAAAACGTCGGTTGTGAGCGGATCAGCTTCGCTAAGCAGCAGCTCAAGGGACGAATCCCGACGTCGAGTGTCGTTCTAAAGAAAGAAATCATGCTGCGTTTCCCTTTCAACGAAGATATCCGTTACAAGGCCGTCGAAGATTATCATTGCTGGCTGAGAGTGCATGAAGCAATAGGCGATAGTATAAAATTGTCCTATCCACTCTTAAATTATCGGCGAATTGCCGGTCAGATATCCGGTTCAAAAAAATACATGCTGGAACGTATGTACATGGTGCACAAGGAGTACCCCGGAACCTCCAGTGCCCACGCAGCGCTTTATACCCTCACCCACGCGTTGGGTGGATTTTACTATCGAATTTTGAGGAAGGGACTATGAAACGTGTAATGGTAACTGGCGGAGCGGGTTTCCTGGGGTCTCATTTGTGCGAGCGGCTCTTGGAGCAGGGGGCCGAAGTACTGTGTGTTGATAACTTCTATACCGGGGCGAAGCGCAATATCGCTCACTTGTTATCCAATCCCTATTTTGAATTGCTTCGTCATGACGTCACGTTTCCATTGCATGTGGAGGTTGACGAGATATATAACTTGGCGTGTCCTGCCTCACCTGTACATTATCAGTTCGACCCGGTGCAGACATTAAAGACCAGTGTGCACGGCGCGATCAATATGCTTGGCCTCGCCAAGCGTACCAAGGCCAAGATATTCCAAGCCTCCACCAGTGAGGTCTACGGCGATCCCGAGGTTCATCCCCAACCTGAATCCTATTGGGGAAAGGTAAACCCTATCGGGATCCGTTCGTGCTATGACGAGGGTAAGCGTTGCGCTGAAACCCTGTTCTCCGATTACCACCGACAGCACAACGTGCGTATTAAAATTGCGCGTATTTTCAATACCTATGGTCCGCGCATGCACCCAAATGACGGGAGGGTCGTGAGTAACTTTATCGTTCAGGCCCTTCGTGGCGAAGACATTACTATTTATGGCGAAGGGCAGCAGACGCGTAGCTTCTGTTACGTCGATGATCTGGTGGAAGGCTTTCTTCGGCTGATGAATACTTCGGATGAGGTTACCGGACCGGTCAACCTGGGCAATCCGGGGGAATTCACGATCAGGCAGTTGGCAGAACGAGTCCTTGAATTAGTTGGCTCAAACTCGAAGCTTGTTTTTCAACCATTGCCTCAAGACGATCCACAGCAGCGACAACCAGACATTAGCTATGCCAAGGAAATTCTAGATTGGCAACCAACTATCATGCTTGATCAAGGTTTGGAAAAAACGATTAGGTATTTTGATAGTCTGCTGTCTGAAAAATAAATAAAAGTTGGTGTCGATGAAAATTACAGTATTTGGTAGTGGGTATGTTGGGCTGGTCACCGGTGCTTGTCTGGCGGATGTCGGGCATTCGGTGATTTGCATTGATATCAACAAGGAAAAAATTGATGCCTTGAATAGGGGTGTTATACCCATCTACGAGCCCGGCTTGGACGAACTCATCCTTAATAATGTTCAGGCTGGACGATTGAAGTTTTCAACCGATGCCGTAGAAGGTGTTGAGCACGGTTATCTGCAATTTATCGCAGTTGGAACCCCACCGGATGAGGATGGTAAGGCGGATCTTCAGTATGTTTTGGCGGTTGCCAGAAGCATCGGCCAATATATGAACAGCGATAAGCTGATTATCGATAAGTCAACTGTTCCGGTGGGTACTGCTGACCGGGTAAAAGCTGTCGTTCAAGAGCAGCTCGATGCGAGGAATAAGGTCATTGATTTCAATGTTTGCTCCAATCCTGAATTTCTCAAGGAAGGGGCTGCGATTGACGATTTTACAAAAGGACCTCGAATTATAGTGGGCACTGATTCGGAAAAAGTTGCTGATGCGATGCGACAGTGTTACGCGCCGTATAATCGCAATCATGACAAAATCATGTTCATGGATATCCGTTCTGCGGAGTTGACTAAGTACGCGGCCAACTCGATGTTGGCTACCAAAATCAGTTTCATGAACGAATTGGCAAACTTGGCCGAATGTCTTGATGCGGATATAGAAAGCGTTCGTCTGGGTATCGGATCTGACCCAAGAATTGGCTACCACTTCATTTATCCTGGGTGCGGCTACGGTGGCTCCTGTTTTCCCAAGGATGTTCAGGCGCTTGCCCGGACGGCTCAGGAAGTCGGTTATGACCCTGAATTGTTATTGGCTGTCGAGGCGGTCAATAACCGCCAGAAAGAAGTATTGTTCAAAAAGCTGACTCAGGCGTTCGATGGACAACTAAAGGGGAAGTGCATTGCGCTGTGGGGCTTGGCGTTCAAGCCAAACACGGATGATATGCGAGACGCCCCTAGTCGGACATTAATGGAAGCCTTGTGGAGCGCTGGGGCATCGGTCAGGGCTCATGATCCGGAAGCGATGGAAGAATGTAGGCGGATCTATGGCGTTCGCGACGATCTGGTACTGTGCCACTCGCGGGAAGATGCTGTTGACGGTGCCGATGCCCTGGTGATTTGTACTGAATGGAAAGCGTACCGGGCACTCGAACCCGAATGGCTTAAAAAAGTCTTGCGTTACCCCATTGTCGTGGATGGCCGAAACGTCTTCAATCCGGATGATATGGCGCAGGCTGGACTTCTGTACTTTGCTATCGGACGAGGACTTTCCGGCCGTGACTGTCAATAATCATAAAGATGTGCGAAAGGTTCTCATAACTGGAGCTAACGGGTTTATTGGCAGAGCGTTGTGCCACAGACTCCTGAGTAGCGGTTATGAAGTATATGCCGTTGTCCGAAAATTGGCTGATCCGATCGATCATGTCAATTATCTGTTGGCTGACCTTGAACATTCCTATGATTTAGATATTGCAGCACTGGATATCGATGCTGTTGTTCACCTGGCTGGCCGTGCCCATATGCTGGGTGAGCAACATGTGGATGCTATCGAGCGCTATCGTGCCGCTAATTGCGAGGCAACGGTACGTTTGGCTCAATTGGCTGTCACAGCGAATATTCGACGTTTCGTATTTGTCAGTTCGATAGGTGTCAACGGCTCGGAAACCGGCGCGGCGGCCTTTGACGAACAATCGGACGCACATCCGCATGCAGATTACGCTGTTTCGAAACATGAGGCAGAGTTGCAACTTAAAACGCTGTTGGGCACATCCTCCGTCGAGCTTGTTGTGGTCCGTCCACCGTTAGTCTATGACGCGGATGCACCGGGTAACTTTGCCAGGCTGTTACGTCTGGTTGGTAGCGGGCTGCCACTTCCTTTTGCAGCGGTGACGAACAGGAGAAGCATGATATCGCTTGGGAACCTGGTGGGGTTCCTGGAGCTATGTGTGAAGCACCCAAATGCCGCTCAGGAGCTTTTTCTCGTCGCCGATGAATGTGATCTATCCACGGCAGAGATAGTAAGGCTTTTAGCGCAGGGCATGAGCAAACGGCCACGTATGTTTCCTGTTCCGGAGCGCCTGGTTTCGTTCGCCGCTAATCTGATAGGCCGTCAAAACTTGTACGTTCAACTCTATTGTTCGTTGCGTATCAGCTCGGACAAGGCGAGGCGTCTATTAGGATGGCATCCAGAGGAAGACGGGCGGGATGCGCTGATCAAGGCAGGTCGCGATTGGCTTGAAAAGCGCTCTGGTTGAGACGTTGATATTTCAAGACTCGTTTAAATGGACTCAGGTCGGATGTTCATATGACTGCTATGTTTCTGTTATTGCTGCTGATTGTCTGTTTTTCCTGCGTGTTGACCTGGCTGCTGCGCCGTTATGCGCTTGTCCGGAGTATCATTGACATTCCTAACGCCCGCAGTTCGCACACGGTGCCAACCCCCCGAGGTGGTGGTGTAGCGATTGTTCTCAGCTTTCTCTTGGTTTTGCCCGTCTTGGCAGTTGCCGATTTCCTGCCATGGTCGACCATGTGGGCGATGCTTGGGGCGGGGGCAGGGATTGCCGTGCTCGGCTTCCTGGATGACCATGGTCATATTGCGGCTCGCTGGCGATTGCTAGGGCATTTTGCCGCTGCATCATGGGCATTGATATGGTTAGGCGGCTTTCCGGTCATTACATTGTTAGGAGCGGACTTCCAACTGGCATGGTTCGGACATGTCCTGGCGGCCTTTTATCTGGTCTGGATGCTTAACCTCTACAATTTCATGGACGGAATTGACGGTATTGCCAGCGTCGAAGCGATTTGCGCTTGCCTTGGGGCATGCCTACTTTATTGGTTGGGTGGTTTTGAAAGCCTGATCGTGGCTCCGTTGTTGCTTGCAACGGCAGTCGCGGGTTTCCTGTACTGGAATTTTCCTCCCGCACGTATTTTCATGGGCGATGCAGGCAGCGGGTTTCTTGGCATCATCCTGGGGCTGCTGTCCCTGCAGGCGGCCTGGGTTTCGCCTAAGTTGCTGTGGGTCTGGTTGATTTTGCTAGGGGTCTTTATTGTCGATGCGACCGTTACTTTGATACGACGCTTGCTGCGAGGCGATAAAGTCTATGAAGCTCATCGTAGCCATGCCTATCAGTTCGCTTCCCGCCACTATGGCCGACATCTGCCGGTGACGCTGGCGGTGGCGGCGATTAACCTGTTCTGGCTGTTGCCGTTGGCAGCATGCGTTGTGTTGTGGAACGTGGATGGAATGTTGGCCTTGGTGATCGCTTACGTGCCTTTGATATTGCTGGCTATCAGGTTTCATGCCGGCGAGCTTGAGAAGGCGTGATTTCAAGGCAGGATTCGCGTTTTTTGTTTATCGGTTGTCCAACGCTCGATGACGGAGTCGCGTGTATCAGGAACGGATGGGATTCAGGAGTGGGCCAAGGTGCGTGAAGGGTTTATGGACAAATTGAGAACAGCGTTGCTGGGACTGCCGAGGCGCCACAAGCGGGCAATACAGCTGGCTATGGACGTTATTCTGGTCTGGCTCGCTTTGTGGCTGGCATTTGTTGTCCGCCTGGGCGTCGACGCGTTGGCAACTCCGATCGAGACGCACCTCTGGCTTTTCTCGTCCGCTCCGCTGATCGCGATTCCGATCTTCATCCGTTTTGGCATGTACCGCGCCGTCATGCGTTATTTCGGTAACGATGCGCTGATTACCATCTGCAAGGCGGTCAGCCTTTCGGCCCTGCTTCTCGCTCTCGTGGTGTATTGGTACAGCAATCACAAAACTGTCGTGCCGCGCTCGATCATTTTCAACTACTGGTGGTTGAGCCTGATCATGATTGGCGGTCTTCGACTGATGATGCGGCAGTACTTCCTGGGAGACTGGTTCGCCGCAGCCCAGCATGTGCCGTTTACCAGTCGTGACGACGGCCTGCCCAAGGTCGCCATTTATGGTGCCGGTGCGGCGGGTAATCAGCTTGTGGCCGCATTGCGGATGGGGCGGGTGATGCGACCTGTCGCTTTCATCGACGACGACAGCAGCATCGCGGATCGCATCATCGCCGGGCTCCAGGTGTATGAACCCAAGCATATCCAGAAGATGATAGATGCGACCGGTGCCCAGGAAATTCTGCTGGCCATTCCTTCCTCCTCCCGCGGCCGCCGTCGAGAGATATTGACCCTGCTCGAAGGATTCCCGCTGCATGTACGCAGTGTTCCGGGATTCATGGACCTGGCCAGTGGCCGGGTCAAGGTCGACGACATCCAGGAGGTGGACATCGCTGACCTTCTGGGGCGAGATGCGGTCCCCGCCCAACCTGACTTGCTCGAGCACTGTATTACAGGGCAGTCGGTATTGGTGACCGGAGCGGGCGGATCGATCGGCTCGGAGTTGTGCCGGCAGATCCTGGCACTCAAGCCCACAACGTTATTGTTGTATGAACATAGCGAATTCAACCTGTACAGTATTCTGTCTGAGTTGGAACCACGGATCACACGTGAGTCTCTATCCGTTCGCCTGTTACCCATCCTGGGTTCGGTCCGGGATCAGGGCAAGTTACTGGATGTGATGAAGACCTGGAATGTCGATACGGTCTATCACGCCGCGGCTTATAAACATGTCCCCATGGTCGAGCACAACATTGCCGAAGGTGTGCTCAACAACGTCATGGGTACGCTTAATACGGCGCAAGCAGCGCTGCAGGCTGGGGTATCGAACTTCGTATTGATTTCGACGGACAAGGCAGTACGGCCCACCAACGTGATGGGTAGTACCAAGCGGCTTGCTGAGCTGACTCTGCAGGCCCTCAGTCGTGAATTGGCGCCAGTGTTGTTCGGCGATAAGGCCAATGTCTCGAGGGTTAATAAAACCCGTTTCACCATGGTTCGGTTCGGCAATGTGCTGGGCTCGTCCGGTTCGGTGATTCCTCTGTTCCATAAACAAATCAAGTCCGGCGGACCGTTGACCGTTACTCACCCGAAGATCACGCGTTATTTCATGACCATTCCCGAGGCTGCGCAGTTGGTGATCCAGGCAGGCTCCATGGGGCTGGGGGGCGATGTGTTTGTTCTGGACATGGGGGAGCCGGTAAGAATCGTCCAGTTGGCGGAGAAAATGATCCATCTGTCTGGCTTGAGCATTCGTTCGGAAAAAAATCCCCACGGAGACATTTCCATCGAATTCACCGGTCTTCGCCCTGGTGAGAAGCTGTATGAAGAGTTGTTGATAGGTGACAACGTGGTTGCCACCCAGCATCCGATGATCATGAGCGCCAACGAGGATTACCTGCCCTGGGATGTGCTCAAGGCCAGGCTGGCCGAACTGCTGGCAGCGATTGAACAGGATGATTACACCAGGGTCCGCCAGTTGCTTCGCGATACCGTCAGTGGCTACGCGCCGGACGGAGAGATTGTCGACTGGATCTATCAGCAGCGTCGCCTCGAACCCTGATTGTTACACACGCTGTAACGTACACGCTTTTGACACCACCCCATCATCGCCTAAGTTTGAGAAGCAGCTTCGGAAAAGCTGCTTCTCTCTTAACGATGTCATGGAGCGTCACTTATGCGTACAGGCTATTTCTATTCCCTGGTTTTTGCCCTGCTGACCAGCGCCTCTATTGCCGCAATCGCTGCGCCAGCGGTCAAGCCCGAGACAACGGCAGCGCCGCAGGTCACACAGGTATCGACCAGGCCGGAAGGCGCCAAAGTGAATCTCAACGAGGCGGACGCTGCTACGCTGCAACGTGAGCTGGCGGGTATAGGCGAGGCCAAGGCCAAGGCAATTGTTGCATACAGGGAAACGAATGGAGCCTTTTCCTCGGTTGAAGAGTTGTTGGAAGTCAAGGGGATTGGCAAGGCGATTCTGGACAGAAATCGCGAAAAGCTGGACGTGAACTGAAGTGAGGTAGAAGAGGGGCCAGTCATATGACTGGCCTTTTTGCGTCTGGAAGACGAGGCAACGATGAGTAGCTGCATCCACTGTGGCGGGTACACGATTGCCTGGCATGGATTGTGATTACTCATTTGCAACCGATTGTTGAACAATCCTGAGGCTCCGAATATGAACATTGGTCTTTCCCTGGCCGACCAGATCACCCTCGAGCTGCGCGCCGATATCATCGGCGGTGGCTTGTTGCCCGGCATGGCGTTGGTGGAGAACGACCTGGTGTCCGCCTACAGCGCGTCGCGCAATACCATTCGTGAAGCGTTGCATCGCCTGGGGCAGGAAGGGCTGGCCCGTTACGTGCGCAACAAGGGTGTGATGGTTCGCAGGTTGGACAGTGACGATGTGCGGGACCTCTTCAAGGTTCGGCGCACCCTGGAGCTCCAGGCGATCATGAACAGCCAGCCACTTGCCACGTATCGGTCCGACCGGATGCTCGACGCGCTTGACGCCGCCGAGCTGGCCCGGGAACGTGAAGACTGGCGGGCGGTCGGTACGCACAGCCTGGCATTTCACCAGCACATCGTTGGGTTGTTGGGCAGCCCCCTGCTTGATGATTTTTTTACCAACGTGGTTGCGCAATTGCGCCTGGCGTTCTTCTGCGCCCCCGATGAGCCGCGCTTCCAGGCACCTTGGCTGGCCCGCGACCGGCAGATCCATGACTGGCTGGCGGAAGGCAACAAGCATGGGGCACATGAAGCGATGAGCGTCTACCTGGACGACTCCGAGCAGATGCTCTTGCAGCTGCTGTCTTCCACCTCAAAGAACTGATCAAGGACTCCTGTCATGTACAAAGACTATCCAGCCGCCTATCAGGTCAGCAAAGGCTCAGCCCTGCAAGTGGACAAGCCCTTCTACGACCGCATCCGCGCTCAGCAGGACAAACGCACCCTGATCGAACAGTTCGAAGTGCCAATCCGTACCGGTCGAGCCTGGCACGTCCCGGCGGGGCACGTGTTCCGGGTCACTACGCCGGTGGGGCCGCAGGTAGGGGACTTCAACGTCTGGAACGCTCATGATCCACGGGAGCGCCTGTGGGCGGCACGTACCCGTCAGTTGCAGGGCGCTCATGTCAGTACCCATGACCGGCTGTGGTCGAACCTGCCATTCCTGCGTCCTTTGGTGACCATCACCGATGACAGCCTGGCCGCTTATGGCATCGACGAGCATGGTGGACGGCTGCATGATCTGCTGGGGACACGCTGTGATCCGTACGTGAACAAAATGCTCACAGGCGAGGACTTCCATCACCATTGCCACTCGAACCTGACCCGTGCGGTGTTGCCCCATGGATTGACCGAGTTCGACGTGCACGACGTGCTGAATATTTTCCAGTGCACCGGACTCAACCATGACGACATGTATTTCATGAAGGCCTGCCCGGCGCGGCAGGGCGATTACCTGGAGTTCTTCGCCGAGATCGATCTGCTATGTGCGTTATCGACGTGCCCTGGTGGGGATTTGTCCGTGGCGATGTGGGGGCCGGATGCGCAGGATCCCCTTGGCGTCTGTCGTCCACTGGGGGTTGAGATCTATCGGTTGGAGGATTCTTTGCTGGAGGGCTGGAGCCAACCTGAGCGGGCGGCATACAAAGGGTTGCATGGCTTGCAGATTGCCAAGGCGGATTGGGAGAAGTAACACGACAGGCGCGGCAATGCACTGCCCTCTGTGGTGAGGGGATAAATCCCCGCCACAGAGGCTCTATTCATTTCGGATTCAACGGTCCTTGGCTTCTTTCGCATCCATTTGCGCATTGCGCTCGGCAACGCGCTTGCGTTGCTCATCGGTCAACTCGACTTTGTTGGCAGTGTCGCGCAGCAGCATCAGGCCGCCAACGATCGAGCCGATTGCCACGATCAGGATCAACCAGGCATACCAGGGCATAGGATTCTCCTTGAGGGGCAGTGGCCAAACGAGTATTCGCCGGCCAATGTCCTACCACTTATGAGCGAAGGCTGTTCGCAGTGGTTCCATACTACGCCCGTTATGCCTGTTTCGCTTTCATAGCCCGGTCAGCATTGCATCGGCCGGCGCATCGGCGCGCAGTTGCGCCGTGAGGATGAAATAGACGAAGCCCACTGCCATGAAGCCGACGAAGATCAAGCCGATCAGCATGTTGAACCAGGCCATCGCCACCAGGCATACCACCGCCAGCACCAGGGCGATCCCCGGCACGATCGGATAGCCCGGTGCGCGGAAAGTACGCTCCAGGTTGGGTTCGGTTTTGCGTAGCTTGAACAGGCTGAGCATGCTCATGATGTACATGACGATGGCGCCGAACACGGCCATCGTGATCATTGCCGCGGTCAGGCTCATGCCGCCGAGATTGATCAGGCCGTCGCTGTAGATGGCTGCGATGCCGATCACACCTCCGACGATGATGGCTCGGTGCGGTGTCTGGAAGCGGGACAGCCGGGCAAGGGAGGCGGGCAGGTAACCGGCCCGGGCCAGGGCGAAGAACTGGCGCGAGTAGCCCAGGATGATGCCGTGGAAGCTCGCCACCAGGCCGAACAGGCCAATCCACACCAGCATGTGCAACCAGCCGGAGTTATCGCCGACCACGGCTTTCATTGCCTGGGGCAGTGGGTCGTTGATGTTCGACAGGGTGCGCCAGTCCCCCACGCCACCGGCGAAGAACATCACGCCCATGGCCAGGAACACCAGGGTCAGGATGCCGCTGATGTAGGCCTTGGGAATTGTCCGTTTTGGATCCTTGGCTTCTTCGGCGGCCATGGCGGCGCCTTCGATCGCCAGGAAGAACCAGATGGCGAAGGGGATTGCGGCGAATATACCGGCAATGGCCGGCGCCCCGAACACATCCGAACCGGCCCAGCCGTTCAGGGCGAAATTGCTGAAGCTGAACGCTGGCGCCACGACGCCCATGAAGACCAGCAGTTCAGCTACCGCCAGGACACAGACGATCAGCTCGAAGGTGGCCGCCAGTTTTACCCCGAGAATGTTCAGAATCATGAAGACGATATAGGCGCCGACCGCCGCATGCTTCGGGTCCAGGGCCGGGAATTGCACGTTCAGGTAGGCGCCGATGGCCAGGGCGATGGCCGGTGGCGCGAAGACGAACTCGATCAGCGTCGCCAGCCCGGCGATCAGGCCGCCTTTCTCGCCGAAGGCCCGGCGGCTGTAGGCGAACGGACCGCCAGCATGGGGGATGGCGGTGGTCAGTTCGGTGAAACTGAAGATGAAACAGGTGTACATGGCCGCGACCATGAATGAGGTCACCAGGAAACCCAGTGTACCGGCGACGCCCCAGCCATAGCTCCAGCCAAAATACTCGCCCGAAATCACCAGCCCGACGGCAATGCCCCATAGATGCAGGGTGCCCAGGGTGGGTTTGAGTTGTGTGTTCATCGGTGGCTCCCCCTCGATCAGTAGCAAAAGCGCTGGGATGGGGCAGTGCAGTGGGCGTGCCAGTATGGTTCGGCCGGTCGTAATGAGGGAAATCGTGTCGTATCGGGGATGTTAGCCGCCGGATTACCTGTTTTTGTGCCCCAGTCAGGAGCGTCGGTGCCTGGGCGGACCTCTTCGCGGGCAGGTTCGGGGTCCCCACGTATGGCAAGCCTGGTTACGAACGCGCTCCATGACTCTCCACAAGTCCCGATCTTTACAAATTCTTTATCCCCCAACCCCACCCTCGATCTCGTTCCTTTACAGCCACCCTGCAGACAATGACTCCATCACGGCACGACGCCGTAACACGGAGAAATCCCATGAGTGTTCTGGACGGGGTGTCACTGCTCCTGGCAGTGGCGCTGTTCATTTATCTGCTGGTTGCGCTGTTGCGCGCAGATCGGAGCTAGGAGCAGCCATGCACGGTTATGACTACGGATTGATGCTTGCCTTTTTCGCGCTGGTGCTGATTCCGGCACCGTTCCTGGGGCGGTTCTACTATCGAGTGATGGAGGGGCAGCGGACCTGGCTGTCACCCGTTCTCGGCCCGGTAGAGCGCGGCTGTTATCGCCTGGCCGGAGTCGACCCCGGCACCGAGCAGAGCTGGCAGAAATACACCCTGGCCTTGCTTGCCTTCAACCTGGCGGGGTTCGTGTTGCTGTTCGCGATCCTGCTGCTACAGGGTTACCTGCCCCTCAACCCCGAGCAATTGCCCGGCATGGAGTGGACCCAGGCCTTCAACACGGCCGTCAGCTTCATGACCAATACCAATTGGCAGTCCTACAGCGGCGAGGCATCCCTGAGCTATTTGAGCCAGATGGCCGGCCTGACCGTGCAAAACTTCGTCAGCGCCGCCACCGGCCTGGCGGTGCTGGTGGCACTGTGTCGTGGCATCGGGCGCCGGTCCGCCTCGACGCTGGGTAATTTCTGGGTCGACATGACCCGTGCCACTTTCTACGGGCTCTTGCCGTTGTGTCTGTTACTGGCCTTGTTCCTGGTATGGCAGGGCGTGCCGCAGACCTTCGCGCATTACGTTCACGCCGTGACGGTGCAGGGCGCGGACCAGGTGATCCCCCTGGGGCCGGCGGCCAGCCAGATCGCGATCAAGCAACTTGGTACCAACGGTGGCGGGTTCTTTGGTGTCAACTCGGCGCATCCGTTCGAAAACCCGACGGCCTGGAGCAACCTGTTCGAAGTCGCGTCGATCATCCTGATCCCCGCCGCGCTGGTGTTTACCTTCGGCCACTACGTCAAGGACCTGCGTCAGAGCCGGGCGATCATCGCCTGCATGCTCGTGCTGTTCCTGATGGGCGGTGCTACCTCGCTGTGGGCTGAATACCAGCCCAACCCGGCACTGGCTGACGCCGCCGTGGAGCAGGTCGCGCCACAGGAGGGCAAGGAGGCGCGCTTGGGCACCACCGCGACGGTGCTGTGGTCGGTGACCACCACGGCGGCCTCCAACGGCTCGGTCAATGCCATGCATGACAGCCTCAACCCTCTCAGCGGCATGGTCGCGCTGGTGAACATGATGGTGGGAGAGGTGATCTTCGGCGGCGTGGGTGCCGGACTCTACGGGATGCTGTTGAACGTGCTGATCGCGGTGTTCCTGGCAGGCCTGATGATCGGTCGGACGCCTGAATACCTGGGCAAGAAACTCGGTGCCAGGGAAGTGCAGTTGCTGGTGGTGACCTTGCTGGTCATGCCCGTCAGTGTCCTGGTGCTCGGTGCTGTCGCCGCGAGCCTGCCGGGACCATCAGCCGCAGTGAGCAACCCTGGCGCCCACGGTTTCAGCCAATTGCTGTACGCCTATACCTCGGCAGGGGCGAACAACGGTTCGGCATTCGCCGGTTTCGGCGCCAATACGCCGTTTCACAACCTGATGCTGGGCCTGGGCATGTTGATTGGTCGTTTCGGCTACATCCTGCCGGTACTGGCGTTGGCTGGCAGCCTGGCGCTCAAGAAGACCGCGCCGGTCGGGCAGAACAGCTTCCCCACCCACGGGCCGCTGTTCGTGACCCTGTTGACCGTGACCATCCTGCTGGTAGGCGGCCTGAGCTTCCTGCCGACCCTGGCCCTGGGCCCGATTGCCGAACACCTGAGCATGGGCTTCTGAGGAACCGATGATGAATATGCCTGCAACCGAAACGGTCGCCACCAAGGCCACCCAATCACCGAAGACTTCGGTCGCTACACTGTGGCGGCCTGCGCTGAAGCAAGCCTTCGTCAAGCTCGACCCGCGGCAATTGTATCGGGCCCCGGTCATGCTGGTGGTGGAGCTGACCGCGGTCTTCACCACCGTGCTGTGCTTCATTCCCGACAGTGTCGTGCCGGTCTTCGTGGCGGCGCAGATCGCGCTCTGGCTGTGGTTCACCGTGCTGTTCGCCAACTTCGCCGAAGCCTTGGCCGAAGGACGTGGCAAGGCCCGGGCCGACAGCCTCAAGGCCGGTAGCGAGGGCCTGAGTGCTCGTCGTCAGGTTGCCGCTGGCTTTGAAGTGATTCCCGCCAGTGGCTTGCGCAAGGGCGATGTGGTGCGCGTCGAGACGGGCGAGATGATTCCGGGCGATGGCGAGGTGATCGAAGGGATCGCCGCGGTCAACGAGGCCGCCATCACGGGGGAGTCGGCACCGGTCATTCGTGAATCCGGTGGGGACCGCTCGGCCGTCACGGGCAACACTCGCCTGGTTTCCGACTGGTTGCTGGTGCGAATCACCAGCAACCCCGGTGAATCCACCCTGGACCGCATGATCGCCCTGGTGGAGGGCGCCAAACGCCAGAAGACGCCCAACGAAGTGGCGTTGGATATCTTGCTGATCGGCCTGACCCTGATCTTCCTGCTGGTGGTCGTGACGTTGCAGCCGTTCGCTCATTTCGCCAACGGCAGCCTGCCGCTGGTGTTCCTGGTGGCGCTGTTGGTCACGCTGATTCCCACCACCATCGGCGGATTGCTGTCGGCCATTGGCATCGCCGGCATGGACCGGCTGGTGCGCCTGAACGTGATCGCCAAGTCCGGTCGCGCGGTGGAAGCGGCAGGGGACGTCCATGTGCTGATGCTGGACAAGACCGGCACCATCACGTTCGGCAATCGTCGTTGTGCCGCGGTATATGCCACTCCGGGCGTCAGCGCCAAGGAGCTGGCCGAAGGCGCGCTGTTTGCCTCGCTGGCCGACGAAACCGCCGAGGGCAAGTCTATCGTCGAGTACCTGCGCGGCCTGCATCCACAGCCCGAGCCCGCCGTCGAACTGCTGACAGCCGTCCCCTTCAGCGCTGAGACCCGCTTGTCCGGTGTCGATTATCAAGGGCGCAAGTATCGCAAGGGGGCCGTCGATTCCCTGCTGGAATTCGTCGGCCTGCCACGCAGCGAATTGCCCACGGTGCTGGCCCGGGAGATCGACAAGATCGCCCAGAGTGGCGGCACCCCGTTGTTGGTGTGTGTCGATGGGCGGCTGCTGGGGGCCATCCACCTCAAGGATGTGGTCAAGCCTGGCATTCGCGAACGCTTTGCCGAGCTGCGCAAGCTGGGTATCCGTACCGTGATGGTCACCGGCGACAACCCGCTGACGGCCGCTGCGATCGCCGCCGAGGCCGGTGTCGATGACGTGCTGGCCGAAGCCACCCCGGAGAAGAAGCTGGCGCGTATCCGTCACGAGCAGAACGACGGTCGATTGGTCGCCATGTGCGGCGACGGCGCCAACGATGCGCCGGCCCTGGCCCAGGCCGATGTCGGCATGGCGATGAATGACGGCACCCAGGCGGCGCGGGAAGCGGCCAACATGGTCGACCTCGACAGTGACCCGACCAAGTTGCTGGATGTGGTGCAGATCGGCAAGGAATTGCTGGTGACCCGCGGAGCGCTGACCACCTTTTCCATTGCCAATGACATCGCCAAGTATTTCGCGATCCTGCCGGCGTTGTTCGCTTCGATTTATCCACAGCTGGGTGTGCTGAACGTGATGCACCTGAACAGTCCGCAAAGCGCGATTGTCTCGGCCATTGTCTTCAACGCGCTGATCATCGTGGTGCTGATTCCCCTGGCGCTGCGAGGCGTGCGGGTGCAGGCGGCCAGTGCCGCGGCGCTGCTGCGGCGCAACCTGTTGATCTACGGCCTGGGTGGGATCGTGGTGCCCTTCGTAGGCATCAAGGCAATCGACATGTTGCTGACGGCGTTGAACCTGGTTTGAGCCTGATGCCGGCCAACCGGTCTGCACGCCGCTAGAGGTTGTTGTCCCAATTCGAGGATTCTGAGATGTCCACACTGATACGCCCGGCCTTGAGCCTGTTATTGCTGATGACCCTGATCACAGGTGTCGCTTATCCGCTGGTGGTGACGGGAGTCGCGCAAGTGGCCTTTCCCGCCCAGGCCAATGGCAGCCTGGTCCGGGATGCTGATGGCAAGGTGCGCGGTTCGATGTTGATCGCCCAGGATTTCCAGGGCGATGCCTGGTTCCATCCACGGCCATCGGCCGGCGCTTTCGCCACGGTCGCCAGTGGCGCCAGCAACCTTTCCCCGAGCAACCCGGCCCTGGCGGCGCGTGTCACCGACGAGGCTCGCAAGCTCCAGGTGACCGGCCAGGGGCCGGTCCCGCTGGCGCTGCTCACCACTTCCGGCAGTGGCCTCGATCCGCACTTGCCACCGGCTGCGATTGCCTATCAACTGGCGCGTGTCGCCGCAGCGCGCAGCCTGCCGGTTTCCGCAGTGCAGCAATTGCTGGAGGCACACATCGAGCAGCCCCTGGTGGGGCCGCCGGTGGTCAATGTCCTGGCATTGAACCTGGCGCTGGAAAAGCTCTAGCCGGCCAGGCCGCCTTCGCGGGCAGGCCCGCTCCCACAGGGGATTGTGCTGAACCTGTCGAAGCGGGCCTGCCTGCGAAGGCGCCGGGAGAATTCACTGCATCACTATCCAGAGACAAGAGATCCCTTTGCTATGAGCGACTCCGATCGTGCCGACGCACTGTTAGCCAATCTGCCCCGTCATGATCGTGGTCGACTCAAGGTCTTTCTTGGCGCGGCCCCCGGAGTCGGCAAGACCTACGCCATGCTGCAAGCGGCCCACACCCAACTGCGCCAGGGCGTGAAGGTGATCGCCGGTGTGGTGGAGACGCACGGTCGGACTGAAACCGAGGCGTTGCTCGGTGGCCTGGCGCAGCAACCGTTGGTGCGCTCGGAATACCGCGGTGTGATGCTCGAAGAAATGGACCTCGACGGTCTGCTCGCCGCGCGGCCGACCCTGGTGCTGGTAGACGAACTGGCCCACACCAATGCGCCTGGCAGTCGCCATGCCAAGCGTTGGCAGGATATCCAGGAGCTGCTCACCGCCGGCATCGATGTCTATACCACCGTGAACGTCCAGCACCTGGAAAGTCTCAACGACCAGGTGCGTGGCATCACCGGCGTGCAGGTTCGCGAGACCTTGCCCGATTGGGTCCTGCAAGAGGCCGACGAGCTGCTGCTGATCGACCTGCCTCCTCGTGAGCTGCTGGAACGGCTGCGCGATGGCAAGGTCTACGTGCCGGAGCAGGCCAGGGCAGCCATCGATGCCTTCTTCAGCCAGACCAACCTTACCGCCTTGCGCGAACTGGCGATGCAGACCGCCGCGGCCCAGGTGGACAAGGACCTGACCCAGGGCTACCGACAGATGGGCCAGGCCGCTCCGGCGGTGCGGGGCCGGCTGCTGGTGGGCGTGGATGGCGACGCCCAGGCCGAACGCCTGGTGCGCCATGCCAGCCGTGTCGCCCAACGTCGGCATTTGCCATGGAGCCTGGTGCACGTGGACAACGGCAGCGCCCGGGACGAACCCTCGCGCCAGCGCCTGCAAACGGCCCAGCAACTGGCCGAACGCCTGGGAGGAGAGGTGGTGTTGCTGCGGGCCGGCGAAGTGGCCAGGACCCTGATCCAGCATGCCGCCGAGCGTCGTGCCACGCTGGTGTTGGTGGGACAGTCCAGACCGCGTCTGCGCAGGCGACTGTTCGGCGGCGGCCTGGCGTCGCGGTTGCTGCGAGACGCCAGGGGGCTGGAGATCAACGTGCTGGACAGCGATGAACAGCCGCGTCCCGCCCATGTGCGCTCGGACGCCGCGCGCAGCGGATTCGACTACGCGCTGGCGCTGATTGCAACCATGGCGGCCAGTGCGCTGGCCTGGGGTGTCTCCGGGTTGTTGGCATTGCCCAACATCTCCCTGGTGTTTCTGATGGCGGTATTGCTGGTGGCGGTGCGCAGCAGCCTTGGCCCGGCGCTGGCCTGCGCGGCGCTGTCGTTCCTGGCCTATGACTTTCTGTTCATCCCGCCGAATTTTTCCTTCACCATCCAGCGCGAAGAAGATGTGCTGACGTTGGTGTTCTTCCTGCTGATGGCGGCCCTGACCGGCAATCTCGCCGCCCGCCAGCGTCGCCAGTTGCAGGCCCTGCGCGACACCCAGCAGGAAACCGGGGTATTGCTCGACCTGTCCCGCAAACTCACCGCCGCCACAGACAGGCAGGCGGTGATCAGTGCCGCCGTGCAGCACTTCGACGGTTGGCACGATTTGCAACTGTGTCTGCTCAACCGGGATGGCCAGGCTGGCTGGAAAGTCGAGACCGGCGAGCCGCTGACCTTTACCGAGGCCGAGCGCGCTGCCGCCGACTGGGCCTGGCAGCATGACCAGCCAGCGGGCGCCGGCACCGGGACGCTGCCATCCGGACGCTGGTGGTGGTGGCCACTGTCGGTGGAAGGAGGGCCCTTGGCGTTGCTAGGGGCATGCCCCAAGGACGGCAAGCCGTTGAATGGCCAGCGGCGTCGTTTGCTGGCTGCCCTCAGCCAGCCGCTGGCCCAGGCATTGGCGCGGGCCCAGCTGGCCCAGGATCTGGAAGCGGCGCGCCTGCATGGCGAGACCGAGCAATTGCGTAGCGCCTTGCTGGCTTCGGTGTCCCACGACCTGCGTACGCCGCTGACTGCGATGCGCGGCAGCATCGACAGCCTGTTGGCGCTGGGGGAGGCGATCCCGCTGGCGGATCGTCGCGAATTGCTCGAGGGCACCCGGGATGAAGCCGAGCGGCTGGATCGCTATATCCAGAACCTGCTGGACATGACCCGCCTGGGCCATGGCGCCTTGAAGCTGGCGCGGGACTGGGTGGCGCCGGCCGATATCGTGGGCAGTGCGCTCAATCGACTTCGGGCGGTACTGGCGCCCCTGGCGGTCAGCGTCGAGGTACCTGCCGAACTGCCGCTGCTGCATATCCATGCGGCCCTGATCGAGCAGGCCCTGGTGAATGTGCTGGAGAACGCCGCGCGATTTTCGCCGGCCCAGGGGCGTCTGTTGCTGAGCGCCGGAGCGACGGACCGCGAAGTGTTCTTTGCCGTGGCCGATGAGGGGCCGGGCATTCCGGCTGAAGAGCGCGAGAAAATCTTCGACATGTTCTACACCGCTGCGCGCGGCGATCGAGGCGGGCAGGGCACCGGGCTCGGGTTGGCGATCTGTCAGGGCATGGTCGGCGCCCACGGTGGGCGAATCAGTGTGGATGACGGGCTCGACGGGCGTGGAACCTGCATCACCTTGCACCTGCCCTTGCAGGCACAACCGGGCATGGACGATGAAGCCTGAGCCGGACTGGGATATTCTCCTGCCATCTATTTATACCGAACGGACCCCATGAACCAGACCGCCACACTTTTGGTCATCGACGATGAACCGCAGATCCGCAAGTTCCTGCGCATCAGCCTGGCTTCCCAGGGCTACAAAGTGCTGGAGGCCGCCACGGGCAGCGACGGCCTGGCCCAGGCGGCGTTGAACAAGCCGGACCTGCTGGTGCTCGACCTGGGCCTGCCGGACATGGACGGCCAGCAGGTACTGCGTGAGTTCCGCCAATGGTCGACGGTTCCGGTGCTGGTGCTATCCGTGCGCGCCAGCGAAGCGCAGAAGGTCGAGGCGCTGGACAACGGAGCCAACGACTACGTGACCAAGCCGTTCGGGATCCAGGAATTCCTGGCCCGGATCCGTGCCCTGCTGCGCCAGGTCCCGACGGGGGAAGCACGGGAAGCGGCGCTGACCATCGGACCGCTGACTGTGGACCTGGCTTATCGCCGCGTGCTGCTGGACGGCGCCGAAGTGGCCCTGACCCGCAAGGAATATGCAGTGCTGGCGCAGTTGGCGCGCCATCCGGGGCGAGTCATCACCCAACAGCAGTTGCTCAAGGACATCTGGGGGCCGACCCATATCGAGGACAGCCATTACCTGCGGATCGTGGTCGGCCACCTGCGGCAAAAGCTCGTCGATGATCCGACCCGTCCCCGATTCATCGTGACCGAGGCGGGGGTGGGGTATCGGTTGTTGGGAGAGGGTGGTTTTTAACCCCTCGGTCTTCAGCCAAGCCTTGCCTCAATTGTTGCTTCAGCTCTGTTCACTTTCATACCGATCCAGGGTGTCACTGGCGATTTCCCTGCCCAGCGCGATCAGTTCCGGCGCCTTGTAGAATTCAAAAAAACGGCACACGCGCTTGGGCACGTTGATCAGCACATCCGGCGGATAGCCGGCGATCTTGTATTGGGCCAGGGAGGTCTGCATGACCTCGAAGCTCTGGTTGATCAGGTCCAGCAGCGAGGCCGGGCCGACGTTATCGATGATGAACGAGCCGGTGGCGGATTTCGGGGCGCCTTCGGATTCCGGCGCCGCGGCCGGTTGCTGGCCCTCGGGTTCGGCCGATTCTAGCCAGGGGTTGATGTCGGCGGCCTCGGCTCTCAGCGCTTCCTGCTCCAGTAACAGCAGTTGTTCGGCCTGTTTGCGGCGAAACGGCAGGCGCGAGCCCAGGGAACTGACCAGGGTGTCGAAGCGACGCCTGAATGCTGCGGGTCGCGGGATGACGGGCAGGCGGTATTGCCTCTGGTTCGTGGCATTGAGGTTGACCGCGATGATCAGGTCGCAGTGGCTGGACACCACCGGCACGATCGGCAACGGATTGAGCAGGCCGCCATCCACCAGCATGCGATTGCCTTGCATCACCGGCGTGAACAGGCTGGGGATGGCCGCCGAGGCCCGCATCGCCTGGTGCAGGCAACCTTCCTGGAACCAGATTTCCTGTTGGTTGGTCAGGTCGGTGGCCACCGCGGTATAGGGAATGCGCAGGTCTTCGATATTGAGTTCGCCGACGATCTTGCGGATCTGCCCGAAGACTTTTTCCCCGCGAATCGCCCCCAGGCGAAAGCTGACATCCACCAGCCGCAACACGTCCAGGTAGTCGAGGCTCTCGATCCAGTTGCGATAGTCGTCGAGCTTGCCCGCGGCATAGATCCCGCCTACGACGGCCCCCATGGAACAACCGGCAATGCAGGCGATGTCGTAGCCACGCCGTTCGATCTCCTCGATCACCCCGATATGGGCGTAGCCCCGTGCACCACCCGAGCCCAATACCAATGCGACACGTTTTGTCATGACCTGGCCTCTTGTCGAACAGGCTTCAACAATGCACTCATCGACGGCCCGGCTCAATCGTTGTGGCGCGAGCGTCGTTTTTTGACACACCGGTGTGGCATTTTTGTATGCTCGCCCACACTTGAATTAACGCGGTCGGGCCTTGGCACTTTTTGCCGGCGGGATCGTCTTACCAGCACGACTGTTGACCTTGAGGTGTTATCAATGAAAGCCCGGATCTGCCTGCCCCTGGTGGCATCCCTGATGGTTCTGGCCCTGGCCGGTTGCGCCGGCAAGACCGCGTACCGAGACAGTTGCGGCAGCCAGCTCGACAGTGCCTGGCGTGAACTCGACCTGGCCAAGGCCGAAGGCTTTGCCGGTACCGTCAGCTATTCCAAGGCCCTGTCGTTGCTGACAGGCGCCAAGACCCAGCAACAATTCGAAGCCTTTGAAGGCTGCACCAAGAAAGCCGAGAAAGCGCGTTTCTACATTCGTGAGTCCCGCGCGGGGCGATAAAAGCAGCGACACGTTGTAAGCTGCAAGCCTCAAGAGAGGCGTTGTGCCTGTGAGGCTTGCAGCCTGGCGCTGCTAACGGAGTAAGCCCATGATCGATCGGCTGGTGGCCCGGATACTGGGCCTGGAAGTCCGCCTGCTGGCCTGCCAGGCCCGCCTGAATGCCCATACCGACAGCGAAGCGTTGCATGACCTGCGCACCACGGTCCGCCGTCTGCGCAGCCTGCTTCGCCCGTTGCGCGGGTTACCCGGGGTCGAACAACTCGAAGCGGCCGCCTCGGCGGTCGGCACCCTGACCACGCCATTGCGGGACCGGGAAGTACTGGCGGCCTACCTGGAGGCGCACGGCAAGCCGCAAGCCGCTCAGCACCGTCAGCTGCAGATGGCCCAAGCCTATCGCGCCGTCGCCGCGAGCCCCGAGCTGGGGCACTTGCTGATGATCCTCGATGCCTTCCCACGCTTCATTCGTGCCGCCCAGCGCCAGGGGTTGCTCAAGGGATTGCGCAAGCGCATCGAAAAGCGCCTGGACAAGCAATGGAAGAAACTCGGTGAAGCCTTGGACGATCCGGCTCACGACCGTCATCGCTTGCGTTTGTTGATCAAACGCGTGCGCTACGCCATCGAAGCCTATCCCGAACTCGATCGCCTGCCCGAGGCGGCCATGCCTCGGCTCAAGTCGGCCCAGGCCGCGTTGGGGGACTGGCACGATTGCTGGCAATGGCTGGCCAGGGCCGAGCAGGAACACGACCTGCAATCCTGCGTGCCGAGCTGGCGGATCACCATGGAAAAGGCCGAGGCCAAGTCCGACAAGGTGCTCGACAAGCTGATAGCGGACTGCTTCGACAAGTCCTGAATCCTGGCTGCATATTTTCCCCACGGGAGCGCTGTCTCCCGTATTCCTCTTGTCACGGATGACGGGTTCGCGGGCACACTCGCTCCCGCGGTCGATCAAGGGTGGATTTGAAAAGCTGCGGCCTATCTGTCCGTTTCTTTGGCCGGAATGAGCGCTGTGCCGCTCGCACGGGCTGGTTAAGATCCGTTCATCGTTCTTCCCCACTTTCGAGGTTGTCATGCGCTTTTCCGATTTGATCGATGCCGTGCGTCGCCAGCCAGATGCAGTGACCATCGCGCCCGAATGGGGCCAGGGGCGCGCCAGTTTTGGTGGGTTGGTGGCGGCGTTGCAGTATGAGGCGATGCGTGCGCGGGTCCCGGCGGATCGTCCGGTGCGTTCGCTGGCGATCACTTTCGTCGGTCCGGTCGAGCCGGACGTACCTGTCAGTTTCGAAGTCGAGGTGTTGCGCGAAGGCAAGGCGGTCAGCCAGGTGGTGGGGCGAGCGGTGCAGAAGGGCCAGGTGGTCACCCTGGTCCAGGGCAGTTTCGGCGCCTCTCGTGCTTCCGTGGTGGCGGTACAGGCCGACCCCGCGCCGTCCTTCACGAATGTGGAGCAGTGCCAGGAGTTGCCCTACGTCAAGGGCGCCACCCCGGAATTCATGCGGCATCTGGCAATGCGCTGGAGCGTCGGCGGCCTGCCGTTCACGGGCAACAAATCCCGGAGCATGGGCGGCTGGGTACGGTTACGGGGGGATGTGAAGGAAGAGCCGCTCAACGAGGCCCACATCCTGGCGTTGGTGGACGCCTGGCCTCCGGCATTGTTGCCCCACCTGACGCAAATGGCTCCGGGCAGCACACTCACCTGGACCATCGAATTCGTCCAGCCGGTGCTGGAACTCACGACGCTGGACTGGTGCCAGTACCTGGCCGAGATCGAGCACGCCCAGGACGGCTACGGTCATGTCGCCGCGAAATTCTGGAGCGCCGATGGGCGCCTCATCGCCATGAGCCGGCAGACAGTGACCATCTTCGGCTGAAGGGAGCTCGCGACTCAGCGCCGGTGGCGGTCCCGCCAGGCGCGCCACCAGCCACCGCTGAACAGGAACCTGGGAAAGGTCAGGAACTGTTCCACCAGCAGCCGCGATACCGCGTCTTTGCGGTCGCTGAACGGTTCGGAGGCCTGTGCCTCCAGACCATGGCCGTGGCGCTGCAAGCCCAGCGCGGCGATCACGCCGATCACACCGATGGCGATATTCGCCAGGTTCAGGCCGAACACCCCCGACACGATCAGCAGGAATGCAACGATGAACAGCGGCACGGCAATCAGGTGCAGCACCAGGTTGGTCGGGTGACGGTGATTGTCAGGGTAGGCACGCCATTGCCAGGCGGCAAGGTTGGGGTGACGTTTGCCCATGATGCTGTTCCTCGATTCGTCTACACATATGGGTGAAGAATAGGCGTCGACCGTTGGACCGGCGAATCGAGGTTGCTTATCGGGGCGATAGAATCAAAAGGCAATGGCGGGATTGACTGTTGGGCTCGCTTGAAAATCAAGAAAGCCCGCCCCAGTGCGTAAAGCCGTCCGCCCTTCGAATTCGCTAAATGAACAGCATGACCCCCAGTGCGGGAGAGGGCTGGTGCTGAATCGCGGGCTCAGAGCTTGAGTTGCCCGATCGCCTTGTTCAGTTCGCCGGCCAGGGTCGCCAGGTCATGGCTGGTGGTGGCCGAGTCCACTGTCTGGCGCACGGTGTTTTCGGTGACGTCGCGAATGCTGACCACCGCCCGGTTCATTTCTTCGGCGACCTGGCTCTGCTGCTCGGCGGCGACGGCGATCTGGGTATTGCTCTCGCGCATCTGTGCCACCGCCCCGGTGATCTGTTCCAACGCCTCGCCTGCCTCGCGGGCCTGTTGTACGCAATCGTCAGCCTTGTAGGAGCTTTCCTGCATGAAATCCACGGCATCCCGGGTGCCTGCCTGCAGGGCCGCTATCATGCCGGTGATCTCGTCCGTCGAGGTTTGCACGCGCTTGGCGAGGTTGCGCACCTCATCGGCCACCACGGCGAAGCCTCGGCCCATTTCCCCGGCTCGCGCTGCCTCGATCGCCGCGTTGAGGGCCAGCAGGTTGGTCTGTTCGGCGATGCTGTGGATGACGCTGACCACGCCGTTGATCTTCTGGCTGTCTTCGGCCAGGCGCTGGATCATTTCGGCGGTCTGCTGCACACCGGAGGAAAGCCCGGTGATCGATTGCTGCACACGGCCAACCACCTCTCGGCCATTGCCCGCCAGAGTATCGGCGGTTTTCGACAGGTCGCGGGTGGCGCCGGCATGTTGAGCGATGTGGTACACCGTGGCGGACATTTCGTTGATCGCCGTCGCCGCCTGATCGGTTTCGCTCTGCTGGCCGAGCATGCCGTGGCGCACATCGTTCATGCTCGATGCCAGGCGTGCCGCTCCACTGTCCAATTGGCGTGCGGTGCTGGCCACGGTATCGACCACGCGTTGATAACCGGCCTGCATGGCATTGAATGCCGCGGCCATCTGGCCCACTTCATCCCGGCAGGCCAGAGGCACACGAGCGGACAGGTCGCCGGTCCGTTCGACGTGCAGCATCACGTCCTTCAGGGTGTTGAGTTGGCTGAGCAGGAAGCGGATCAACAACTGCGACGCCCCCAGCATCGCCAGCATCAGTACGAATACCGCCACCGCGTATTGGCTGAAGCGTTCTCTGAATACCTGGCTCAGGCTTGCGCCAGGGACCAGTACGGCGAGCTGCTGGCCGTCGCTTCGCTGGATCACTTCGGCGCCCAGCAGCGGCCGCTCACCGAACAAGGGACTGGCGTCGAATTCGACCCGGCCTGCGGCCCCCTCCAACGCCGGTAATGGCTGGTCCTCGAAAACGGGCACCTGGCCTCGGGGGAAGCTCAGCAGGTAATCGGTCTTGGGCAGGGCCTGTCCGGCAGGCCAGCGATCGAGCAGCCGGGCCTGGGCCTGGGCATTCGCCAGGGCCGCGTGGTTGCGGGCCTGTTGCTCCAGATGCACCGCGTAAAGGACGAGCAGCAGGGTGGTCACGAAGGCCACCGCATTGACCGCCCAGAATTTGTATTTCAGTGAGATATTGCTAAGCCAGGCACCCATGGAAGGTCTTCTCTGATAGCGGAAACAGTTTTGGCAAGGTGCCATTATTCTGATGCTATTCAGCGCGGCGCATTTTGATATGGGTCAACGGATGCCGTGTGCCGTTGGATAGGGCTAGCCGCAAATCACAGGCAAACCAAAAAAGGCCCTGGCGCACGCGGTACTGTGGACCGCCAGCTCTTCCCGGGATTCGCCTCGGTGCAAGGCGACTTCGCGCAAGACCTCTGTCAGATAGGCCGGTTCGTTGCGACCGTTCTTGGGCTTGGGGCGCAGCGTGCGCGGCAACAGGTACGGCGCATCGCTTTCAAGCATCAGTCGGCCGCGAGGGATGTCGCGCACCAACGGGTGCAGGTGCGTGCCGCGGCGCTCGTCACAGATCCAGCCGGTGATGCCGATGTGCAAGTCCAGGTCGAGGTAGCTGTACAGTGCTTTTTTTTCACCGGTGAAACAATGCACCACGGCGGCGGGCAAGCGGTCGCGGAAGTCCCGGAGAATTTCCAGCAGGCGCTGGTCGGCGTCGCGTTCGTGGAGGAAGACCGGAAGCTGCAGTTCCGTCGCCAGGGCGAGGTGCTCCTCCAGGACCTTCTCCTGTTGTGGGCGAGGGGAGAAGTCCCGATTGAAATCCAGCCCGCATTCGCCTACTGCCCGGGCGCGGCCTTGCTTGAGCAGATCCTTGAGACGCCGGGCGCTGTCGTCGGTCCATTCGCTGGCGCTGTGCGGGTGAATGCCGGCAGTGGAAAACAGCCGCTCGCCGGTTTCATCGAGGCGCTGGCACAGCTCGATCGCCTGTTCGCTGCTGTCGATGCTGGTGCCGGTCAGGATCAGTTGGCAAACCCCGGCTTCATAGGCGCGCTCGAGCACCGCCTGGTGTTTGTCGACGAAACTGGGGTTGGTCAGGTTGACGCCGATATCGATGAGTTGCATGGTGCTACCTCGGCCCAAGGGCCCGAAAGCATACCAGAGCTGTAGATTTATAAGAAAAGCCAAGAACTACAACGAGTTGAGGCTGTCTGTTGAGGCCACGAGACAGGTCGGGTTGGTATAAATGCCAGCGCTGTGCCAGTCTTGCGCACTTTTCAGCGCCCCAGGCGCTCTGTTTCCGTCGGCTCAAGCCTCGATTCTGAGGAAGGCGAGCGTCGGTATCCTTCCGGAGTGTGGATGGTACGTCCTCAGGTGTTGTTACTGCTGTGTTGTTCGCTGCTTTTGCCGATGCCGGCCGAAGCACGGCTGCCCGGGCCAGTACAAGCTGTGGCGCCGGGTACCGTGCGTGATCTGGCGCAGATCCGCAGCAGTCGCGTGCTCAAGGTGCTGGTCAATCAGAGTCGTAACAGTTCCGGTGAAGTCCAGGGGCAATCCATCGGTGTCGAATATCACCGGCTGCGAGCCTTCGAGCAGTACCTCAACGGCCATGCCCGCGATGGCCAGCAAATCACTCTCAAGATCATCCCCACGGCCAAGGATCAGTTGCTCGGCGCCTTGCACCGTGGCGAAGGCGACCTCGTGGCGCCGGGCGAACTGCTCGAACCCCAGGCAGGCCAGGCGGTCAGCGCCAGCGATCCGATCCGGTCCGATGTGCCATTGCTGCTGGTGGGCATCAAGGGCGAGAAACGTTACACCCGCGTAGAGCAGCTCTCCGGCAAGACCCTGGCCCTGCCCAACGGCAGTGCCGCGGGGGACGCGGTGAACCAGATCAACCAGAAACTGGCGCTGCTCAAGTTGCCTGCGGTGAAGATCGAATGGGTCGATCCCAGCCTGGCGGTTGAAGATGTACTGGAGATGGTCCAGGGCGGGATCTTTCACCTGACGATCGTCGAACAACCCATTGCCGAGCGCTGGGGCAAGATCCTGCCCAAGCTGCGTTTCGATCGACAGGTGCCCATTGGCGAGCCGCAGAGCGAGCACTGGTTTGTCCGCCGCGACGCCGCGATGCTGCGTGCGAGCATCAATGGCTTCCTGACCACCTACAAGGTTCCGTCCAACCAGGACGCGGCGTTCCTGCGTATCTATCGTCGTTTGTACCAGGTCCACAATCCCTTGGCCCGGGCCAATCGCCAGCGTCTGGAGACGCTGCGTCCGGTGCTGCAGAAGCACGCCGAGGCCCAGAACATGGACTGGCTGAACCTGGCGGCCCTGGCGTTCAAGGAGTCTGCCCTGCAACCCAGTGCCCGCAGCGGCAGCGGTCCCACGGGACTGATGCAGATCACGCCTTCGGCGGCCCAGCGGGTGGGTGTGGGCAATATCCAGAACCTGGATGCGAATGTGCAGGCCAGCGCCAAATACCTGGCCCTGATCCGTCGCAAGTTTTTCTCCAGCCCCAAACTCAACGAACGTGAACGCATGGCCTTCGTGCTGGCTGCCTACAACATGGGACCGGAACGGGTGCAGGGCATGCGTGCCGAGGCCCGGCGACGGGGCCTGAACCCCAACCAGTGGTTCTTTCAGGTCGAGCGCATTGCCATGGAGCAGGTGGGAATGGGCGCCGTCAGCTACGTTAATAGTGTGAACAAGTACTATCTGGCGTTTGATCGAGAGCGAGAGTCGCTGGAGCCCAGGGAGCAAAAGGTCGCTCTGCGGAAATGATCTAATAATTCGAATGGTATAGCGGATTTTTTCCGCTTTTGTCATGAGTTTAATCGATTAATATGGCGACCACACAACGCACACACCAAGGAATGCACCCTATGAGCACTGTCATCAACAAAGTCCTGTCCACTCGTGCCGGTTATGGTCTGACTGTTCTGCGCATTGCTGTAGGCATCATTTTCGCCGCCCATGGCGCGCAGAAGCTGTTCGGCCTGTTCGGTGGCTACGGTCTGGCGGGGACGGCCCAATGGATGGAAAGCATCGGCCTGACGCCAGGTTACCTGATGGCCACATTGGCGGGCGGTACGGAGTTCTTCGCCGGCCTGGCCCTGGTCATTGGCTTGCTGGCCCGCCCGGCGGCATTGGGCCTGGCGTTCCTGTCGCTGGTGGCGATTTTCTCGGTGCACATCGGCAACGGTCTGTTCATGGCCAACAACGGTTATGAGTTTGCCTTGGCCTTGCTGGCCGGTAGCATCGCGATACTGATCGAAGGTGCGGGCAAGTTGTCGGTCGACGGTGCCGTCGCTCGCTGATCGCTTTCGCGGATTGCAAGAGGCCCGTCTGCTACGGGCCTTTTTTGTGGGCGCTGATTCTTGACACTGGCCGGTCGGCTTCTCTAGGATGCTGCGCATGCGCCGATTTAAACAGCTACTTGCGGGGCGCCAGGTGACTCAGGGAGTTGCCGTCAGAAGCCAGAGACACGGCTTCGAAATACCGCTAAAGCGCTGGTTCGGTGTTGCCTCTCACCTGCCATGCAGACTTTCGAGGCAGAGACACGACACGATGAACGCACCCAACTCCCTGGCCCGTCTGGCGCCTATTACGGCAAGTCTTCTGCAGCGTAATCCGAAAATCCTCCTGGGCGGTACCCACCAGCCTACATTGTTGCGCTATCTCGATGGCTGGCCTCGACGCAGCCACGGCCCCGCGGCATTCCTGATTCAATTCGTCGAAGACGGCGAGTCGCTGGCACGTTTTGCCAACGACAGTTTCGACCTGGCCGTCATCCAGGCGCCCAGTGCGGCGGATGCTCCGGAGATGATCCGGCAATTGACCCGCGTGGCGCGGCAAGGGTTGATCACGCGGCGGTGAGGGAGGCGCTCTTTGCCTTTGCCCGAAGCCGATTGGCATGCATGCAGTTGAAGACGATCTGGCTGCGGGTCGACCAGTCGGTATTGATGATGTGGAAGCGTTGTATATAGCTGTCGCTGTTCCTGGACTCGAACCACAGATCGATCTTGTCGCTGAAATCATCCGGAATATGCAGGGGCAGCACATACTTGGCGCATTGTATCGAGCGTAGGACGAAGTCGGGTTTCTTCCGGGCGGATTGTTCGTCCATGAACGTCTTCAAGGCGCTGGTGGTATTCAGGTTCTTGCCGCTCCATTGGTGTTCCACGCCTTTCCAGTATTTGGCCCTGACGCGGTGGTTGTAGGAGATGACCACCGTGCGCCCCGGCCGATGCGTCCAGATATCTTCCACCGTTGCCTTGCGCCAGTTCCTGGGAATGAGCCGTTGCCCGATTTTCGTATGGATCAACTCATGCAGTTCCCGATGGGTCGCGCGGGTGAAGTTTTTGAACTTGTGAAAATTTAGAATGATGATTTCCTTCGCCCGCGTTGCCTTGTGGTCGAGGTCGTCGTAGAAATTGTTCAATTGATCCAGGACATCGCCGCCCACGGTGCGCCCGGATGAGGTGAGGTGGAACAATTGAAAGCGCCCGTCGCTGCCGGGGGGAGCGTTGCCAGAACACACCACGCGCAGGTCCAGCACGCGAAAGCCCGCCAGGATCTGTTCGATGATCGGCACGTCCTGGGTCTTCTCTTGAGGCAGCGTAAGGTTGGGGGCTTTTTTATCGGCTCCGGAGTCATGCGTGCCGGGCAAGATAAGTTCGTCGATGCGCAGTTTGTATAACTCGGGGGTGTTGTACATCCAGCAATCCAGTCCATGGTGGGTAATCTGCATGATTATTCATCCTTGAATAATTTTTTTGAGCAAAAGGCGTGACGTGACACAGCCTGCGCCAGTCATTCTGCGCAGGACAGCCGCCGTGTCAAAGTTTCAAGTTTGGTGGGATGTTTCCGCGCCCGCGTGCCCTAGGGCAGGCACGGGTCATGGATAGGCGATGTCCACGATGTAGACCAGCTTTTCACCTGTAGGAGTCTGGACCCTGACTTCGGCGTCCAGGGCCCTGCCAATCAACGCCCGCGCCAAGGGCGAATCGATGCTGATCAGGTTCTGTTTCAAATCCAGTTCGTCGGGCCCGACGATGCGATAGCGCGACTCTTTGCCGTCCTCATCTTCGACCGTGACCCAGGCGCCGAAGTAGACCTTGTTCGGGTCGCTGGGTTTTTCCGTTACCACCTTGAGCGCTTCGAGGCGCTTGGTGAGGAAACGCACACGGCTGTCGATTTCCCGCAGCATTTTCTTGCCGTAGGTGTACTCTGCATTTTCCGAGCGATCGCCCTGAGCCGCGGCCTCGCTGACGGCCTGCGTGACCTGAGGGCGACGCACATGCCACAACTCATGGAATTCGGCACGCATCCGCGCTTCGCCCTCGGGAGTGATCAGGGCGGTGCCGGCGGTGCGGGGAGGGCGATAACGACTCATGGCGGCTTCTTTTGACGATGAGACCGAAGTCTATCAACCCTCGCGCAAAACTGTCAGCGGGCTGGCGTTGAGTGCCCGACGGGTACCGAACACCCCGGCGTAACCAATGAGCAATGCTCCCACCAGCGGCAATACCAGCAGCCATGGATGTGGATGCCAGGGCAGGTCGAAGGCGTAGCGGTAGAGCACCAGGCTCACGACTTCCGAACCCAAGGCCGCCAGCAAGCCGCTGACCGCGCCCAGCAGGCCGAACTCGATGCGCCGTGCCTTGACCAGCAGCGGTCGTCCGGCGCCCAGGGCGCGCAACAATGCGCCTTGGCGGATGCGTTCATCGAGCGTGGCCTGCAGGCCGGAGAACAGCACGGCCATGCCCGCCGCGAGTACGAACAGCAGCACGTATTCCACGGCCAGGGTCACCTGGGCCAGGATGCTGCGCAATTGTTCGAGCAAGGCTTCGACCTGCAGGATCGTGACCGCCGGGAACGCCCGGGACAGCTCGACGATCTGCTGATCGTGACCGGCGGCCAGATAGAAACTGGTGAGGTAGGTGGCCGGCAGGTCCTTCAAGGTGCCGGGCTGGAAGATCATGAAGAAGTTCGGCTGGAAGTTGTCCCAGTTGATTTCCCGCAGGCTGGTGACCTTCGCTTCGCGGTTGACGCCGCCCACACTGAACAGCAATCGATCGCCGAGCTTGATCTTGAGGTTCTCGGCTACCTTGCCCTCCACCGAGACCCCCGGCATGTCATCCGGCGGTTGCTGTGGCCACCAGGTCCCGGCCGTGACGACGTTGCCCGCCGGCAGGTCCGCGGCCCAGGTCAGGCTCAGGTCACGTTGCAGCGCGCGGTCCCCTGCCGAATCCTTGGTGACGAACTCCTTGGCCGGCTCGCCGTTGATGCTGATCAGCCGTCCCGGTACGACAGGGTAGAGGGGAGCCGATTGTGCCGACAACTGCAGCAGCTTGTCGGTGAAGGCCTGCTTGTCATTGGGCAGGATGTTCAGGGCGAAGTAGTTCGGGGCATTTTTCGGCAGTTGGTTCTGCCAGGTGTCCAGCAACTCGCCGCGCAAGAGCGCAATCAAGGCCATGGACAGCAGGATCAGGCCGAACGCCAATGACTGCCCGGCTGCCGCCAACGGATGACGCAGTAACTGGCCGAGCCCCAGTCGCCACGGCAACGAGGCACGCGCCAGCATCCGGCGCAGGCTTTGAAGCAGCAGCAACAGCAGGCCGCCCAGTACCAGGGCGGCGACGACGCCGCCACCGAGCAGGGCGAAGGTCAGCACCAGGTCCAGGCTCAGGCGCCACATGATCAAGCCCAAGGCACCCAGCGCGGCACCGTAGACCACCCAGGTGCTGGAGGGAATCGGCAACATGTCCCGGCGCAACACCCGCAACGGCGGCACTCGCCCCAGCGCCGCCAGTGGCGGCAGGGCGAATCCGACCAGGGCCACCAGCCCGGTGCCGGTGCCGGCAATCGCGGGCAGCAGACCGCCCGGCGGCACGGTGGCAGGCAGCAGGTCGTGCAGCAGGGCGAAGAGTCCCAATTGCGCGAGCCAGCCGAGCAGGGCGCCACTGATGCTGGCCAGCAGGCCCAGTACCGCCAGTTGAAGGCTGAACAGCAACATGGTTTCCCGGCGTGACAGGCCGAGGCAGCGCAACAGGGCACTGGCATCGAAGCGGCGGGTGGCAAAACGATTGGCGCAGAGCGCGACGGCGACGCCGGACAACAGCACCGCCACCAGGCTGGCCATGTTCAGGTAGCGCTCGGCCTTGCCGAGTGCGCCACCGATCTGCCGGTTGCCGTCGCGGGCGTCCTGCAGGCGCTGGTTGGCTTCGAGGCCGGGATTGACCAGGTCGCGGTAAGTCTGCAAGGCCGGTGCCGGGCCTCGCCACAGTTCGCGATAACTGACACGGCTGCCGGGCTGGACCACGCCAGTGGCTTCCAGGTCCTCCAGGTTGATCATGACCCGGGGGGTGAGGCTGTAGAAATTGCCGGCGCGATCCGGTTCGTAGGTCAGTACCCGGCTCAGGCGCAGGGTCTTGTTGCCGACATCGATGCTGTCGCCGATTTTCAGGTCCAGTGCCGTCAACAGGCGTGCTTCGACCCAGGCCTCGCCCGGTTTCGGTCGCCCGCCGGCTTCTTCCGGGGCGAACGGAGTCGGTGCGCTTTTCAACTGCCCGCGCAAGGGATACAGCTCGTCGACTGCCTTGACGCTGGACAGCTGGATGCCGTTGTCCGTGGCGACCACGCTGGAGAACTCCACCACCTGGGCATGTTCCAGGCCCAGGTCGGTGCCGCTGCGGATCTGTTCGGGGCGGGCGGGCGAGCTGCCTTCGAGCAGCAGGTCGGCACCGAGAAATTCAGTGGCGCGCATCATCATCGCGCCGTTGAGGCGGGCACCGAAATAACCGATGGCGGTGCTCGCCGCCACCGCCACCAGCAGGGCGAAGAACAGCACGCGCAACTCGCCGGCGCGGGCGTCGCGTAGCAGTTGGCGAACGGCGAGACTGAACAGGCGCAACAGCGGCAGGCGTGCCATCAAGGCTCCAGGGGGGCGACCATCTGGCCGGCTTCAAGTCGGATCAGGCGCCGGCAGCGATGGGCCAGGCGTTCATCGTGGGTGACCAGCACCAGGGTGGTGCCGCTTTCCTTGTTCAATTCGAACAGAAGATCACTGATGCGCTCCCCGGTGTGACTGTCGAGGTTACCGGTGGGTTCGTCGGCAAACAGTACGTCGGGTTCGGCGGCGAAGGCACGGGCAATCGCCACACGTTGCTGCTCGCCGCCGGAAAGCTGGCGGGGCGAGTGCGTCAGGCGTTGCCCGAGGCCGACCCGCTGCAGCAATTCCGTGGCCCGCTCCCGGGCGTCCTTGTGACCGTCAAGCTCCAGCGGCAGCATGACGTTTTCCAGGGCGTTGAGGCTGTCGAGCAACTGGAACGACTGGAAGACGAAACCGACATGCTCGGCGCGAATCCGGGCCCGCTGGTCCTCGTCCAGCGCACTGAGGGCCTGGCCGGCCAGTGTCACTTCACCGCTGCTGGGCAGGTCGAGGCCGGCCAAGAGGCCCAGGAGCGTGGATTTTCCGGAACCGGAGGCGCCGACGATGGCCAGGCTGTCGCCCTTGTTCAGTTCCAGGCTGAGTTCGTGCAGGATGGTCAGTACACCTTCCGCGCTGGGAACCACTTTGCTAAGGTCCTTCGCGGTGAGAATGCTTGAGCCCATGGAGAATCCGATGCGTGTGTGGTTTTTGAGTGCCGGCCTGGCCTTGATGTGCATGGTCCAGAACGCAGCGGCGGGTACAGTCCTGATCGTTGGCGATAGTATCAGCGCGGCTTTCGGCCTGGATACCCGGCAAGGCTGGGTGTCATTGCTCGAACAGCGGCTCAAGGCCGAGGGTTTTGACGATAAAGTGGTCAATGCTTCCATCAGTGGCGACACCAGCGCGGGCGGCCAGGCGCGGCTGCCGGCGCTGCTTGCAGCCCATAAACCGGACCTCGTGATCCTCGAGCTGGGGGGCAATGACGGCCTGCGTGGACAACCGCCAACACAATTGCAACAAAACCTTGCAGCGATGATCGACAGCGCCCGTGACAGCGGTGCCAAGGTGTTGCTGCTCGGCATGCAACTGCCGCCCAATTACGGGCGACGCTACACCGATGCCTTCGCCAGGGTCTACAGCACCCTGGCCGATGAGAAAAAAGTACCGCTGGTGCCGTTTTTCCTCCAGGGCGTCGGTGGGGTACCGGGGATGATGCAGGACGACGGATTGCACCCGTCCGTCGCGGCCCAGGGCAAGTTGCTGGAAAATGTCTGGCCGACCCTGAAACCGTTGCTTTGACGCTTTTCTACAGGCGGTCTTTCGGCTAATGTGGCGCCCCCGATTTGGAGCCCCCGATGCCGCGTCCCGCCTGGTCCCTGTTTGCCTACCAACTGATCGAGCCTGACGAACAGCTGGACCTGTTCGCCTGCCAGGAAGTGCGGGTACACCTGGTGACCCGGCAGCTGGAGCTCGGCGGCTCGGCCGACCGGACGCTCTGCGGCAGCCTGCTGCCGGCCCAGCCTCGCTGGTCGAGCGTGGATCGCAAGATCTTCCAGGACCATCGCCTGTGTTCGTTATGCCGGGCGATCCTGGAGTCCCAGAAGCGCGGCACCTCGCCGATCTGGCCGGAACTGCGGTTCGAGTTGTGATCATCCTGCCCTCCCCGAAATAACGGGGGACGGTGTACAATCGCGATCTTCATACCCTCTGTTCGATCTGCGAAGGATTCCCCGGATGTTGCCGCGCTTGCCTGCCGTCGCCCGCTGCCTGTCTCTTGCCGCCCTGTGTATGGCCGGGCCCGTTGCTGCCCTGGAATTGCCCCTGCCACCACCCGGCGAAGACATTGTCGGCCAGGTGCAAGTGATCAAGGCCAAGTACGAGGACACTTTCGCCGACCTGGGCACGACCTATGACCTGGGCTATACCGAAATGGTCGCCGCCAACCCGGGTGTCGATCCCTGGCTGCCGGGCGCCGGCACCGAGATCGTGCTGCCGACCCGTTTCATCCTGCCGCCGGGCCCGCGCGAAGGCATCGTGATCAACCTCGCCGAGTATCGCCTCTACTACTACCCCAAGGGCCGGAACGTGGTTTACACCTTCCCGTTGGGGATCGGTCGTGAAGGCTGGGGGTCGCCCATCGCCCGGACCAGCATCATCGCCAAGACGCCGAACCCGACCTGGACGCCGCCGGCTTCGATCAGGGCCGAACATGCCGCCGATGGCGACATCCTGCCGAGCGTGGTACCGGCCGGTCCCGACAACCCGCTGGGGCCGTTCAAGTTCACCCTGGGTACCCCGGGGTACCTCATCCATGGTTCGAACAAGAAGTTCGGCATCGGCATGCGCACCAGCCACGGCTGTTTCCGCATGTTCAACAACAACGTCCTGGAAATGGCCAGCATGGTGCCGGTGGGAACGCCGGTGCGTATCATCAACGACCCTTACAAGCTGGGCCTGAGTGGTGGCAAGGTTTACCTGGAAGCCCATACCCCGGTGGACGACAAGGGCAACCCGTCGGTGGTGGACAAGCACACCGCGGTGATCAATGCGATGCTCAAGCGTGAGGACATCACCAGCAACCTGCGCATGAACTGGGATATGGTGCGTGATGTGGTGGCCGCCGAAGATGGCCTGCCGGTGGAGGTCGCCGTGCCGAACGCGTCGGCGCCCATGGTCTCGAGTGCACCGATCGACATGCAACAGTAAGAACGCTCTTCAGGACCCGCCGACGTTTCGCGACGTCGGCGGGTTTTTTATCGCCTGGAAAAACACCCGGGCATAAAAAAGCCGACCCAAGAATGGGTCGGCTCGATAACAATCCCGAAGGACTATTACTTGCGGCTGGCTTTTTCCAGCATGCGCAGAGCGCGCTCGTTGGCTTCGTCAGCAGTCTGTTGTGCTTTTTGAGCAGCAGCCAGAGCTTCATCAGCTTTACGGTAAGCTTCGTCTGCACGAGCTTGGGCGCGAGCTGCTGCGTCTTCGGTAGCAGTCAGACGTGCTTCGGTTTCTTTCGATGCGCTGCTGCAACCGGTAGCCAGAACTGCGGCCAGGGCCAGAGCAGAGAATTTCAGAACGTTGTTCATCGTGTTCCCCTTCAAGGACTTTCTATTAGTGACTGTCTCCCCAGACTGAGGAGTTAGCCGGCGTACATACTACCCATTACTTGTAGTAAGTAAACTGACGTAGCGCAAGAAGCAAAAAAATTGTAGGCGGTGATTCTTTTTCGAGCAACTTTTCTTGCGGTTGTTTAAAAAATACACAGCGCCAAGCCCTTGAATGGAGTGTGCAAGGGTAGAAAAGTTCCGCTTGCGAGAGGAACTCCGGGGCGACCGCTAAAGTCGCTGCTTATTGATTCGCCTACACTTTTGTTCATTTTTTGTGCAGGCCCCAGGCATCTTTATTGGTATTGCCGGTGACTTTAACTACGGGCGTTCGTCTCAAGACTCAACAACTGGCGATGTTCAGCTATTGCACCTTCGCTGACTTCAGCGTGACGCTGGCGTTCAAATCCCTCGACCTGGCGGGTTTTCCCTTCAATGACAGGCGTGCCTTGAGCATTTGCGTCATTGGTGCCTACTATTCATGACGTGCTCGGGTTTGAGCGGTTGGCTTTTTTAGCGCTCGGTGACCGGACAGGCACGGGGTGGCGTAGATGTTCCTTCGCCGGAAAAACATCGGTAAGGTAGGGGTCAGCATTCAGACCCGCGAGGAGTAGTGATGAGCGAGGCGTTGTCCATCCACCATGACCAGGCTGGTCATCAGTTCGAGACCACTGTGGACGGTCATCGTGCCTATCTGACTTACATGGATCTGGGCAAGCAGACCCTGGATATCTATCGCACGTTCGTGCCCAATGCCTTGCGCGGTCGGGGCATTGCGGCGGCGCTGACTGAAAAGGCGCTGCAATACGCGGAAGAGATGGGCTACACGGTGATCCCGTCCTGTTCCTATGTGGAACGCTACATGGAGCGTCACCAGCGACACGCGGCGAAGCTCTGACACCAACGATTTCCAATGAAAAACGCCGGGTCCAAAGCCCGGCGTTTTTCATGCGCTAGAAGAAAGTAGCGATCAAGCGCGCTGACGCTTGGGCAGCACATCCTTGAGCTTGGCGTGCATGCTGCGCAGGGTTTTTTCCGTGGTACCCCAGTCGATGCAGGCATCGGTGATGGAGACGCCGTACTGCAAGTCGGCGAGGTCCTTGGGAATCGCCTGGCAGCCCCAGTTGAGGTGGCTTTCGACCATCAGGCCGATGATCGACTGGTTGCCTTCCAGGATCTGGTTGGCCACGTTCTCCATGACCAGGGGTTGCAGCGCCGGGTCCTTGTTGGAGTTGGCATGGCTGCAGTCGACCATGATGTTCGGCTTGATCTTCGCCTTGTTCAGCGCTTGCTCGCACAGCGCGACGCTGACCGAATCGTAGTTCGGCTTGCCGTTGCCACCGCGCAGTACCACATGACCGTAGGCGTTGCCCTTGGTGGTGACGATGGACACGCCGCCTTCCTGGTTGATACCCAGGAACCGGTGAGGATTGGAGACCGACTGCAATGCGTTGATCGCCACGGTCAGGCCGCCGTCGGTGCCGTTCTTGAAGCCCACGGCCGAGGACAGGCCCGAGGCCATTTCGCGGTGTGTCTGGGATTCGGTGGTTCGCGCGCCGATGGCCGACCAACTGATCAGGTCCTGCAGATATTGCGGGGAGATCGGGTCCAGGGCCTCGGTGGCGGTGGGCAGGCCCATTTCCGCCAGGTCCAGCAGCAACTGACGACCGATGTGCAGGCCATCCTGGATCTTGAACGAGTCGTCCAGATAAGGATCGTTGATCAGGCCTTTCCAGCCGACGGTGGTCCGGGGTTTCTCGAAATACACCCGCATGACCAGGTACAGCGTATCGGAGACTTCCGCTGCCAGGACCTTCAGGCGCTCGGCATATTCGTGGGCGGCCTTGATGTCATGGATCGAGCAGGGCCCGATGACGACGAACAGGCGATGGTCGGTGCCGTCGAGGATATTGCGGATGACTTCCCGCCCCTTGGTCACGGTGCGCAGGGCAGCGTCGCTCAGGGGAATATCGCGCTTGAGCTGGTCAGGCGTGATGAGGGTCTCGTTGGAGGCGACGTTAAGGTCATTGATCGGTAAATCAGCCATCGTGTTACTCGTCAGGTCACGGGTGCCGGCCGCCAGCGATCCCCGCGCGGCGGTGCACAGCGGATTTAAGCGCGTCGGGGAGCCGAACCTTATCGCGTTACGAGGCTGCTCGACAATGGGCAAGGGCCGGTTTAATGGTGCTGGGAGCGCTTGATCCGACCTGAAGGCGTGGCATTGGCGAAAAGCGCCTGCGCCAGGGCGAGGATCGGCCCGATGGACGCAAGGCTCCTCGCCACGGGGAAGGGCACCTGTGTAATGATGTGCTCGGCCTTCAAGCAGAGGAGTGACGATGATGCAGGCAGGCTTCAAACCGCGGATCGGGGTGATCGGCACCGGGGCGATCGGTGGGTTCTACGGCGTGATGCTGGCGCGTGCCGGCCATGATGTGCACTTCCTGCTGCGCAGTGAATTCGGCGCGGTCGCTGAACACGGCTTGCGGATCGATAGCGCGGTCCAAGGACCACTGACACTCAACCCGGTCCAGGCATATCGATCCGCAGCCGACATGCCGCCCTGCGACTGGCTGCTGGTCGGCGCCAAGACCACCAGCAATGCCGACTTGGCCCCGGCCATCGTCCAGGCGGCGGCCGATGGCGCGAAGGTCCTGCTGCTGCAGAACGGTCTCGATGTCGAAGACGAACTCCGGCCCCTGTTGCCCGAATCGTTGCATCTGCTGGGCGGCCTGTGCCTGATCTGTGTGAACCGTGTCGGCCCGGGCGTCATCGCGCATCAGGCCCTTGGCTCGGTGAATATCGGTTATCACAGCGGTTCATGCGCTGACCAGGCCGGGCGCATGGCGGTCGTCGAGGAGGCCGCGACGCTGTTTCGTGCCGCCGGCGTCGACTCCCAGGCGATGCCTGACCTGCGACAGGCCCGCTGGCAGAAGCTGGTGTGGAACGTGCCGTACAACGGCCTGTCCGTCCTGCTGGGGGCCAGCACCACCCCGTTGATGGCTGACGACCGCAGCCGCGAGCTGATCCGGGCGTTGATGGAGGAGGTGGTGCGTGGTGCCCAGGCCTGCGGTCATCACGTCGCGCCAGGCTACGCCGAGTATCTGTTTACGATGACCGACAAGATGCCCGATTACTGGCCAAGCATGTATCACGACTTTTCCCACAAGCGTGCGCTGGAACTGGATGCGATCTACTGCCGGCCATTGGCGGCGGCGAAAGCGGCAGGTTGTGAATTACCGAAAATCGAAGCCTTGTACCAGGCGCTGGCGTTCATCGACGGACGCAACCGCTGATCGGGCGGAAGGGGGAGGCATGGCAAACAACATCGATGACAGGCTGGTGCTGGCGATCTCTTCACGGGCGCTGTTCGACCTGAGGGAAAGCCACAAGGTGTATCTGTCGAGTGGCGTCGAAGCCTATCGGCAGTACCAGATCGAGCACGAAGACGAGGTCCTCGAACCTGGCGATGCGTTCGCCCTCGTGCAAAAGCTGCTCAGCCTCAACGAGCATCTGGGGCGTGCCCGGGTCGAGGTAATCCTGGTGTCGCGCAACAGTGCCGACACGGGGCTTCGGGTGTTCAACTCGATCCATCATTACGGCCTGGCGATCTCGCGCGCGGCCTTCGTCGGTGGTCGCAGCCCGTACCCTTACCTCAAGGCGTTCGGCTGCGATCTGTTCCTCTCCACCCATGCCGAAGACGTACGCAGCGCCCTGGACGCCGGATTCGCCGCGGCGACCATCCTGTCGGGCGGTGCCAGCCGTGCCGCCAGCGAAGAGTTGCGCATTGCCTTCGATGGCGATGCGGTGCTGTTTTCCGATGAGTCGGAGCGCATCTACCAGAGCGGCGGGCTGGAGGCTTTCCAGGCCAGCGAGCGACAGGCCGCCCGCGAGCCGCTGCGAGGCGGGCCGTTCAAAGGGTTCCTGGCGGCGCTCAATGCGCTGCAGCGCGAGTTTCCCGAGGACGCCTGCCCGATTCGCACTGCCTTGGTCACCGCCCGTTCGGCTCCCGCCCATGAGCGGGTCATCCGCACCTTGCGCGAATGGGACATCCGTCTGGACGAGTCACTGTTTCTCGGCGGCCTGACCAAGTCGGCATTCCTCGAAGCCTTTGCCGCCGACGTGTTTTTCGACGACCAGACCGGCCACTGCGAACTGGCTCGCGAAGTGGTCGCCACAGGTCACGTACCCCACGGCATCAGTAACGAAGTCAAGCCCTGACGAGCCGTCGTCCGGGACGTCAAGCCACACGTCGTAGTCCCCGAGGCACTGCTAAGCTGAATCAATCTCCGCCATTCTGGCACGCGAGGAGGTCACATGATTCGTTCGATGCTGTATGCCACAGACCTGGGGCTGTATGCCCCCTATGTGATGCAGCATGCCTTGGCGTTGGCACGGACGTTTGAAGCCGAGTTGTATGTGGTGCATGCGGTAGAGCCGATGGGGCTGTTCGCCGAATCGGTGTTGCAAAGCTATCTCGACGAGCAGGCGCTGAACGAATTTCATCGACAGGGTCTGAATACCGTGATGGCCAATATCGAACAGCGGGTGCTCGACAGTTTTCGCGAAGAATTGGGGGAGGGGCAGCAGGACTTGAAGCTGATCAAATCGGTCAGGGTGTATCAGGGCGATCCTTCCCAGGTCATTCTCGAACAGGCAGCGAAACTCTCTGTCGATTTGCTGATCGTAGGCAGTCATTGCCAAGGGGCAAGTGGTGAGACGCCCTTGGGCAGGACCGCTGCGCGGGTATTGCAGTTATCCCGGGTGCCGGTGTACCTGGTGCCGCTGGTGCAGCGTCGGCGTCAGGGAGAAGCTTGAGGCTAAATGATGGCTTTTCATAAAAAGTTCTAGATTTATTGTCGTGACCATTCATATAGTTATATACCGTCGCTGATGCCCGTGGCGTCCAACTGCTTTGAGGGATACATATGAAGCTTCAACAACTGCGCTACATCTGGGAAGTGGCGCACCACGACCTCAACGTTTCCGCTACCGCACAAAGCCTCTATACGTCGCAACCCGGCATCAGCAAGCAGATCCGACTGTTGGAAGACGAGCTGGGAGTGGAAGTCTTCGCCCGCAGTGGCAAGCACCTGACCCGCGTGACCCCGGCCGGTGAGCGCATCATCACCACGGCCGGCGAGATCCTGCGCAAGGTCGAGAGCATCAAGCAGATCGCCCAGGAGTTCTCCAACGAGAAAAAAGGCACCCTGTCGATCGCCACCACTCACACCCAGGCCCGCTACGCGCTGCCGCCGGTGATCAGCAATTTCATCAAGCAATACCCGGACGTGGCCCTGCACATGCACCAGGGGTCGCCCATGCAGATCGCCGAGATGGCCGCCGACGGCACGGTGGATTTCGCCATCGCCACCGAGGCCCTGGAGTTGTTCGGCGACCTGGTGATGATGCCGTGCTATCGCTGGAACCGTTGTGTGGCCGTGCCCCAGGGCCATCCGTTGACCAAGCTGCCAAAGCTGACGCTCGAAGCGCTGGCCGAATACCCCATCGTGACGTATGTGTTCGGGTTCACCGGCCGGTCGAAACTCGACGAAGCCTTCAGCCACCGTGGGCTGACCCCGAAAGTGGTGTTCACCGCCGCCGATGCCGACGTGATCAAGACTTATGTACGTCTCGGCCTGGGCGTGGGTATCGTGGCGAAAATGGCCGTCGACACCAAGCTCGACAGCGACCTGGTCGTGCTGGACGCCAGTGAGCTGTTCGAATCGAGCGTGACCAAGATCGGATTCCGCCGCGGCACTTTCCTGCGGGGATTCATGTGCGATTTCATCGAGAAATTCGCGCCACACCTGACCCGGGAAGTCATGGCCAAGGCCATCCAGTGCCATAACAAGCAGGAACTCGAGGAACTGTTCGACGGCGTCGAACTACCGGTACATTGATACCAGAGAGCGTACGAAAAGGTGTCGTGTACCTTTTCGTACGCCCTAGATCACCTCGGTGACAGCGAACTGTTGCCGGGTACCCGCCACCACGATCTCCACCTCATCGCCTTCGAACTTGCCCAGCAGGCCTCGGCCCAGGGGGGAGCGAGGGGTGATGACCGTGATCGGCTGGCCCACCAGCGACACCTTCAGTCCCGCTGCATCCGGCCCGAGAAACAGCCACTGCTCGCGACCTTCCTCATCTTCCAGGCCGATCAGTGTACCTACCTGGATCCCGCGTTGTTCGTCGTATGGCCTGAGCGCCAGGTTCTGGCAGAGCGCCAGGGCCTGGCGGATTTCCTCGACGCGTCGGGCTTGTCCGGCGGCGAGGTAGGACGCTTCGAGGCCCAGGGTGTCGTACTTGTTCTCGGCGATGTTCTCTTCATGGGTCGCGGCTTCGTAGGCGGTTTGCGCGGCGCGTTCGGCGATCTCGAGATCGACCTTGAGCTTGTCGAGAATCAGTCGGTGGACGGTCTGTTTATCCATGATCAATTGCAGAACTGTAGAACGTTGGCACGGCTTTTTTCGCTGGGGGCGTTCTGGTCCTGCTGCAGCCAGAACTGGCATTTGGGATTGGACAGGTTACGCGGATCGCTGCGGGCCTGATCCAGGGCCTGGCGCTGCTCGTTCCTTTGCAGGTTCTGCTGATACTGCTCGAACATGGGCGTGGGCGGCTCGGGAGGCGGCTGCACGGCTGGCGGTTGCGCCAGTTGATGCACGGCGCCGACCACCGGGGCCAGTTGTTCGTCGAAGATGAATTTCGACAGCAACCAGCTGGTCAGGACGATGGCGAGAAACCCAAGCCATAATCCCAGGGCAATGCTGAGGGTCAATTGCAGGGCGCCGAGGCGCTGGGCGGGCGGATGATCAGGCATGGCTGCTTCCTGGCAGGGCTCGTAGGGCGGTGATTGTCGCATGAAGATTAATCGCCGTCGGCCCTTCTGCATCATCGGTTTATTCGGGACAATCGCACCTTTGTCACAGGGAGTCGGGAATGACCGGGCGTTGGGATATCTTTTGCACCGTTGTCGATAATTTTGGCGACATCGGCGTCACCTGGCGCCTGGCCCGGCAACTGGTGGCCGAGCATCGGTGTGCCGTCCGGCTATGGGTCGACGACTTGCGTGCTTTCGAGCGGTTGTGCCCAGGCATCGATACCACCCTCGCGCAGCAGTGGCAGCAAGGGGTTGAGGTGCGTCACTGGGCCCAGGACTGGCCCGCCACCGAAGCGGCCGATGTGGTAATCGCCGCGTTCGCCTGCCAGTTGCCCAGTGCCTATATGGATGCGATGGCCGAGCGCCAGAAGACGCCGTTATGGATGAATCTCGACTACCTGAGCGCCGAGGACTGGGTCATCGGATGCCACGGGCTACCGTCGGTCAAGTACCGCCACGTGCAGAAATATTTCTTCTTCCCTGGTTTCCGTGAAGGGACGGGAGGCTTGCTGCGTGAAGCGGGTCTGTTGGAGCGGCGCCGGCAATTCCAGCAGGATGCCGAGGCGCAGCGCATGTTCCTCCAGGGCCTGGGGGTCGAGCGGGCGCCGGATGCGCGCCTGATCTCCCTGTTCGCCTATGAAAACGCCGGGCTGGCGAGTTGGTTCGATGCCATGGCGCACGACGCCCGGGCGTCCCACGTGCTGGTGCCGGAAGGGCGGATACTGGGGGACGTCGAACGTTGGTTCGCGGTAGGCCCGTTGGAGGTCGGCGCGGTGCATCGGCGTGGCGCCCTGACGGTGCAGGTGCTGCCATTCGTCCGGCAGGATCAATACGATCTGCTGCTGTGGTGCTGCGATTTCAACGCCGTGCGCGGCGAGGATTCTTTCGTGCGTGCCCAGTGGGCCGGCCGGCCACTGCTCTGGCACATCTATCAGCAGGAAGAGGACGTACACCTGGACAAACTCGAGGCTTTCCTCACGCTCTACACCCAAGGACTTGCAGAGCCGGCGCAAAAAGCGATGAGCGGTCTCTGGCGGGCGTGGAATGCCGGCCAGGACATGGCCGAACACTGGAAAACCGTCTGCGAGCGGCAGCAGGAACTGGCCGAACATGCCCAGGCGTGGTGCCTGGAACAGGCTTCGCGACCCGATCTTGCCACGGCGCTGGTGAAGTTTTATGGAAATTGGCTATGATACGCGGCCTAGATTTTTGTAAATCCCATCCAAATTCGGATATTCGCAATGAAAACTGGTAAAGAACTCAAACCCGGTACCGTGATTCGTATCGACAACGATCCTTGGTTGGTTCAGAAAGCTGAATTCACCAAGTCGGGTCGTAACAGCGCGATCATGAAGACCAAGCTGAAGAACCTGTTGACCGGCTACAAGACCGAAACCGTCTACGGCGCCGACGACAAGCTGGACGACGTGATCCTCGACCGCAAGGAAGCCACCCTGTCCTTCATCAGCGGTGACTCCTACACGTTCATGGACACCACTGACTACACCATGTACGAGCTGAACGCCGAAGACATCGAAAGCGTCCTGCCATTCGTTGAAGAAGGCATGACCGACGTCTGCGAAGCCGTATTCTTCGAAGGCCGTCTGGTTTCCGTGGAACTGCCGACCACCATCGTGCGTCAGGTTGACTACACCGAAGGTTCCGCTCGCGGCGACACTTCCGGCAAGGTCATGAAGCCTGCCAAACTGAAGAACGGTACCGAGCTGTCGGTTGCTGACTTCATCGAAATCGGCGACATGATCGAGATCGATACCCGCGATGGCGGTTCCTACAAGGGCCGCGCCAAGTAAGCGACGCCTTGTGCATGAAAAAGCCCGACCATTGAGTCGGGCTTTTTCATTTCAACATACAGCAATTCCTGGTGGCGAAGGGAGCAGGCTCCCTCGCCATCAGGGCTGCGCAGCCCATTCACTTAAGGTGTTGCTTGAGCTCCTCGGACACCTGCAACATCGCCGAACGCACTGCCGGCACCTGGCTCACGACGTTGAGCAGGCCATAGTCGTGGATCATGCCGTTGTAGCGCACTGCGGTGACCGGCACACCGGCGGCGTCCAGTTTGCGAGCATAGGCTTCGCCTTCGTCGCGCAATACATCGGCCTCGGCGGTCTGCACCAGTGCTGGCGGCAGCCCCTTGAGTTGCGCGGTGGTCGCCCGCAGCGGCGAAGCATAGATCTCGCTGCGCTGTCCGGCATCGGTGGTGTAGTTGTCCCAGAACCACTTCATCATGTTCTTGCTGAGGAAGTGTCCCTCGGCGAATTGGTTGTAGGACGCAGTTTCGAAGCTGGCGTCGGTCACCGGCCATAACAGCGCCTGGAACCGGATCGCCGGGGTACCCTTGTCCTTGGCCATCAATGCCACGACGGCTGCCATGTTGCCGCCAACGCTGTTACCCACCACTGCCAGGCGCTTGCCGTCGACATTGATCTGCTTGCCATGCTCGGCCACCCATTTCGTGGCGGCGTAGGCCTGGTTGATCGCCACCGGGTAATGCGCTTCGGGGGACGGCGTGTAGTTGACGAACACTGCCGCGGCTCCCGATCCCGCCACCAGGTCACGAACCAGTCGTTCGTGGGTCGGGAAATCCCCCAACACCCAGCCGCCGCCATGGAAGAACATGAACACGGGCAATTCCCCCTTGACCCCGGCCGGACGAACGATGGTCAGGCTGATCGACTGGCCATCCACCTGGATGGTTTTCTCGCTGACATCGGCCTTGGGCAGGGTCAGTTTAACCCCCGCCTGGGCGCCAACCAGTACAGCACGGGCATCCTTGGGGGAAAGCTGTTCCAGCGGCTTGCCAGTGCCGGCGTTCAGTGCATCGAGGAACGCCTGGGTGTTGTGCTCGACAATGCCGTTGGCGAAGGCGCTGCTGACGCTGAGTGCGAGAAGGGTGCCGGTCAGGGCTTTGCTGAATGTGTTCATGTTCGTCTCCTTGAGGTCAGTAGGGTCGGTGATCAGATGGTTACGTGCAGGCGGACATCGACGTTGCCGCGAGTTGCGTTGGAGTAGGGGCAGACCTGGTGAGCCGCGTCCACCAGGCTTTGCGCTTCGTCCTGATCCAGGCCTGGCAGGCTGATGTGCAGGTCGATGTCGAGGCCGAAACCACCGGGGATCTGGCCGATGCCGACATGGGCGGTAATCGAGGCATCATCCGGGATCTTGCGCTTGCTCTGGCTGGCGACGAATTTCAGGGCGCCGATGAAGCAGGCCGAGTAACCGGCAGCGAACAGTTGTTCCGGGTTGGTTGCCGCGCCACCAGCGCCGCCGAGTTCCTTGGGCGTGGCGAGCTTGACGTCGAGGATGTTGTCGCTGGAGATCGCACGACCATCACGGCCGCCGGTGGAAGTTGCGATTGCGGTGTAGAGAGTTTTCATGATGGGAGCCTCGTTTCTGGTTGATGTTTGCACTAAATGTTTGTGCGCTAAGTAGGTGTGAAGAGAATTTATAGCGCAAATATATTGCGCGCAAGCTAAATTTTCGAGGCGGATGGATTTTTTTAGGTCGGAAGGCCTTGAGCCCTTGATATAGAGCGTTTCAAGCGGTTAAAAAAATTTGATACGCCGGCTTCGAGTAGGCCTTTGTGAACAGACCTGGCCTACATAAGGAAGTCGGGTAAGGATGAAATGGGGGGCGCAGGCAGGAATATGCGGGGTGCGAAGGCTGAGGGCGGGGGAGCGTGTGTGGGGCCGCGCTTGCTCACGATGGCGCGGTGGCAGTCCCTGGCGGTATGACGACATACCGCCATCGCGGGATCGCCAGGCTTTGAGGAGGTGGAATCAGAGGCTGTCTTGCAGATGGCTGCGCAGTGCCTGCAGGTCCTGTTGCAGTTTTTTCAACTGCTCCAGGGTCTGGCCGCTGGCGGCGAGGATGCATTGGGGAATATCGAGGGCTTTTTTCTGCAAGGCGCGGCCTTTCTCGGTGAGTTCCACAACCACCACGCGTTCGTCTTCTCGGCTGCGGGTGCGGCTCAGCAGGCCTTCGGCCTCAAGGCGCTTGAGCAGCGGGGTCAACGAGCCCGGGTCGGTAAGCAGGCGACTGCTGATCTCCCCTACGGTCAAACCGTCGGTTTCCCACAGCACCATCATCGCCAGGTATTGGGGGTATGTCAGGCCCAGGGCTTGCAGCAGTGGCTTGTAGACCTTGGTCATCATCAGCGACGTAGAGTGCAGGGCAAAGCAAACCTGGTTGTCGAGCAACAGGGCTTCGCAAGGGTCGGGGGTGGCGTGCTGAGTACTCATGGCAAAACCTTCAATCAATGATTGGGATAAATCTAGCGGGCAAATCTTTCGTGCGCCAGACAATTCTGACGTGTTGCACCGATGTCACGTTTCGCCGAAGGCGTCGACTGCGTAGGATATGCGCCCTTGATGAGGGGAGAATCGTCTGTGATCGAGAGTTTTCTGTATCTGGTGGTCGGGGCTGCGTTGGGCACCCTGGGGGGATTGTTCGGGATTGGCGGCGGATTGATCGCGATTCCGGTTCTGGGGGTCTGGTTCGGTCTGGACCAGCAGATCGCCCAGGGGACGGCGCTGGTGATGGTGGTTCCCAATGTGATGCTGGCCCTGTGGCGTTACCACCAGCGTAATCGCATCGAGCTGCGCCATGTCCTGCCGTTGGCGACCATGGGGTTCTGCTTTGCCTGGCTTGGCTCGATCTGGGCCGTCGGCATCGATGCCCAGAGCATGCGCATCGGTTTCGTGGCGTTCTTGATCGTATTGGCGGCCTATAACCTGATCCGTATGTTCGCCACCAGCGCGCCGGCCTCGGCACAGATGCGCTATGGCTGGCCGTGGCTCGGCGTGCTGGGGGCGGTGTCCGGGGCCATGGGAGGTCTGTTCGGTGTCGGCGGGGCTGTTGTCGCGACGCCTATCCTGACCAGCCTGTTTGGCACCACCCAGGTGGTGGCCCAGGGGTTGTCGCTGTCGCTGGCCTTGCCCAGCACCGGCGTGACCCTGGCTACCTATGCGTTCCACCACCAGGTGGACTGGAGCATCGGCGTGCCCTTGGCCGCCGGCGGCTTGCTGAGCATCAGCTGGGGCGTGAAAGTCGCCCATGCCATGCCGGAGCGCCTGTTGCGCGCCTTGTTCTGCGGCTTCCTGGTGGTTTGCGCGGTCCTGCTCGCCTTTAAAGCTTGAAGCCTTCGACGATGTGCTCGGCCAGGCATTCGGTGATCGGCGACGGATTGTGCAGGTTGCGGATCAGCATGATGCTGGCCTCGGGCAGTTCCGGCAGGTTCTCGGCCTCGCCCAGTACCCGCATGTCCGGCGTGAGCAGGCTTTCCAGTTGCGCGGTGATCGCCAGGCCCGCGCCCACCACGGCCATGAGCGCCGACAGGCTGGAACTGTTGTAGGCCACGCGATACTCGCGGCCCATGGCATCCAGCGCATTACAGGCCCACTGTCGGCAGAAACAGTCACTGTTGAACATCGCCAGGGGCAGTGGTGTTTTTTCATGGGCGTTGAAGCACGCCGCTTCGGCCCAGACGAAGCGTTCCTTGCGCAATAGCTGGCCGATTTCATCCCCGGGTTTACGGGTGACGATGGACAGGTCCAGGTCCTGGCGCAGCAACAGCTGCTTGGACGATTCGCAATGCACTTCGATTTCGATCAGCGGATAGAACTGGGCGAAGCGCTGCAGGATACCCGGCAGGAATCGCATCACGTAATCGTCCGGTGTGCCGATGCGCACGGTACCGACCATGTGCGGTTCGCGCAGGGTATTGAACACCTCGCTGTGCAGCTTGAGGATCCTGCGGGCGTACCCCAATAGCACCTGGCCTTCGGCGGTGAGCTTGACCTGGCGCCCGTCACGCTCGAACAGGCGCCGCTGCAGCACATCTTCTTCCAGGCGCTTCATCTGCATGCTGACGGCGGACTGGGTGCGGTTGACCAGTTCACCGGCGCGGGTGAATCCCCCCTGGTCGGCGATGGCGACGAAGGTACGCAGCACTTCCGTATCGATGCTCGGGTAACTCGACAATGGATCAATCTCCGAGATGTATTGCATAAGAAACATTCGTTGGATTGATCTTAGCGGCGGCGCGAGACTTGAGCCACCCCCAACGGAGGACATCACGATGAAAGGTCAGAAAGGATACGTATCGATAGATAAGCACTCATTCCATCGGTTTTCCCTCAGCGATCTGTTGCACAAGTTTAGCCGCTGGTATGAATTGCACCATGAGCGTGAATTGCTCGCCGGATTGAGCGACGAGGCGCTCAAGGACATCGGTGTCAGTCGAGCGGATGTCGAAAAGGAAGTGGTTCGGCCATTCTGGGATGATCCATTGCACAAATGAGCCATCCCTCCCTACACAAATCGATTCCCGGTGAGGTAGGTTGCGAGCAGACAAGGAGATCTCCATGCCCGCGACTGTATCCTTTACCCTCAAACAGGCCCGGCGCCTGGCGTTGGCCGCCCAGGGATTCAATGGGCGGCTGGCGCCGGCTTCGGTGCAGTCCTCGCGTCTCAACCGTCTGATCGAACGCCTCGGCGTGCTGCAGATCGATTCCGTCAACGCATTGGTGCGCTCGCATTACCTTCCGCTGTTCTCCCGTCTCGGCCATTACAATCTCGATTTGCTCGATCAGGCGGCCTGGAGCCAGGGGCGACGCCGGACATTGTTCGAGTACTGGGGGCACGAAGCGTCCCTGCTGCCCATGTCGATGTACCCGCTGATGCGCTGGCGCATGATCCGCGCGTCTCGCGGCGAAGGCATCTATCAACAGTTGGCGCGTTTCGGCCGGGAGCGCCAGGAGGTCATTCGCCGCGTCCTCGCGTCGGTCCGGGAGCGGGGAGCCCTGGGGGCGGGCAGCTTGTCCACTCGCCAGGATAAGGCCGGTCCGTGGTGGGACTGGAGCGCCGAGAAGCATGCCCTTGAGTGGCTGTTCGCGGCCGGGGAGGTCACGGTGGCGGGGCGCCGCGGTTTCGAGCGGCTCTACGACCTGCCGGAGCGGGTGTTCCCGGCCTCGGTCCTGCAACAGCCGCTGCCGGACGAGGCCCAGGCCCAGCGCGCATTATTGCTGCACGCAGCCGAAGCGCTGGGAGTGGGGACCGAAAAGGATCTGCGAGATTACTTCCGTCTCGACCCGGCTGACAGCCGCGCACGGTTGGCGGAGCTGGAAGAGGGCGGGCAGTTGCTGCGTTGCCAGGTGCAAGGCTGGAAGCAGCCCGCCTGGTGCCGACCTGATGTGAAGATTGTTCGCAAGGTAGCGGCCAGTGCCCTGTTGTCGCCGTTCGATTCGCTGGTATGGGAACGCAGTCGTACCGAGCGGTTGTTCGATTTTCGTTATCGACTGGAAATCTACACCCCGGCCCACAAGCGCGTGTACGGCTATTACGTCCTGCCGTTCCTGCACGACGAACGTATCGCCGCCCGGATCGATCTACGGGCGGAACGCGCCCAGGGCCGGTTGGCGGTGCATGCGGTGCACGAGGAAGAGCCAGGGCTGGACGAGGAGGGCATGCTGGCGTTGGCGATGAGCCTGCGGCGCATGGCCGATTGGTTGGGGTTGGAACGGGTTCAGCTCAATTGCCGGCGAATGGGTGGGGTACGCTTGGCGGTGGCGTTGGCCGGAATCGGTGCTGGCTGAGTCGGTCCCTTCGCGGGCAAGCCTGCTTCCACATCGGGCCGGGTCGAACACAAGAATCATGTTCATCGCCGGCCTACCGTGGGGGCGGGCTTGCCCGCGAAGATGTCGTTCAGTCGCGACAAGCTGAATGATTCAGCGCCGAACCTGCTTCAACGTTTCGGCAATCAGGAACGCCAGCTCCAGCGACTGATCAGCATTCATCCGCGGGTCGCAGTGGGTGTGGTAGCGGTCCGACAGGCCATCCTCGGTGATCGGCCTGGCGCCGCCGATGCACTCGGTGACGTTCTGTCCGGTCATCTCGATGTGGATTCCGCCCGCATAGGTACCTTCCGCCTCATGGACCTGGAAGAACTGTTTCACCTCCCCGAGGATCTGCGCGAAGTCCCGCGTCTTGTAGCCGCTGCTGGCCTTGATGGTATTGCCATGCATAGGGTCTGAGCTCCACAGCACCTGCTTGCCTTCACGCTGCACGGCACGCAACAGCTGTGGAAGATGATCGCCAACCTGATTCGCGCCCATCCGTGCGATCAGGTTCAGGCGACCCGGATCGTTGTCGGGGTTGAGCACGTCGATCAGGCGGATCAGGTCATCGGGCTTCATGCTCGGGCCGACCTTGACCCCGATCGGGTTGTTCACGCCCCGCAGGAATTCGACATGGGCTCCGTCCAGTTGACGGGTACGGTCACCGATCCAGAGCATGTGTGCCGAGCAGTCGTAATAGTCATTGGTCAGGCTGTCCCGGCGCACGAAGGCTTCTTCATAGTTCAGCAGCAGTGCTTCATGTGCGGTGAAGAAGCTGGTTTCACGCAATTGTGGCGAGCTGTCCATGCCGCAGGCGCGCATGAACGCCAGGGTTTCGTCGATGCGGTCGGCCAGGTGGCTGTATTTTTCCGCCAGGGCCGAGTTGGCGATGAAGTCCAGGTTCCACTTATGCACCTGGTGCAGATCGGCAAAACCGCCCTGGGCGAACGCCCGCAGCAGGTTCAAGGTAGCGGTGGACTGATGGTAGGCCTGCAACAGTCGATCCGGATCCGGCACGCGGCTCTGCTGGTCGAAGCCGATGCCGTTGACGATGTCGCCCCGGTAGGCCGGCAAGGTCATGCCGTCGATGGTTTCATCGTTGGCCGAACGCGGCTTGGCGAATTGCCCGGCCATGCGGCCGACCTTGACCACCGGGCAGCCGGCGGCGAAGGTCATGACAATGGCCATCTGCAACAGCACCTTGAAGGTGTCGCGGATCTTCGCCGCCGAGAACTCCGCAAAGCTTTCGGCGCAATCGCCACCCTGGAGCAGGAAGGCCCGGCCCTGGGTCACCTCGGCGAACTGACGGCGCAGTTCCCGGGCCTCTCCGGCAAACACCAGCGGCGGATAGCTGGCCAGGGTCTGCTCGACCTGCAGCAGGTGCGCCGCGTCGGGGTAACGAGGTTGTTGCTGGATCGGCAAGGCGCGCCAGCTGTCAGGGCTCCAGGGTTGGCTCATCATGGTCTCTAATGGATTACGCTCGGACGCCCATGTTACCAGCAAATTAGTGCGTGACCTGCTGCCGTCGCCTGGTCGACAATCGCGCTTTTGCCCAGGCACCGGCCCAACCGGTCATGCGCGGCCTGGTTGCTATCGGGAGTTGAAATGACAGAGGAGCGTGTCGAGCATCTGCTCGCCGAAGTGCACGATGAGTTCGGTATGATCCGCGTGTTCGAGGTGGCCGATTACCGGTTCCTCGAATTCGGCGATGCCATCGAACAAAGCTGTGTGTTCACGGCAGATCCCAGCTGGCTCGAATACGATTACACCCGGGCCATGCTGATCGGTGCGTTGTGCCATGAGCAACCGGAAAGCGCGCTGTTCCTGGGGCTGGGCGCCGGAACGCTGACCCAGGCCTGTCTCAAGTTCCTGCCGCTGGAAGATGTCGAGGCTATCGAATTGCGCCCCGATGTGCCGCGCCTGGCCATCGAATACCTGGGGCTGGATGACGATCCCCGCCTGTATATCCGGGTCGGCGACGCCCTGCAGCTGCTGGAAACCGCCGAACCCGCGGACCTGATTTTCGTCGACCTCTATACCGACGTCGGTCCGGGCGTCGGGCATCTGGCCTGGGGGTTCCTGGAAAACTGCCAGAAGCGTCTCAATCCGGGCGGCTGGCTGGTGATCAACCAATGGGCCACCGATGACGGCAAGCCGTTGGGTGCGGCGTTGCTGCGCGGTTTGTACCACCGCCACTACTGGGAATTGCCAGTGAAGGAGGGCAATGTGATCCTGATCGTGCCGGCGGACCTGGAGCAGACACTGGATATGGAAGGCCTGATTGCCCGGGCCGAAGGGCTGGCGCCACGACTGGGCTATTCGTTGCAGTCATTGATCAAGGCGATCCGGCCCGCGACCTGATCAAGGGCCAGGAATCCCTGTGGCGAGGGGATTCATCTGGCTGGTGCGCGCAGCGCGCCCCTCCAGTGCTCATCCTGTCGGGAATGCGTCGGATACATCGGGGCTGCCTGGCAGCCCAACGGGATAAATCCCCTCGCCGCATTGGGTGTATGGCAAGCCCGTACTGCGGCGCAGCGATAAAAAAAGCTCCCTTTTTGGGCAAATTCCGGTATAGTGCGCGCCGGCCTTTAGCCGGGTCGCGTCAAGGTAGCGCAATTTTCTGAAGCCAGCTTCGGTTGCATGTCCGCACGACGGATGCTCTCTCGACGTTCTTTTTTCATTCATTCGTTTTCGCAAATCCCCGCCGACAAAGCTGCCAGGGCGACTCTTGAGTCTCAACACGGCATGCGCAGCTTTGGAGCATGGGTCTTTGCGGATGCACTTAGAGGCAGACCCATGACCCAGGAAATCGGCGGCTTCGCCGCTCTTGAACTTCATCCCAATATTGTCGCTGCAGTAGTCGCTACCGGCTATGAAGAGCCTTCGGCCATTCAGCAGCAGTCGATCCCGATCATTCTCGCCGGTCACGACATGATTGGCCAGGCGCAAACCGGTACGGGCAAGACCGCCGCGTTCGCCCTGCCTATCCTGCACCGCATTGATCCGTCCAAGCGCGAGCCGCAAGCTCTGATCCTGGCCCCAACCCGTGAGTTGGCGCTGCAAGTTGCAACCGCTTTCGAAACCTACGCCAAGCAGATGCCGGGCGTGACTGTTGTGGCTGTCTACGGCGGCGCGCCGATGGGCCCACAACTGAAAGCAATCCGTAATGGCGCACAGATCGTTGTCGCCACCCCGGGCCGTCTGTGCGACCACCTGCGTCGCGACGAAAAAGTCCTGGCCACCGTGAACCACCTGGTTCTCGACGAGGCGGACGAAATGCTCAAGCTGGGCTTCATGGATGACCTGGAAGTGATCTTCAAGGCCATGCCGGAAACCCGCCAGACCGTACTGTTCTCGGCCACCTTGCCGCAGTCGATCCGTGCGATCGCCGAGCGTCACCTCAAGGACCCGAAACACGTCAAGATCCAGAGCAAGACCCAGACCGTCACCGCGATCGAGCAGGCCCACCTGCTGGTCCACGCCGACCAGAAGACCTCTGCCGTCCTGAGCCTGCTGGAAGTCGAGGATTTCGACGCCCTGATCATGTTCGTTCGCACCAAGCAAGCGACCCTGGATCTGGCCAGCGCCCTGGAAGCCAAAGGCTACAAGGCCGCTGCGCTGAACGGGGACATTGCCCAGAACCAGCGTGAGCGCGTCATCGACTCCCTCAAGGATGGTCGCCTGGACATCGTCGTGGCGACTGACGTTGCTGCCCGTGGCCTGGACGTTCCGCGCATCACCCACGTATTCAACGTGGACATGCCGTACGACCCTGAGTCCTACGTTCACCGTATCGGTCGTACCGGTCGTGCGGGCCGCGAAGGTCGCGCACTGCTGCTGGTGACGCCTCGTGAGCGCCGCATGCTGCAGGTGATCGAGCGTGTGACCGGCCAGAAAGTGGCTGAAGTGCGTCTGCCGGATGCCCAGGCCGTTCTCGATGCCCGCATCAAGAAACTGACCAATAGCCTGTCGCCGCTGGTGGCTGACGCTGAGTCGACCCACGGTGATCTGCTCGATCGCCTGACCGCCGACATCGGTTGCTCCCCACGTGCCCTGGCTGCCGCCCTGCTGCGCAAGGCGACCAATGGACAGGCACTGGACCTGGCTGCGATCGAGAAAGAGCGTCCACTGGTGCCGAACAGCGCGCCTCGTGGCGATCGTCCTGAGCGTAGCGGTGACCGCCCTGACCGTGGCGACCGTGAGCGTCGTGCTCCGATCCCGCTGGCCGAAGGTCGTGCCCGTTGCCGTACCGCACTGGGTGCTCGTGACGGCATTGCCGCCAAGAACCTGCTGGGCGCCATCCTCAATGAAGGTGGCCTGGCTCGTGAAGCCATCGGTCGCATTCAGGTGCGGGACAGCTTCAGCCTGGTAGAGCTGCCGGAAGATGGCCTGGAGAAGTTGCTGACTAAGCTGAAGGACACTCGCGTGGCCGGCAAGCAACTCAAGCTGCGTCGCTATCGCGAAGATTGATCGGCCCCAGGGTCGACTGATCGAACATAAAAAATCCCCGACTGGTTCGGGGATTTTTTTTGCCTGTGGCTGGGTGTTTCCTCAAGGACAGTCGTTGTGAAGGCAATCGCGAGCAGGCTCGGTCCGCCTGTCAACCGAACCGATAGATGTCCATCCCCAGCGTCCCCATTGCGAAGCCTTGATGGGCAACACTGAACTTCCCGCCGGCACCCCGGGCAAAATACAGCGGCAGCAGATGCTCGTCGCTGGGATGGCTGCGCACGGCGTTCGGTGCCTGGTGGCGGTAATCATGCAAGGTGGCTTCGTCGTCGGCCTCGAGTTTTTCCACCATCCAGTCACGAAATGCCTTTGCCCAGGACTCGATGCTTTCAGGTCCGGCGCTCCAGTCCAGGTCCCGCAGGTTATGGGTAATGCTGCCGGAACCGATCAGCAGGATGTCGCGCTGGCGCAGCGGCGCGAGCGCCCGGCCCACCCTGGTCTGCAACGCTGGCCCCTGGTGGCTGGGCAGGGATACTTGAACCACCGGGATGTCCGCTTCGGGGTACATCAGGGACAACGGTACCCAGACGCCGTGATCGGAGGGGCGTTGGCTGTCGAGGCGCGCCGGCAGATGCGCGGTGTCGAGCAATTCTGCGACTTCTGCCGCCAGGCCGGGATTGCCCCGGGCGGGATACTGCACGTTGTACAGGGCGGGCGGAAAGCCTCCGAAATCGTGCCAGGTGCGAGGCTGCGGATTGGCGCTGACCACCAACTCATCGCTTTCCCAATGAGCGGAAACAATGACGATGGCATGTGGCCTGGGCAATTGCGCGGCGATGCGCGCCAGTGCCGGGCCGCTGTCGCCAGGCTCCAGGGCGAGCATCGGAGAGCCATGGGAAATAAACAGGCTGGGCAGCATGAACGGGCTCCTGAGCGTTAAGATGCCGCCATCTTCCGTCAGGTCTATGATCGGAATCTAATATAAGTTTTAACCCGTTTTGATCGAATTTTTGGAGCGAGTCATGGAGCCTGAGTTTTGGCACAAGCGATGGTCGACGGATCAGATCGGTTTTCACTTGCCGCAAGTGAACCCTTATCTGCAAGGATTCTGGCCGCTGTTGGGACTGGAGCGAGGCAGTCGGGTGCTGGTGCCGTTGTGCGGCAAGACCCTGGATCTGGTGTGGCTTGCTCATCAAGGGTATCCGGTGCTGGGGGTGGAGTTGTCGGAAAAGGCCATCACCGATTTTTTCCAGGAGCATCAGTTGGAGCCGAGCGTGAGCGAGGAGGGGGACTTCAAGGTATTTCGCGCCGGTGACATGGAAATCCGTTGCGGCGATTTCTTTGCCTTGAAGCCGGGTGATGTCGCCGATTGTGCCGCGCTGTACGACCGGGCCGCGCTGATCGCCTTGCCGGCGCCCATGCGCGAACGTTACGCAGGCCATTTGCAGGCGCTCTTGCCGGAGGGGGCCGGATTGCTGATTACCCTGGATTACAACCAGGAAGAGATGCCGGGGCCGCCGTTTTCGGTTGGCGACGAAGAGGTGCAGCGGTGGCTGGGCAAGGCCTGGCGGCTGGACGTGCTGCAGGAGCAGGACGTGTTGGGGGAAAGTTGGAAGTTTCTCCAGGCGGGGGTAAAGCGACTGGATGAGCGGGTCTATCGGATTTCCGCACGCTGAACCAAGGGACATCGTGGTTGCCCACGTGTAAATAAAAAGCCCGCATTGCGCGGGCTTTTTATCGAGATCTACCTTAGCCGCGACGACGCAGTGCGTCGATACGCTCTTCCAGTGGCGGGTGGCTCATGAACAGGCGAGCCAGGCCCTGCTTGATGCCGCCGTTGATGCCGAAGGCAGTCAGGGTGTCGGGCATGTGCACCGGCAGGCCCTGTTCGGCACGCAGGCGCTGCAGGGCACCGATCATCGCACTGGTGCCGGCCAGGCGGGCGCCGGCGTCGTCGGCGCGGAATTCGCGCTTGCGCGAGAACCACATGACGATGGCGCTGGCGAGGATGCCCAGTACCAGCTCGGCGAAGATGGTCGCCACGTAGTAGGCGATGCCCTGGCCTTCTTCGTTCTTGAAGATCACCTTGTCGACGAAGTTGCCGATGATGCGGGCAAAGAACATCACGAAGGTGTTCACCACGCCCTGGATCAGCGCCAGGGTCACCATGTCGCCGTTGGCGACGTGGCCGATCTCGTGGGCCAGCACGGCCTTGACTTCATCGGGCGAGAACCGCTCGAGCAGACCCTGGCTCACCGCGACCAGGGCGTCGTTCTTGTTCCAGCCGGTGGCGAAGGCGTTGGCCTCGTAGGCCGGGAAGATCCCGACCTCCGGCATCTTGATGCCGGCTTCGCGGGACAGCTGCTCGACGGTCTGCAGCAGCCATTGTTCATGGCGAGTGCGCGGCTGGCTGATGATCTGGGTGCCGGTACTCATCTTCGCCATCCACTTTGAGATGAACAGCGAGAACAGGGAGCCAGCGAAACCGAACACCGCACAGAAGATCAGCAGCTGATTGAGGTTGAGATCAACCCCATTGGCCGCCATGAACCCGTTGAAGCCGAAAAGGCTCAGGGTGATGCTGGCAATCAGCACGACCGCCAGGTTAGTGGCCAAGAACAGCAGGATGCGCATCATGGTGGTAGCAAACTCCTCATGCTAAAGATGTAGCGTTATGCGGGGTATATAAGGTGCTGCCGCAGGCTATTCAACTCACCGACTATTTCAAACTGTGTCCTACAGGCTTCCCAAATGATTGAAGGACTTTTCTGAAAGTACCAGAGAAATGAAATATGCCTCTCTGGCCCCTTGAATGTTAGGCCTGCTGCCCATCAGTTGCCGAGCAGTCAGTGTAGAAGGGGCGTCAAAATCGGTGGAACGGATATGTTGCTGAATCAGACAGCGCGCGAGGCGAGGTACCTCGCGCGCTTGTCCGGCTTATTGGCGATAGGACTTGAGGAAGTTGCCGATCCGCCCAATGGCCTGTTCCAGGTCGTCGACCCGTGGCAGCGTGACGACGCGGAAATGATCCGGCCATGGCCAGTTGAACGCGGTGCCCTGGACGATCAGCAGCTTTTCGGACAGCAGCAGGTCAAGTACGAACTTCTCGTCGTTGTGGATCGGGCAGACCTTGGGGTCGATCCGTGGGAAGGCATACAGCGCCCCCATCGGCTTGACGCAACTGACGCCGGGGATGTCGTTGAGCAGTTCCCAGGTACGGTTGCGCTGTTCCAGCAGCCGGCCCGGGGGCAGGACCAGGTCGTTGATGCTCTGGTAGCCGCCCAGCGCCGTCTGGATGGCATGCTGGCTCGGGACGTTGGCACACAGGCGCATGTTGGCCAGCATGTCGATGCCTTCGATATAGCTCTGGGCATGATGCTTGGGGCCGGAGATGGCAATCCAGCCGGAGCGGAAACCCGCCACCCGGTAGGATTTGGACAGGCCGTTGAAGGTCAGGCACAACAGGTCCGGAGCCAGGGAGGCGGTGCAGATGTGGACGGCGTCGTCGTACAGGATCTTGTCGTAGATCTCGTCGGAAAACACCACCAGGTTGTGCTGGCGAGCCAGCTCCAGCATGCCCAGCAACACTTCCCTGGAGTACACCGCGCCGGTCGGGTTGTTCGGGTTGATGATCACCAGTGCCTTGGTGTTGGGCGTGATCTTGGCCTTGATGTCCGCCAGGTCCGGGAACCAGTTGGCCTGTTCGTCGCACAGGTAATGTACCGGGTTGCCTCCGGACAGGCTGACTGCGGCTGTCCACAGGGGATAGTCGGGGGCCGGCACCAGCACTTCGTCGCCGTTGTTGAGCAGCGCCTGCATCGACATCACGATCAGCTCGGATACGCCGTTGCCCAGGTAGATGTCCTCGATGCCGACGCCTTCGACCTGCTTCTGCTGGTAGTACTGCATCACCGCCTTGCGGGCGCTGAACAGGCCCTTGGAGTCGCTGTAGCCCTGGGCGGTGGGCAGGTTGCGGATCACGTCCTGGAGGATTTCATCGGGCGCTTCGAAACCAAAGGGGGCCGGGTTGCCGATGTTCAGCTTGAGGATGCGATGGCCTTCCTCTTCCAGGCGTTTGGCGTGCTTGAGCACTGGGCCGCGAATGTCGTAGCAGACGTTGGCGAGCTTGTTCGATTTGCTAACCTGCATGGCGATGTGTTCCCGAAAATGAACGATCCAGGCGGGCGTCTCGACGACCGTTCTGGTGATCCTGCGTCTGTACCCGTGCCCGGACATGGCACAGGCGTCACAATCCGTTTGAATACGCATGGAGTGACTGCCAGACTGGCGTCTGACGAGGCGCAATCATACGTGCCGCCCGACCCGCGGAAAAGCGTCGGATCGGGCTTTTTCAATTGCCGAGGCAAGACGATGGAAAAGTTGGAAAGAACCCTTGAAGAATGGCGTGCCATGCTCGACCCGGAGCAGTACAACGTCTGCCGGTTGAAGGGCACCGAGCGCCCGTTTTCCGGTAAATACAACACCACCAAGACCGACGGTGTGTACCACTGCATCTGTTGCAACGAACCGTTGTTCGATTCGCGGACCAAGTTCGATTCCGGCTGTGGCTGGCCGAGCTTCTACGCGCCGATCGAGGGCAGTGCCGTGGTGGAAGTGCGCGATGTCAGCCACGGCATGATCCGCACCGAAGTGGTCTGCGCCAAATGCGATGCTCACCTGGGTCATGTGTTTCCTGACGGCCCGCCGCCCACGGGGTTGCGTTACTGTATCAATTCGGTGTGCCTGGACCTGGTTGATCGCCAGTGATGAAAGCCTGGCGAGGGGAATCCCCTCGCCGAAGGTTGTCTTGGTTCGAATTAAATTGCACACAATTTAATTGCTCGCTATCTTCGGCTCCTTCCTTCCCGCTGGAGCCGTGCCATGAGCGACAACCTGCTGAGCATTCCCTGCATCACCATCAAGGGTGAGCAAAAGACCCTCGCCGATTTCGCCGGCAAGGCCGTGCTGGTGGTCAACACCGCCAGCCAGTGCGGTTTCACACCACAGTACAAGGGCCTGGAGACCCTTTGGCAGTCCTACAAGGACCGCGGCCTGGTGGTACTGGGCTTTCCCTGCAATCAGTTCGGCAAGCAGGAGCCGGGTAACGAAGGGGCGATTTCCGAGTTCTGCGAGCTGAATTTCGGCGTGAGCTTCCCGTTGTTCAAGAAAGTCGAGGTCAACGGTGCCAACGCACATCCACTGTTCGTCCAGCTCAAGCAACGCGCCCCCGGCGTGCTGGGTTCCAAGGGCATCAAGTGGAACTTCACCAAGTTCCTGATCGGCAAGGACGGTCAGGTGGTCAAGCGTTTCGCCCCGACCACCAAGCCCGAGGACCTGACCGCCGAGATCGAAGCCCTGCTCAAATGAAGGACGAACCCATCGAAGCGCTCACGCTCGACAGCCAGCTGTGCTTCAAGCTGTATGCTGCGTCGCGGGCAGTGATCCGTGGCTACAAGCCGATGCTCGATCAGCTCGGCCTGACCTATCCGCAGTACCTGGCGATGCTGGTGCTCTGGGAGTGGCAGGACACCGCGCCCGAGCAGCCCACGGTCAAGGCACTGGGGGAGCGGCTGCTGCTGGACTCGGGAACGCTGACACCCTTGCTCAAGCGTCTGGAGCAACTGGACCTGGTCCAGCGCCAGCGTTCGGCCCGGGACGAGCGAGAGGTCCACCTGAGCCTGACGGACACCGGGCGGGTCTTGCGAGAACAAGTGGCGCCGCTCAAGGCCCGCCTGTTGTGCGACAGTGGCATCGACCTGGATGGCCTGGGAGCGTTGCGCGCCGGGCTCGACCAGTTGCTGGGCCAGATCAGGGCGCTGACGTCGTAGGCACCCACTGGTCCAGAACCGTCGCCAGTTCTTCGCGGCGAAACGGCTTGGACAGGTAGTCGGTCATGCCGGCGGTCCGGCAGCGTTCGCGCTCCTCGGGCATGGCATTGGCGGTCAATGCCACGATCGGCAGGTTCGGCCAGCGCCCGCTGCGACGAATCTGCCGACTGGCTTCGTAACCGTCCATCACTGGCATGTTGCAATCCATCAGCACCAGGTCGAAATCCCGCTGTTCGAGCTGATCCAGTGCTTCGGCACCATGGGCCGCGACGATGACCTCGCACCCCAGTTTCACCAGCATGCCCTTGGCCACCAGTTGGTTGACCGGGTTGTCCTCCACCAGCAACACCCGCGCGCGCCTGGAGGGCGGCTGTGCCTCGATCTGCTTGTCGTCGATGGCGGCCGCCTCGCTTTGCAGGGCACGACGCAGGATCTGGTACAGCGCATGGCGCGCCAGCGGGCGGGCCTGCTGCAACAGGGGGGCGAGGGTAGTGGCTTCTTCGCTGGGCATGAAACTGCCGTAGGCGGTCACCAGCAGGATGGGGGCGCTGAAGGTCGGTCGCAGGTTGAACAGGCATTCGGGGCAGTCGGTTATCAGCACATCCGGTTTGAGGCCCAGCAGGGAGTCATCGACGGAGCGTCGCTGGTAATCCAGGCCCCAGACGGGCAGCAGCATGTGCAGCAATTCGGCCAGTCCGCTGCTGGCGGCGGTGATGGCTACGACATTGCCTCGCAACGGTTCGACCACCGCCGCCGGCGTATGGCAGGGCAAGGGCAGGTCGGCGCAGAACTGGCTGCCGAAACCGGCTTCGGAACTGATCGTCAGGCGGCCTTGCATGGCTTCGCAGAGGTTGTGGGTCAAGGCCAGGCCCAGCCCGGTGCCGCCAAACTGACGGGTGATCCCGGCGCCGGCCTGGGTGAACGGCTGGAAGATCCGCGCCTGGGCATCCTGGGGGATGCCGATGCCGGTGTCGCAAACTTCGATGCGCACGCCGCCTTCGTAGGCGCTCAGCCGCACATCGACACGGCCGAAGCGGGTGAACTTGAGTGCGTTGGACAACAGGTTGCTGACGATCTGGCGCACGCGGGTCGGATCGCCCAGCACCTGGGCCGGGAAACGAGGATCGATCAGGCAGGCCAGTTCGACACTGGGGGCGGCATTCTGGGAGAGCAGGTTGGCGGTGTCTTCGATCTGGGAAGCCAGGTCGAACGGGATACGTTCGAGCTCCAGCTGGCCGGCATCGAACTTGGACAGGTCGAGAATATCGTTGAGCAGTTCGACCAGCACCTTGCCCGAGTCATGGGCAATCGACAATTGCTGCTGCTGCTCGGCGGTGAGAGGGCCGTCCAAAGACAAGGCGATCATCCCCAGCAGGCCATTGAGGGGCGTGCGGATTTCATGGCTCATGTTGGCCAGGAAGGCGGAACGGGCGTCGGCCATGTCCAGGGCGGTACGCCTGGCCACTTCCAGCTCTTCGTTGGACTGGCTGAGGCGGGCATTGATGGCCTTGAGTTCGGCGGTGCGTGCCGAGACGATGTTTTCCAGTTGCGCCAGGTATTCGGTGAGGCGATTTTCGGCGGTGCGCCGCTGCTGGATTTCGGTGGAGATGTTTTCGAACTGCTGGTTGGCGACCGAGACCAGTACGCCGATCTCGTCGTACTGGTGGCCGGAAGGGCATTCCAGCCGGCTCTGTTCGCTGCTGCTGGGGTCGCGGCCGGCCAGCTCGCGGATGACCCGTACCAAGGGCTTGGTCAGCATGACGTAGAACAGCGCCAGCAACAGCCCGGTCAGGATCAGGCTGCGGGCGAACCCGTTGAGCAGCGTGACCTCGGCCCTGCGCAGGAAGCGGCTGCCAAAAGCGTACGTATCGACCTCCAGGCGCAGCACTCCGAGGGATTCGCCGGGCAAATGGTCCAGGTAAAGCCGATCTTCGAACTGGCGCTGGGCGCCGAACAGGAAGTCGCTGATGAACCGGTAGTTGCTCTGGAGTTCGGGGCGTTTGACGCTGGCCAACACGGTATTGTTGTTGTCGATCAGTTCGGCGCCGATGATGGCCGGTGAACGCAGCAGGCCCAGGGACAGCTCCTGGGCCAGTTCGGCGTCGATGTTGTAGGCGATGCGCGAGGCCGGGTTGTGGCTGATTTCCATCAGCGACAGGATCTCGCGGTTGATCGAGGCGTCTTCGCTGGCATAATCGATGCCGATCTGCATCAGGCTGAGCAATGTGCCCAGCACGAAACCCACCAGAACGGTCAGTCGGGCCTGCTTGTAAGACAGCCGTTGGGTGAATCTGATGTCCATGGAATGGTGAACCACTTACGTTTCCCTTCGCCGCTCAAGCATAGCTGATCATCTCTGGATACCGGCCTGGCCGGTTTATGTTGTGTGGGATAGACCCGCCATTGAATACGGCGTTTCGTCGCCGTAGCGTCATCATTACTGTGAACCTGCCCGAGGAGAAGACGTGGACTCGCGATTGAATGCTTTTCTTGAGCGCGCCGATGCGGTGCTGGCCCGTATCGAGCCGTTGCTGCCCGCGCCCCGGCCCGACATCGACTGGACCGCAACCCTGGCTGCCCGCTGGCAGCGCGACGGACGCAGCGGTTATCTGTTGCCGTTGCAGGTCAGCCTCGACATGCGCCTGTCGGACCTGATCGGCGTCGAGCGCCAGGTCGGGCAACTGGGCCGCAACACCCGTCAGTTCATCGACGGCATGCCGGCCAACCATGCATTGCTCTGGGGCTCGCGTGGTACGGGCAAATCGTCCCTGGTGCGCGCCCTGTTGGCCGAGCATGCCCAGGAGGGCTTGCGGCTGATCGAGATCGAACGCGATCATCTGGCCGACCTGCCGCGGGTGGTGGAGCAGGTCGCCAAGCTGCCCCAGCGCTTCGTGCTGTTCTGCGATGACCTGTCGTTCGAATCCGGTGAGGGTGATTACCGGGTACTCAAGAGCGTGCTGGATGGCTCCCTGGAACAGGCGCCGGATAACGTGTTGCTGTATGCCACGTCCAACCGCCGTCACCTGGTGCCGGAAAAGGAAAGCGACAACGAGAACTGGAAGCGGGTCGATGGCGAGCTGCATCCCAGCGAAGCCGTGGAGGACAAGATCGCGCTGTCGGACCGTTTCGGCCTGTGGCTGTCGTTCTATCCCTTCACCCAGGAGCATTTTCTCAATGTGGTGGAGCACTGGATCGGTGAGCTGGCGGCCAAGGCCGGGCTGGCCTGGCAGCGTGATGAAGCGCTGGATATAGAAGCGGTCCGCTGGGCCACCGGGCGGGGCAACCGCAACGGCCGTTGCGCCTATCAATTTGCCCGTTATTGGGTTGGCCTCAAACTGCTGGAGCACAAGGCATGATCGATCTGAAGAACACCGGCCAAGGCCTCGACGGCTACGACCTGTTATCGGCACAGTTGCAATCCCTGCTGGCCGATGAACGCGATTTCATCGCCAACGCCGCGCAGTTCTCGGCATTCCTGTTCAGTCAGCTGGACGACCTGAACTGGGCCGGGTTCTATCTCAATCGCAATGAAGAACTGGTGCTGGGCCCGTTCCAGGGCCAGATCGCCTGCGTGCGGATTCCCTTCGGCCGGGGTGTCTGCGGTACGGCAGCGGCGACCGGCCAGACCCAGCGTGTCGAGGACGTGCATGCCTTCCCGGGGCACATCGCCTGTGACAGTGCGTCGAACAGCGAACTGGTGGTGCCGCTGCTCAAGGACGGACGCCTGATCGGAGTGCTCGATTTGGACAGCCCGAAACTGGCGCGCTTCAGCGAGCATGACCAGGCTGGTATCGAGCGCCTGAGCGAGATTTTCCTGCGCTTGACCGACTGCTGAGCCCTTCGCGCGGGCGCTGGCAAAGCCTGCGGACCTGTGGCGGGCAGTCTCGGTGCCCGACCACACGCCTGGATCGGTAGCGACGGCGCCCATGTCTAGACGCCCGCCTGGTCCAGGAGGCTGTCCGCATCGACGTCATCGATCTGGTGCGGGTCGAGAAACTGGTTGGCGTAGCTCAGGTAGATCCGTTCATCGATGAAAAGCTTGAACAGTTCCGGGTCGATATGGGCGTTACGGCACATCGTCGCCATGATGCCCAGGGCCTCGCTCAGTTTCTTGGCTTTCTTGTAGGGCCGGTCGGCCGCCGTCAATGCTTCGAAGATATCCGCGATCGCCATCATGCGTGCCGGCAGGCTCATCTGCGCGCGCCTGAGCCGCTTGGGGTATCCGGTGCCATCCATCTTTTCATGATGGCCGCCAGCGATCTCCGCAACGTTCTCCAGGTGGCTGGGGAAGGGCAGCTGGCTGAGCATCAGGATCGTCTGCACCATATGGTGATTGATGACATAGCGTTCCTCCCGGGTCAGCGTGCCCCGTGGGATGCTGAGGTTGTAGAGTTCGCCACGGTTGTATTTCCAGGTTGGCACATCGAGCTGGAAGCCCCATGGGTTGTCCGCCGGGATCAGTTCGGCCTCGTGCCGCTCCACCAGGTGTTCGGGCTTGTCGGCCAACAGGGTTTCGACCACGGGGAGCGTCGGCTCGGGAGTCCGTGCCTGGCGCCGGTTCTCTTCCCACGATACGCCCAGGCGATCGTCCAGCGTCCGGGTCCAGGGACGCTGGGCAATTTCCCGCAAACGTAGCAGGTCGGCGTCGGCCATGGCTTCGGTGCCCAGGTTGCAACGCGCGACAAAGGCGAAGTCGTCATCGAGGCTGGCCAGCGTCTCATCACGCTTGCGCGCCAGGGCGGCGGCTTCGCCCCCGGTTGCCATGGCCTGCCAGTAGTCGACCCAGGCGTCGCGCTTGAGCACCTCGAAGCGCGTGCGGATTTCGTGGATCCGGTCGTTCAGGGTCTCCAGCTTGGTGGCCTTGTCCACCACGTACTCCGGCGTGGTGACCTTGCCGCAATCGTGCAGCCAGGCGGCGATGTGCAGCGCTTCCCACTCGTCTTCGGTAGGCCGGTAGGCTTCGAAGGCCGGCGCGTTGCTCGCGGCGGCGGCCTGGGCGAGTAGCAGGGTCAGGGCCGGTACCCGCTGGCAGTGACCGCCGGTGTACGGGCTCTTGGCGTCGATGGCGCCGGCCAGCAGCTGGATGAACGAGTCCAGCAATTGCTTCTGCCGGGCCTGCAGGCGCTGGCTTTCGATGCTCACGGTGGCGGTGCCGGAGACGGCTTGCAAAAAAGCGATGCGGTCCGGCTGCAGTTTTTCCAGATCGGCTTCGGTGCCGGTATCGCTGATCAACAGCACCAGCATGCCGACGGTTTCCTGATGACGGTTGCGCAGGCGGATACCGATCAGGTGCACGCGCGGAGCGTCCAGTGCCTGCAGGACACGCTGCAGGTCGGCGGCCTGCTCGTATCCCAGGGAGGTGACGAGATTGTCCGAGAGCGCCAGTTGCTGGAGCCAGGGCGGGCTGTCGCCACTGGCCAGGGCATGGCTTTGCAGTTCGAACGCTTCCAGTGGCTGTGGCGTGCCATGGATGACCAGCCCATACGGCTTGACCTGGTCGGTGTCATTTTCGCGCAGGTAGATCAGCCCGGCCTGGGCCTGGCCGATTTTCACGGTCTCGAACAGCACTCGTTCCAACAGTGGGGCGAAGCGGGTTTCGGCGCGCAGGCTGGCGGTGATTTCAAAGAAGCTGGCCAGCGTCTCTTTCATCCGGGCCATCGAGAGGCTCAATTGATCCACTTCCAGTACGAGGGAGTGGCGCGACACCGGGTAGTCGAAGTCGAAGCTGCGAATCGCATCCGCTTCCCGGACCAACGCGCTCAGGGGCTTGACCAGCAGCCTGGAAGTCAGCCAGCCCAGGGGCAGGCACAGCAGCAGCGTGGCCAGGGTAATCAGGGCGCCTTGCCAGCGCATGCGATAGGCATCGGCCAGCAGTTCATCCTCGGGCACCAGCAACGCCAGCTCCAGGCCCCGGGGCCCGCCTTCCTGCATGTGACTGCGGGACACGATCCATTGGCGTCCGGCTGCCTCCAGGCGCGTTGCGTCGCCACTGGCGTCGAGAGCGACGGCGATGGACGGGCTGAGGTCGCGGGCCTTGATCAGTTGGGCCGATCCGGTATCAGCGAGCAACCGGTCGCTGTCGGGATAGCCCACCGCGTTGCCCTGGGGATCGACCAGCACGATTTCAGTGCCGGCGGTCACTTTGTGCTTGGCGAGCGTCTGGGACAGGGCCGCGAGGGTCAGGTCGGCACCGATGACCGCTTCCTCGCCGCTTCGCCGGGCGAGGGTCGTGCCGATGTTGCGGGTGGAAAAGAAGACATAGGGATCGGTCGTGATCTGCCCGGCAGTGTCCAGTGCACTGCGAAACCAGTCACGCGTGCGTGGATCGAAGGTGCCATCGGCATTGTCCCGGGCGCTGATGAATGCCAGCGCCTGATCGTAGAACAGTGACTGGGAGCGCACCTGGCCCGAAAGGCCTGTTCGTTCGAGGGTCCAGACCTGATAAGCCGCTTCGTCTGGCGCGCTCACCGCGGTTTTCAGTGCTTGGGTGCGCAGTGGCCGGACCATCAGGAAATTGCCCTGGCGGTCGCCCAGGTACAACGATGCCAGGTTGGGGTTGTCCCGCAGTGCCTGGCTGAAAGGGGTAAGCAGGGCCAGGCGTTGGTCCAGGCCGGAGGCCCGCGTTGCCGGGTAGTCGGCCAGCAGGCTCAGCACATGGCGGATCGGCTCGTAGGTGTCGTACAGGTCCAGGCGCACGTCCCGTTCAATGCGGTTGAACAGTTGTTCGCTGCTGGAGAGGATGATCCGCGTGGTCTGTCGGTAGTTGAAGAGGCCCAGCACCACGCCGGTGAGCAGCAGGAGCAGGGTGAACATCACACTGATGTGTACGTGGAGGGGGAACCGGCGTTGTTCCGGACGCGGTGCGCTGGGCATTGCAATCACTCCGAGTGTGGGTACGCACTGCTGAGCGGACATCATAGTAAATACCGGGCTATTTTGCCTTGGCGACCTCGTTTTCCAGCACCTGCTCCAGCTCCGCCATGGCACGTTCGAGGGCCGTGGCGCATGCCTGGATCCGCTCGGGTGCCTGGGCTTGAAGGCAAGCGTTTTCCAATGCCTCGCATCGCTGGGTCAAATCGGTCGCCTGCACGATCCGGGCTACGCCCTTTATCTTGTGTGCCGTTTCGGTCAGCGCCTGCCGGTTCCCATCCCGGGCGACAGCGAGCAATTCCTGGCGGTCCGAGCGGTTGCTGCGCAGCAGCTCCGCCAACAGCCGCCGGGTGGATGAAGGATCGCCGCCGGTCAGTGCCCGCAGGTTGTGTACAGTGAAGGTCTGTGGACGGCTCACGGACCTGACGCCTTTCATCCATTGGCTCAGGACATTCAGGCTGATGGGTTTGAACAGGCAGTCGTCCATCCCGGCGTCCAGGCAGCGCTGTTTTTCTTCGGGTTGTGCATTGGCGGTAAATCCCAGGAGGGTACAGGGCGGCAGGTTCTGTCCGGACTCGTACCTGCGGATTGACCGGGCCAGCTCGTAGCCGCTCATGACCGGCATGTTGCAGTCGACGATGACCAGGTCGAAATCCCCATGCTGCCAGGCGGTGAGCCCTTGTGCGCCATCGTCGGCGACCTGGTAGCGATGACCGAGGTATTCCAGTTGCTGTGACATCAACAGGCGATTGGCCGGATGGTCGTCCACCACCAGCACATTCAGGGCGGCCGCCGCCGTTTCGATCACCGGCTCAGGCACAGCGCAGGCCGTCACCGTAGGCAGTACGCTCAATTGCAGGCAGACTCGGACCTGGGTACCGGCTCCCGGTTGGCTGTTCATATGCAGGCTGCCCCCCATCATGCGACACAGGTTGCGACTGATCACCAGTCCCAGCCCGGCGCCCTTGCGGGCCATGCGGCTGGTATTGTCGGCCTGGGCAAAAGGCTCGAACAGTCGGTTCAGGTCGCTGGGGCTGATGCCGATGCCGCTGTCGCTGACATCCAGGCGCATTTGCAGGAGATCGTCACGCTCGGTTCGAGACAGCTGGACATCAACCCTTACCCAGCCCTGCTCGGTGAACTTGAGGGCGTTGCTGATCAGGTTCGAAATCACCTGCTTGAATCGCAAGGGGTCTATCAGTACGTCCGGGTTGTCGTCTGCCGGGTCGAGCTGCAGTGTCAGCGCCAGGTTCTTCTGTCGGGCCACACCTTCGAACACTCGGATGACCGATTGCAGCAAGGCCCTGAGATTGACCCGTTCGGGAGCCAGGCTCAGGTGGCCCGACTCGATGCGAGCGATGTCCAGGATATCGCCGATCAGTTCCAGCATGCCGGAGGCCGATTCGTAGGCGACGGCGATGGCGGCCCGGTCCACCTGGCCCTTGTCGGCATGCTTGAGGGCCAGTTCAAGCATGCCGATCACCGCGTTCATGGGGGTGCGGATTTCGTGGCTCATGGTCGCCAGGAAGGTGCTCTTGGCCCGGTTCGCATCATCGGCCCGCTCCTTGGCGGCCCGCAGTTCATCGAAAAGCTGCCGTCGTTCACTGATGTCGATCCAGCCGCCGATGATGCCTTGTACCTGGGCGGCGGCGTTGCGGTAGGGAAGGATCCAGTGATAGATCGTCAGTTGCCTGTCGCCGATGTGCAGCGGCCTGTCGACGATCAATGGGGTGCCTTCCTCCATGACCCGCTGGTAGTCCGCCTGGTACTCCCTGGCCTCGAAGGCATTGCTCATGGAGCCGGACATCACGTTCTTGCCAATGACGTCTTCGCGCCGTGCATCGAAGGCCTCCAGATAGCTGTCGTTACAGCTCTGCAGGACGCCGTCGCGGTCTCTGACGTAAATGGGATGTGGCGTGCCGTTGACCAGCGAACGCATGAACTCCAGCTGGTCGTTGAGCGCCAGTTCCGCTCGCTGGCGCTGGCGGATCTGCCGCCGCATGTAGGCGTTCCAGGCCAGGGACAGCAGCAGTAGCAGGCCGACCCCCGCGACGATCTGGAAGAACAGGCGGTTATAGGTGCGCCAGGTGTGCTCCGATGCCGGGACGTAGCCCCGCCACCGGTTGTTGATGACCCCCAGTTCGTCGGGGTCGATGCTGGTCAGGGCCTTGTCGAGGATGGCGTTCAGTTCGGTGGCGTTTCTGGCCGTGGCCAGGGAGAACATGGCCTGCTCGGTGCCCACGGTGCTGCTGATCTGCAACGTGTCCCGGAACGCGTGGGACGAAAGGAAATAGTTGGCCATGACCAGGGAGTGCACGCTGCCGTCGACCTTGCCTTGGGCAAGCATTTCAACGGCATGGGCGGAGTCGGTGGTTTCGATGATCCTGATGCGCGGGTACTGGCGGTGTAGCCACTCGATGATCGGATTGCCTTTGGCGATCGCCAGGCTTCTTTCGCCGAACTGGTCGAGCACCGTCGGCGCAGCGGAATGCTTGGGACTCAGCAGCACGAAGGAACTGTCGACGTAAGGGCGGCTGAATTTAAGCTGCTGTTGCCGTTCGCTGCTGGGCAGGAGCGCGGCAATCATATCGGCCCGATCGTTCGCGATGGCTGCAATCGTTTCGCTGTCGTCCCGATGGCGTTGGATATCCAGGCGCAAGCCGGTGCGCAGCCGGATCAGTTCCAGCAAGTCGGCGCCTATTCCGCGAAAATCGCCGTCCGAATCGAAGAAGGTGAACGGGGCGAACGTTTCGTTCACGGCCACCCGGATCACCGGATGGCTGGCCAGCCAGCGTTGCTCCCTGTCGGTCAGTTGTATTCGATGCTCGGTGAGATAGAGGTCGCTGCCCGCGCTCCAGCGTTTGGAGATCGCCACCTGTTCGCTGATCGGGATCCGGTTGAGCGTGGCATTGATGATTTCCAGCAAGCGGGTGTCAGGGCGCCGTACCGCGAAACCGAAGCCATGGGACTCATGCTTGCCGAAGCTGGCCATGCGGATGTTGTTCAGGTAGCCCTTGTTGATCATGTAGTGGGTGGAAATGGTATCGCCGAGAAAGACATCGGCCTGGCCGAAAGCGACGGCATTTATGGCGTTCTGGTAGGAGGGGTAGGTGGTGATACGCGCCTTAGGGTACAGCCTTTCGACGTCCTGCTCGGGCAGGTAGTGATAGACCATGCTGAGACGCAGCCCCTCGAGATCCTCGCTCAGGGAGCGGCTTTCATTGGTTCGGGTGACAAGGACGGGCTGATCCACGGCATAGGGTGTCGAAAGGGCGAGTTCGGGATCGCGGGCTTCGAAACCGTTGGCGCTTCCCAACAGATCGATACGGCCTTGCTTGAGCGCAGCGATGGCCTCGCCGCGGGAGCCGAAGCGCAGGACTTTCACGGGCAGCCCGGTCGCCTGGGCGATAATCGCGGCGTAGTCGGCAGTCATGCCTTCATAGTCGCGTCCGCTGGTGGAAAGATCGAAGGGCGGATAATCCGGTGCGGAAGTGCCCAGTCTCAGTTCCTGCCGTTCACGCAGCCAGGCACGCTGGGCCTGATCCAGGCCGACCTCGACAGGGGGCGCGCCCGAGCGACCCAGAAGTGTGTATGGCTCGGGAGCGGCAGTCGCTGCCGCGAGAAATCCTGCACATAGCCCTGCGATCAATAGCAGGAGAAATCCTTTCATGCCTGTGGACATCCTGTTTTCTCACACCAGTGCGTTGCGCTTCGCCATTTCTATAAGTTCCACAAGGGACTTGACCTTGAGTTTCTGCATCAAGCGTTTCTTGTAAGTGCTGACAGTCTTGTTGCTCAGGAACATGCCCTTGGCAATTTCCTTGTTAGTGCGCCCCTGGGCAAAGAGTTGCAATACCATCAACTCTCGATCGTTGACGTTCTTGAACAGGTCCAGTTCCACACTTCGCGGATCATCGGGGCGCACCGGGTTGAGCGCCTGGCTCGGAAAATAGTTGTAGCCCGACAACACAGCCTTGATTGCACTGACAAGTTCACTGAGGTCCTCTTGCTTGCAGACGTAACCGGAGGCACCGGATTGCATGCAGCGGATACCGAACAGCGTGGGTGACTGCGCCGTGAGCACGAGGGTCTTGAGCGGCGTGGTCATGGCATTGAAGCGCGAGAGGATTTCCAGCCCGTCAAGTTTGGGAATGCTGATGTCCAGGATCACCAGGTCCGGCATGCATTCGCGCACCATTTGCATCGCATCGACGCCATTGTCGGTTTCCCCTACCACTTTGTAGCCCTCATGCTCCAGTAGCATGCGAACAGCGAGGCGGATGACCGGATGATCGTCGACAATGAAAACGGAGTTCATGAATAAAAGTCCCATGCGAGCATAAATAAAGCGCGCACCTTAGCCCAGTTAAAGGCCGTGCCGTACGAGGAGACAGGCATTCATCCTTAGTTTCAGAAGTTTCCTACAAAAAAAGAGGTTGGATACTACGAGGTAATTAGGTTTTTAGTAGGTAATAGGCGCGAAGTTGTGTGGGTTTTATTTGTGGACGTCATATTCAGAGCTGTTTGTCATGGGTTTAATGACAAACAGCTCCAAGGTTTATTATGGAAAAAACTCAGCAAAAGCCCCTTTACAGGCCGTGGCTGAAAGATGATGGCGCGCGCAAGAGGATCTATTGACGGATGCGGCCCGTCATCTCCTGGGCCATCTCGCTGGCGTAACTGTCGGTCATGCCGGCGATGAAATCGATCATCCGCAGGAATGCTGCATGCAGGGACCCATTGGGGTCGGGCGCGTTGTTTCCCAGCAGGTCGAGGATGCGGCGATTCTTGAATGAAGGGGTGCGGCCTCCATGCTGTTCCAGCGCAGCGCCACAGAACCCGTTGAGCAGGATTTCCAGGGTGGTGTAGGCACCGATTTCATTGAGTGTCTTGCGCTTGTCCTGGAAGATCTTCTTGCGTGCCATGTCCTTGGCATTCAATACGCAACGTTTGGCCGGACCATGCATATGTTCCACGAGATCGCCCGACAGCGTGCCGGCCAGCAACGCCTGTTGCTGTTCCACGAATGCCCGGGCAGCGGCATTGGTCAGGTGCTCGATGGCCTTGCCCCGCAGGATGGCCAGTTTGCGTCGGCGCGAATCCAGCGGCCCGAGCTGACGGTAGGTTTCCGGGAGATCGTCACCCACCAGGTCCAGGAGCAGCGACTCCACCTCTGAGTACGCCAGTAGATCCATCTCCACGCCATCTTCCAGGTCGATCAGGGCGTAGCAGATGTCATCGGCGGCTTCCATCAGGTACACCAGCGGATGCCGCGCCCAGCGCTGGTCTTCGATCTGCGGCAGGCCCAGCTTGTGGGCAATCTGTTCAAGCAGGGGCAGTTCGCTCTGGTAGCAGCCGAACTTGTGTTTCTTGTAGCCCAGGGAGTCGGCGTGACGAGCCGTCCAGGGGTATTTCAGGTAAGTGCCGAGGGTGGCATAGGTCAGGCGGGTGCCGCCGTCGAACTGGTGATATTCAAGTTGCGTGAGGACCCGGAACCCCTGGGCGTTGCCTTCGAAATTGAGAAAGTCGTTGCGTTCGGCCTCGCTCATGGCGTCAAGCCAGCCACGGCCTGCCGCCTGTTGGAACCAGTAGCGGATGGCGTCCTCGCCGGAATGGCCGAAGGGTGGGTTGCCGATGTCGTGGGCCAGGCAGGCCGATTGCACCACCATGCCCAGGTCGCTTGGCTCGCACCAGTCGGGCAGGGCGCCGCGGATGGTTTCTCCCACCCGCATGCCCAGTGAGCGTCCGACGCAACTGACTTCCAGGGAATGGGTCAGTCGCGTATGGATGTGGTCGTTGCTGGACACCGGATGCACTTGGGTCTTGCGGCCCAGGCGTCGGAAGGCACCGGAAAAGATGATGCGGTCATGGTCTTTATGGAAAGGGCTTCGGCCCAGCTCTTGCGGGCTGTGCAGCGGTTTCCCGAGGCGTTCGCGAGTCAGCAGGGTGTGCCAGTCCAAGGCCGGTTGCTCCGTTGAGTATTCGACACTAGCTTCCCTGTTCGGGCAGCGTCCCGCAAGCCCATCAAGGCTTGCGTGCGCTCTTGGCCAGTTTGATCAGCGGCAGCAGCGTTGTAGCCAGTCGGACCAGGCGTGCCAGGCCACCGCTGCGTCCACTGCGGGTCCGCTTGCCGGTGATGAAGCCCAGCAGGGTCACTGCCGCCATACCCCACAGGGGCGCGTGTTTTATGCCAAAGCCTTCATGCCAGTTCTGGCTAAAGCCACGCACCCGCTGCAACGGTTGCAGCAGTTGGCGTGTTTCCTGACGGATTTCCTGGCGATGCATCTCCATGCGCAAGCGAACCAGCGCCTTGCGCATTTCCTGCCGTGTACGGGCTTGAGGGATATCGGGCAGGCTCATGGCAACAGGCGCTCCCGGTCATTAGACAATTCTTCCAGGGTGGCATGGAAGGGGGAGGATTCATCGTAGATCGCCGCCTTGAGCCGAAGACCGCAGAACAGCGCCGCCAGCAGATAGAACAGGCACAGGCCGATAATCCCCGCCATGCGATAGGTATCCCATACCAGGATCAGTACCAGTGTCGACAGGCCTACCAACAGCAACAGCGCAAACACCAGTGCCAGGCCGGCGAACAGCAGCAGGCTGACGGTACGGGCCTTCTGTTCCTGGAGCTCCATGCCGAACAACTCGACGTGGCTGTGCAGCAACCCGAGAAACGCAGCTCCCAATCGGCGTGCCGAAGATTTTGTGCCCGCTTCGGACGAGCCCGGTTCGTTCATGTCCATCATCAGCGTCGTGTCGCCAGCAGGCCGATCAGGAAGCCCACCCCTGCGGCGATGCCGACCGATTGCCAAGGGTTGGCTTGTACATATTCCTCCGTGGCGGTCACCGCAGCCTGGCCGCGTTCGCGCATGGAGTCCTCGGTCAGCTTGAGGGTGTCGCGGGCGCGCAGGAGGGTCTCATGGATCTGGCTGCGCAGTTCATCGGCCTGGTCGCCCGCCAGCGTCGCGGTGTGCTCCAGCAGGCGTTCGGTGTCGCTGACCAGCGTCTGAAAGTCTTCCTTCAGGATTTCTTGAGCAGTCTTTGCCTGGGGTCTGGCCATGGATGGATCTCCGTAAATGACGTCTGAAGCGTTCGAGTGTAAGCCTTGCCGGAAGGTTCAGTGAAAGTGGCTGGTACAACTTTTGCTCGGCATTGGCTCAAGGTTTTGCCATGTACTGGTGCGTCGGGCGTGTCGATGCGCTGAAGTCGGGCGCAGGCTGGCGGAACCTTAACCCAAATAATCAGAACTCGCGAAACATCACTGCGTCTTGCTCCTCCTGGTGCACCAAAGCGGTTCGCCTGCCTTCGATCGGTAGTCGGATTGATTCAACTTGGTGCGCTGGGGCGGCGCCAGTCGCGTCGATGCTCTTAAAACTTTTTCAGGTCTGCCAATACCATGGAAAATATGCAAAGCGCTGTGGACAGTCTGGTCCATAGCTCCAACACGCTGTTCATTCTGCTCGGTGCGGTCATGGTCCTGGCCATGCATGCCGGTTTTGCGTTCCTGGAAGTAGGCACCGTCCGACAGAAAAACCAGGTCAACGCGCTGTCGAAGATCCTCAGCGATTTCGCGGTCTCGACCCTGGCGTATTTCTTCGTGGGCTACTGGGTTTCCTACGGCGTGACGTTCCTGCAGCCTGCAGCGGTGCTGAGTGCCGATCATGGCTACAGCCTGGTGAAATTCTTTTTTCTGCTGACATTCGCCGCTGCGATCCCTGCCATCATTTCCGGCGGTATTGCCGAACGCGCCCGATTCGCCCCGCAGTTGTGCGCCACGGTGTTGATCGTGGCATTCGTATATCCCTTCTTCGAGGGCCTGGTATGGAATGGCAATCTTGGCCTGCAAGCCTGGTTGCAGGCCCGATTCGGTGCCAGTTTCCACGACTTTGCCGGCTCCGTGGTGGTGCATGCCATGGGCGGCTGGCTGGCGCTGGCCGCCGTGCTCCTGCTCGGTGCGCGTAACGGCCGTTACCGGGACGGTCGACTGGTGGCGTTCGCGCCATCGAGCATTCCGTTTCTGGCCCTGGGTTCCTGGATCCTGATTGTCGGCTGGTTCGGTTTCAACGTCATGAGCGCCCAGACGCTGCCTGGGGTGAGTGGATTGGTGGCGGTCAATTCGTTGATGGCCATGGTCGGCGGAACCGTGGCGGCACTGGTTGTCGGTCGCAACGACCCGGGCTTCCTGCATAACGGCCCACTGGCCGGGCTGGTGGCGGTATGTGCAGGTTCCGACCTGATGCATCCGGTTGGGGCGCTGGCCACGGGTGCCATTGCCGGAGTCCTGTTTGTCTGGTGTTTCACCGCGGCCCAGGGCAAATGGAAGATCGACGATGTGCTGGGTGTCTGGCCATTGCATGGCCTGTGCGGCGTCTGGGGGGGCATTGCCTGCGGCATTTTCGGTCAGGGCGCCTTGGGCGGCCTGGGTGGGGTCAGCCTGGTCAGCCAACTGATCGGTACCGCGATGGGCGTGGCCATTGCGCTGGCCGGTGGTTTCGCGGTCTATGGCCTGATCAAGGCCGTGCTGGGGCTTCGGCTGACCCAGGAAGAGGAGTACTACGGCGCGGACTTGTCCATCCACAAGATTGGCGCCGTCAGCCAGGATTGAGCGAGGCATCAAGGCTCCTTGTCCTGGTTGCCAGGATAAAAACCGTGCAGCAGGCGATAGCGGTCATGGCGCACCTGATCCACATGCTGGCGGACTTGCTGCTCCGCCAGCCCGAGCATGATCAGGGCGTGGGAAGCCAGCATCAGGCTCGACTCCAACAGTTCCGGGACCACCTCGCTGGCCCCGGCGGCCTGCAACTCCGCCAGCTGGCTGTCGTCGCGGGTGCGTACGAGGATCGGGACCTGGGGATTGAGCCGCCGGGCCTCCTTGAGCACGTCGATGGCGATGTCGGTCTTGTCGACGGCGATCACCAGCAAGCGGGCGCGGCCCAGGCCCACGGCGGCCAGCAGGTCCCCTCGACGTGAATCACCGTAGTACACGCATTTCTCCCCAACGGTGGCTTCCTGGATGATCACGGGATCGTCGTCCAAGGCAACGAAGGCCTGGTTTTCACGACGCAGGAAGCGCCCGATGGATTGGCCGACGCGACCGTATCCGCAAATGATCACATGGCCCGACAGGCCGGCATTGAGTGCGCTGATCTGGTCCAGCTGGGCCGCTTCGTTAGGCTTGCGGTGCAGGCGGGCAGCGATGCCCGGCGCGGCGCGCAGCAACAAGGGCGTCAGTAGCATCGAACAGAACGTCGCGGCCAGCAGCAGGCTGACGAGTTCGGCCGGCATGAGGCGGTTCTGCTGCATCAATGCCATCAGGGCGAAACAGAATTCTCCACCCTGGGCCAGGGCCAGGCCGCTGCGCCAGGCGGTTTCGCCGTCGCTGCCGCGCCATTTCACCAGCAGGGCGACCACGCAGCTCTTGATGAGCATCAGCCCCAGGGTCAGGCCAAGGATCAACCAGCCGTCATCCACGAACAACCGCAGGTCGATCAGCATGCCGATGCTGACGAAAAACAGTCCCAGCAGGATGTCGCGGAACGGACGTATATCGGCCTCGATCTGGTGTCGGTAATGGCTCTCTCCGAGCAACATGCCCGCCAGGAACGCGCCAAGGGCCGGCGAGAGCCCCATCAGGTGGGTCAGCCATGCCGTCAGCAAGACGATGACCAGGGCCAGCAGCACGAACAGTTCGGCGGAGTGGGATGCGGCCACTTCATGGAACAACCGTGGCAGCAGCAGGCGACTGGCCAGCAGCAGCCCGCCGAACAGCAGCAGCGTCTTGCCCAGCGTCAGGGGCAGCGCCCAGTACCATGCCTGGGTACTGCTACCCGCGAACACCGGCACCAGGGTCAGCAGCAATACCGCGACGATGTCCTGGAACAGCAGCACACCGATGGCATTCTGGCCGTGGCTGCTGAAGATTTCCCCCAGGCTGGTGAGTTCCTTGCTGACGATGGCGGTGGATGACAGGGCCAATCCCGCGCCCAGCAGCATCGCGGCCAGCACCGGAGCGCCGAACGCCACCAGTACGCCACCCAGGAGCGCCCCCGAGCACACTACCTGCAGGCTGCCGAGGCCGAATACGACACGGCGCAGCTCAAGCATCTTGGACAAGGAGAACTCCAGTCCCAGGGAAAACAGCAGGAAGACCACCCCGAGTTCAGCCAGGTCCGGCAGTTCCTCGCTGTCGTTTACCCAGCCCAGCGCAGTGGGCCCGACCGCCAGCCCGACACACAGGTAGCCCAGCACCGGTGGCAGCCGCAGTCGCCTGAACAGGGCAATGACCACCAGGGAGGAGGCGAGAATGATCAGCAGGTTGGCAAACAAGGGAAACTCCGTTTCATGGCTTGTGGCACATAGCGTAGAAGACAAGCAAGCATCGGAAAGCGAGTCCGGTCAGTGATTTGCATCAGCGTTTTGCCAATATGGCCTGATACGGCACCCGGCTCGACGGTTTTCCGGAGCGAGCCTAGAATGACCGTCTATCTTTTGTGGGTCTACCTGCCATGCCTCCTGAAAGCGCGCTTCCTGAATGCCAGCTGTTCGGTACCCTGGGTTGTCACCTGTGTGAGGTGGCCGAAGGGGTATTGATGCATTTCGTTGAACACGGGTTGCTGGTGGAGCTGGTGGACATCGCCGAAGACGAGCAACTGTCGGAAACCTATGGATTGCGCATCCCGGTATTGCGCAGGAACGATACCGGTGAGGAGCTGGACTGGCCTTTCGATAATCCCGACCGGGTGGCCTCGTTCCTGCGTTGAGCGCTTTAAGGCCGGCGTTGTCCGAGCATTGGCGTTGGCGAAAATGGATGTCTTCGGTTACTGTATGTCCATACAGCTATCTGGAGTGCCGCACCTTGCTCAATGTCGAACAATTGAAGAACAGCGTGAACAGGATGTCCGTGGATGTCGTGCGCGAGGCCGTCCTGGAGTTGCGCCTGGACGGGTTGGTTACCGAAGGCAAGACACCCTTCAACAAGCTGCATTTCAACACCTGTTTCGCTGAGATCGAGGCACTGTTCCAGCGTGCCGGTTATCACAAGCAGCTGGATGTCGTGGGTTACCAGGGATTGTTGTACGCCTTGTACGACCCGGGCCGCTGGGAGGCAGTGGAGGTGCTGCGCTGGCTGAAGGAATTCACCGAAGCGACGGCAGGTTCCGCCCCGGTCACGGTATGAGGCAATCATGGCTGGGCGGGCTTGCGCGACTGTCGGATAATGCCGGCTTGTAAACATTGCCCAAGAGTTTTCAATGTCTGGTTCATCGTTTTCCGCCGCGCACCACCAGGCCAGCACCTTGTATCTGCCGCCCGGCCAATGGCAGACAGTGCTGGAATGCCTGTGCGAGCATTTCAGCGCCATCAGTCGCGAGCAATGGCTGGACCGGATTGCCCGAGGTCGTGTGCTGGATGGGGAGGGCAAGGCGATCGAGGTCGACTTGCCGTACCGTGAGGGATTGCGCATCCACTATTTCCGCGAAGTGCCCGACGAGAAACCGATCCCGGTCGTCGAGACGATCCTGTATGCCGACGAGCATCTGGTGGTGGCCGACAAACCGCATTTCCTGCCAGTCACCCCCGCGGGTGAATATGTCGAGCAGACCTTGTTGCGACGACTGATCCGGCGGCTGGACAATCCTCATCTGGTGCCCCTGCACCGTATCGACCGGCATACCGCCGGGCTGGTGCTGTTTTCAGCCAACCCCCTCAGCCGATCGGCTTACCAATCGCTGTTTCCTGCGCGGCAGATCGAAAAACGCTACCAGGCCATTGCCCCAGCGTTGCCTGGTCTGACGTTTCCTCGGGTGCACAAAAGCCGGATGGTCGATGGCGAGCCGTTTTTCCGGATGCAGGAAGGGCCGGGCGAACCCAATACCGAAACAGCCATCGAGGTACTGGAAAAAAATGGCGAGTTGTGGCGCTACGGTCTGTATCCGGTCACCGGCAAGAAGCATCAGTTGCGGGTGCATATGAATGCCCTCGGGGCTGCTATCTGCAATGATCCGTTTTATCCCGATGTGCTGCGCGATGCGCCGGACGATTATGCCAACCCGCTCAAATTGCTGGCCCAGGGGCTGAGCTTCATCGATCCGGTCACAGCTCAGGAACGTATTTTCGAGAGCGCTATCGAGCTCCAGTGGTAATCGCTTCGGCTTTCCGACCGGCATGAAAAAGCCCGCAATTTTGCGGGCTTTTGTGTATCGGGTGCGGCGCTGAGGCTTAGAGGTCCTTGACGGTGCGGACCTGGTCCTTGTTCACGCGGGTCTGCTTGCCGTCCAGTTGTTCGAACTCATAGAAACCGGTGTCTTCGTCGTACTTGGGTGTGTCGACGGCCTGGATTTCGCGACCGTCATTCAAGGTGATCACTGTTGGCGACGCGCACCCGGCAAGAGTGGCGAGGCCCAGTGCGAGCATGAAAGTGGCGAGGGTCCGTTGAGTCATGGTGTTTCTCCGAAATGGAATTCTTCAAGTTACTGACCTTCAGACGTATACAACGTGCGCAAGTTCCTGGCTAGGGGCCTGTACGGTTAATTTGAATGCCCTGCGTCAATGTCCTGTGTGTCGGTTCAGCAGTTCGGGCGTATTCAGATTCGCCAGCCGTGGATCGTCGGCCGGGCATTGCAGGGCAACCGCGTGCAAGGTACGCATGATCCGGCCCGGGCTGCGTTCGCCTTCGCCCCAGGCCTGTTCGAAGGCGGCGGCCAGCGCCAGGGGAATGACGCACAACAACGGTTCCCAGTGTTCGCCATGGCGCACCATCAGCGGCCTGTCGGGGTGCTGGCTGGCGGTTTCAAGCATGCTCTCTAGCAGGTTCGAGTCGATGTTCGGCACGTCGCACGGCAACACCAGCAAGAACCGATGCCTCGCCGCCCTGAGGCCTGCCCGGATACCCGCCAGCGGCCCGGGGAAATCCCCTTCATCGTCGTGCACCAATTGATCGGCATACAACGCATAACGTTCCAGGTTACGGTTGCAAGAGATGATCAGGTCATCGCTCAGAGCACGGGTCTGGCGGTGGAGATGGGCAATCAGCGGTTCACCCCGCCATTCCACCAGGCCCTTGTCCTGCCCGCCCATGCGTTGTCCGCGTCCACCGGCCAGCAGCAGGATGGAGCACGGTGGCCGGGAAATATTCGAGGTCATGGTGTGTCTCCCCACAGGCGGAAAAATGAAGCGCTGTGATATAACACCGGGCTGTTTCTCCCACAACTGGACGAGCCTATGAAAGCCAAGGCTGATGTACCTTTCGTGCCGCTCAATATCGCGGTGCTGACAGTCAGTGATACCCGTACCCTGGAGACCGATACCTCCGGCCAGGTCTTTGTCGACCGGCTCATGGCGGCGGGTCATAACCTGGCTGCGCGGGTTCTGCTCAAAGATGATCTGTACAAGATTCGGGCGCAAGTGGCGGCCTGGATCGCCGACGAGGTGGTGCAGGTGGTGCTGATCACCGGCGGTACCGGTTTTACCGGTCGCGACAGCACGCCGGAAGCGGTTGCCTGCCTGCTGGACAAGCAGGTCGATGGTTTCGGTGAACTGTTCCGCCAGATTTCCGTGGCAGACATCGGCACCTCCACCATCCAGTCCCGGGCACTGGCAGGCCTGGCCAATGGCACGCTGGTGTGCTGCCTGCCAGGTTCCACCAATGCAGTGCGTACCGGTTGGGACGCTATCCTGGCCGAGCAACTGGATGCGCGCCATCGCCCCTGCAACTTCGTGCCTCACCTGAAACAGGCAGCTCCTTGTGAATCCCGTGGGTAAACCGGGCAAGGCCGGCGCCTTGATGGCCGTCGAGGTTGCATTGGAGCGCCTGCTCGAAATGGCCGCCGCCGCTCCGATCACCCAGCGTGAACGGCTGCCCCTGGGCGAGGCGCAAGGGCGGGTGCTGGCTGAAGATCTGGTGTCGACCCTGGACTTGCCGCCATGGCCCAACAGTGCGATGGATGGCTATGCCTTGCGGCTGGCCGATTGGCACGGCGAGCCGCTGACGGTCAGCCAGCGCATCTTTGCCGGGCAGGCCCCGCAACCGTTGGCTGCGGGAACCTGCGCGCGGATCTTTACGGGAGCGCCAGTGCCTGCCGGTGCCGACTGCGTCGAAATGCAGGAAAACGCCGTGGTGGAAGACGATCAGCGGGTCCGGTTCACCGAACCCCTGGTGAGCGGCCAGAACATCCGCCCACAGGGGCAGGAAACCACCGTTGGCGAAAAGATTCTTTCGGCGGGGACTCGCCTGGGACCGATCGAGTTGGGACTGGCGGCATCCCTGGGATGCGCGACGCTGGAAGTGGTGCGCAAGGTCAGTGTTGCCGTCCTGTCCACTGGCGACGAACTGGTCGAACCTGGCCAGCCACTGGGCCCTGGCCAGATCTACAACAGTAACCGTGTGGTGCTCTGCGGCTGGCTGCGGCGGCTGGGCTGCCATGTGGTCGATGCGGGCATCCTGCCTGACGATTTGCCCGCTACCCGTGCGCGCCTGGCCCAGTTGTCGGATGTCGACCTGATCCTGTCCACTGGTGGCGTATCGGTAGGTGAGGCTGACTTCCTGGGGACCGCATTGCGCGAGGAGGGCGAACTGACGCTCTGGAAACTCGCCATCAAGCCAGGGAAACCCCTGACGGTCGGGCACTTCCGTGGCGTGCCGGTGATAGGGTTGCCAGGAAACCCTGCCTCGACACTGGTGACTTTTGCGCTGCTGGCCCGGCCTTACCTGCTGCGACGCCAGGGTGTCCAATCGGTGATGCCGTTGAAGTTCAAGGTGCCGGCCGGTTTTGTCTGGGGGAAGGCCGGCAACCGGCGGGAATATCTGCGAGGGCGCCTTGAGAGCGGCAGGGCCATCCTTTATCGGAACCAAAGCTCCGGGGTCCTGCGTAGCGCGGCCTGGGCCGATGGGCTGGTCGAAGTGCTCGAAGGGCAGACCCATGTCGAGGGTGATGAAGTGGGCTTCATCCCTTTGAGCGAGGTCCTGGACTGAAGCCGTGACAGCGGGGGTGTGCTCCGGCCCGAGCCAGGTGCCTGGGCCTGCCTGCGTCCCCGTCGTTATCGCGAGAGCAGCATGACCAACTGGTCGAAGCGACTGTTCGCGAGCCAGCCCAGCAGGCCGAGGATCACCGCTGCCGCGCCGGCCGAATAGGCGAGCCGGTGGCGGATGACCTTTACGTCGGTACGGATTTCATCCATATCCCTACGGATGTACTTGAGGTGGGTTTCCAGTTCAACGACGCGCGGTTCCAAATCGATTCCTCCAACGGGATTGCTGCAACTTTTGCATTCGTTCTGATTTTCGGTTCGCTCGCTTCCAATGGACGCGAGATGCCGGGGTGACAGCTTGTACTCGTGGCTATGCATGGGATGTTTCGTCCCTTCGGCCACAACGGTTCGAACCACTGATACGGCGCCTGCGGGCCGTGACATATCCATCCATGGGGTTGCACATCCTTGTGTAATGAGTGTTTTTGATGGTCCAGACAACAGAATGCCAAGGTGTCTCAATACAGCTGGAGGGTCAATTGAGTGGATTCGCCAGTTCTTGTAAGAAAACTCTTCGAGTGAAGAAGTATCTGTCCGGGAGCCGGGTACCCCAGCCTTTTCACGGAGGACAGCGGGCTTTTGAGCGAAATTGATAGGCGGAGGGCTTTTTCGGCCGAATGAGCGGTCCCATTTCCTGGAACCTTCCAATGACGGAGACGACGATGAGCAAAGGCAAGGCGCTGTTGATTCTACATGGCAAGCAAGCGCTCAACGAAGAGGTTCGCGCGGCAGTGATGCTCAAGCGCAAGCAGGGCTGGGACCTGGCGGTACGGCTGACCTGGGAGGCCGGCGATGCCCAGCGTTGTGTAGACGAGGCGTTGGAGGCTGGTTACACGCGACTGATCGCCGGTGGCGGTGACGGTACGTTGCGGGACATTGCCGAAGCGCTTGCCCTCCAATCCAGCGATGCCAGCCTCGTGCTGTTGCCATTGGGCACCGCCAATGATTTTGCCCGGGCGGCGGGAGTCCCGCTGGAACCGGACCAGGCCCTGGAACTGTTGGAGGTGGAGCCCCGGGCAATCGACCTGGGCGAAGTCGGCGGACGGATCTTTCTGAACATGGCCACCGGCGGTTTCGGCAGCCAGGTCACGGCAAACACCTCCGAGGATCTGAAAAAGGTGCTGGGCGGGGCCGCGTATCTATTCACCGGCCTGACGCGGTTCAGTGAGCTGAGCGCGGCCTATGGTGAGTTGCAGGGGCCCGGTTTCAGTTGGCAGGGCGATCTGCTGGCGCTGGGCATCGGCAATGGCCGTCAGGCCGGGGGAGGCCATCAGTTGAGTCCGCAGGCGCTGGTGGATGATGGATTGCTGGACATCAGCATCCTGCCGGCCCCCCAGGAAGTGGTCAGCACGCTCAGGGATCTGCTGGCCGGTGGCCTGGGCATCGACAACATGTTCGTGCGCGCACGCCTGCCCTGGGTGGAGATCAAGGTGGCCCAGGGCCTGGACATCAATCTCGACGGCGAGCCGCTGCAGGTCGACAACCTGAGGTTCACGGTGCGCGAGAAGGCGATACGCGTACACCTGCCGCTCGACTCGCCTTTGCTGACGGCTTCCGCGGTACTCAATCGTCCAGGCTGATGATCTGCTCGCGTACCGCGAAAAGCACCAGTCCGGCCACGTCATGGATCTGCAGGCGCTTCATGATCTGCGCCCGGTGAGTCTCCACGGTCTTGATGCTCAGGCTCAGGCCGTTGGCGATTTCCCGGGTCGACTTGCCGCGCACGATCAGCCGCAAAATCTCCAGCTGGCGTGCCGTCAGGTTGTGGGTCTGGACGGGATCGGGCTGATGCTTCTGGACGCGCGTCAGCGCCTGGTTGATCACCGTGTGGGCGATGGCCGGGCTCAGGTAGCGTTCGTTGTTGCGCAGCGCGTCCAGGGCGTGCTCCAGCTCGGTGGCCGTGGTGTCCTTGAGCAGGTAGCCGTGTGCGCCGGACTCAAGGGCCTGCATGATCAGCGCCGGATCGGTGTGCATCGACAGGATCAGCACCTTGCTGTGGGGGCGCACCTGCTTGAGCTGCTGCAAGGCATCCAGGCCGCTGGTGTTTTTCATGGTGATGTCCAGCAGCACGATATCGGGGACCAGCCGTTCCACGAGTTCCAGCAACTGCGTGCCATCACTGGCTTCGCCGATGACGGCATAACCGGGCAGATCCGTGACCAGAGCGCGCACGCCGGCGCGGATCAGCGAATGGTCATCTACGAGAAGCAAATTACAAGTCAATGGAGAACCTTATTCTTACTGGCCCGCGCCAGGGTACGAGGGGCCCAGGGAAAACGAGCTTCGATATGCGTGCCCTTGCCGGCTTCACTGATGACCTTGAGGGTGCCGCCCAGTTGTTCGACCCGTTCCGCCATGCCGGCCATGCCCCGTTGCCCTTCACGGGCGGGGTGGTCTGCCGGGACGAACCCCTGGCCGTCGTCGCTGATCAGCAGGAACAGCCCTTCAGGCAGGCGTTGCAGGCGCACCAGCAGGTTCTGGGCCTGGGCGTGGCGCAAAATATTGGTGACGGCTTCCTGGGTGATCCGGAAGGCAGCGACAGTCATCTCCTCGGGAATCCCCGCCATGCGCTGCTGGCAATCGAGGCTCCATTTCACCGGGGTATTGGCCAGTGTCTTGAGCAGGTGCGCGCGCAGGCTGGCTTCGAGTCCAAGGCTGGTCAATTGGCGCGGGTTGAGGATTGCCGACACATCGCGGACCTTGTGCAGGGTTTCGTCCAGCGTTTCGCAGAGGACCGAACATTGGCCCTGCAAGTCCTCGGGGAGCCGGCGCTTGAGCCATTCGCTTTGCAATTTGGCCGCGGTCAGCAACTGGCCGATATCGTCGTGCAGCTCACGGCTGAGTCGGTGACGTTCGTTTTCCTGGACTTCGAGCAACCGGTCGGCCAGTTCCTGTGGCTGGAACTTGATGGACTTTCGCGACAGCCGATAGTGGATCCAGACGCAGGTCAAGGCTGCGATGTCCAACACCAGCAGGCTCACCGGCACGACCTGGCCGGACAGGTACACCAGCACGCTGCCGAGGGTCGAGCAAATGCACAGGAACAGGGTGAACCGGCGGGCGTTTTCTCGGGAGGGTGGCCAGGTGAGGGATGACTTGAGGCTGGCGTACATAGCGGATGGAGCCAATGAAGGTTCGCTGCGGGCTGGCCGGTCAGCGCATCTGACAGGCCGGGTCGGGTAAACGTTTCAGGTCGAGGGTGGCTTCGGTGGCAGGCTTTCCACACCCTGCTTTCGAAGCGACTGACGCGAGACATAGTACCACTTCATCCAGCGTTGGTCGCGCCTGGCATGGTGCCCTGAAGCGCCGTGCATCGGAGGTCGGCCGTGAGGTGTCAGGCCTGCTTCTGGGAGAAGGGCACCAGGGCCAGCCGGTGTGCTGCGTGGAGTGCGTCGCAAGGGCTTTGGCCCACCTGGAAGGCGAATGCCTCGATCAATGAGGTCTGTTCGCTGTTGTCCAGGCTGAGCTGGCCGGTGGTGGGATCGACCAGTTCCAGCTGCCAGGCCATCAGGGTGAAGCAATCCTTCAAGGCCTCAAGGGCCTGGTCGTGCAGATCCATGTTGTTCTGCGCATGGCTGAGCAGGCCATGGATATGCAGGGAGAATTCCGATACGGCTTCCAGTGCCAGGGCATCGGCCTTGTTTGCCAGCTTCAACAAGGTACTGAGCATGCAATCGATTGCATCCTTGTCATTGTTGATCAGCTGCAGATGGCTCAGGCATTCCTCCGACTTGGCCAGCAGTGTCTCGGCCTCGGTCAGGAATTCGGGTAGGCGCTGAGACCAGTTCTTACGATCGTTCGGCATGCTTATCTCCACAACATCATGTCAGACGAAAGAAAATCGCGAGTGGCAAACGGTTGGGCCTCACGGCCGGCTACGAACGAAAGTGCGTCGGCACACCCTTGCCGCGTGCCAGGGACAGGCAGACGGAAAGTTGCTCGGGTGGGATCGGCCGAAAGGCTGGAAGTCCGATGTCCTGCTGTCGCGCACAAAGGCCTGACTCCGTTCAGCAATGAGAATGGCGTCACATTAATGGCTATTGGATATTGGGAATATCAGGTTGGACCTGATTGTTGCTAGGGGAATCCCTTAGGCAGGGGAACCTTGTGCGCAAAACATGGTCGCGCAGCGGGGAAAGTGGTCGGATCTGAAGGGTGAAGCCAGTAAAGCATGATGTTAATGTGATATCAATGCCCCGCAAGTGTATTTCATCAGGGGGTCAAGATCCGGCGTCCACGGCCGATAGTTGCTTTATTGGATTCATCCGAACAATCCCAGGAGTCATCAATGGCCGGCATTCTCGACACAGTAGACCAACGAACCCAGCTGGTGGGTGAGAATCGCCTGGAAATTCTCATGTTTCGCCTGGCGGGGCGGCAATTGTTCGCCATCAACGTGTTCAAGGTCCAGGAAGTTCTGCAACTGCCCAAGCTGACCTTGATGCCGCAACGCCACCCATTCGTGTGCGGCGTGGTCAACCTGCGGGGCCAGACGCTGCCGGTGATCGACCTGTCCCAGGCCATCGGCATGCGTCCACTGGTGCCGGGAGCCAACAGCACCATCATCGTCACCGAGTACAACCGGTCGGTCCAGGCGTTCCTGGTGGGTGGCGTGGACCGCATCGTCAACATGAACTGGGAAGCGATCCTGCCGCCGCCGACCAGCGCCGGCCGGGAACACTACCTGACCGCGATCAGCAAGGTGGACGACCAGTTGGTGGAAATCATCGACGTGGAGAAAGTCCTCGCCGAAATCGTGCCCTACAACGCCAAGGTCTCCCGGGACAAGCTCGAAGACCCGGTGCTGGAGAAGGCTCGCGGACGCGAAGTATTGCTGGTGGACGACTCCAATGTCGCGCTCTCGCAACTGCGCGACACCCTGGGTCAGTTGGGGGTGAAGATGCACATCGCCAGCGACGGCCTGAAAGCCCTCAACATGCTCAAGGCCTGGGCCGATACCGGTGAGGTGATGACCGACAAATTGCTGATGATCTTCACCGACGCGGAAATGCCGGAAATGGACGGCTATCGCCTGACCACCGAGATCCGTAACGACCCGCGCTTGCGTGGGCTCTACGTGGTCCTGCATACCTCGCTGTCCGGCAGCTTCAACGACTCGATGGTGAAGAAGGTCGGCTGCGACAATTTCCTCTCCAAATTCCAGCCCGACAAACTGGTCGATGTGGTGCGCCAGCGACTGATGCTTGGCTGAGGCCGATCATGGTTTGCATCGATGGCCGGCTCGTATAAGGTGGCATTTTTTCGCCATCAGGGAGCTGACCATGTTGCGGCTGAGCGCGCTGTACCGTTATCCGTTGAAGTCCGGCAAAGGCCAGTCCCTGCCAGGGATTGGCCTGGACAAACTGGGGTTGGACGGTGACCGGCGCTGGATGCTGGTGGATGAGGCCAGCGGGCGATTCCTGACTCAGCGGGCCGTGGCAAAGATGAGCCAGCTCTCGGCATTGTGGAACGATGCCGGAGGCCTGACGCTCAGTGCGCCGGGCCATGGCAGTATCGAGGTGCCGCTGCCTTCGACCGCCGAAGAGCAACGCCGGGGAGTGACTATCTGGCGTGACACCCTGCGTGTACCGGATGCTGGCGATGAGGCGGGCAACTGGGTCAGCGAGTTCATTGGCAATGCCACCCGGCTTGTGCATGTACCGGTGGAGCTGGCGCGTACCACGGCGGCCGGTTACGGCAAGGACGACGATAAGGTCGCCTTCGCGGACGGTTTTCCATTGCTGCTGATCGGCCAGGCCTCCCTGCAGGATCTGTCGAATCGGGTCGGTCGCTCCCTGGAGATGCTGCGTTTCCGGCCCAATCTGGTGATCGAGGGCAGCGACGCGTTCGCCGAGGATGGCTGGAAACGTATTCGTATCGGCGATGTGGAATTTCGGGTGGTCAAGCCGTGCTCGCGCTGCATCATGACCACGGTCGACCCGCAAACCGGTGAACGCGATCCGAACCGCGAGCCTTTCGCCACGTTGCAGCAGTATCGATCGACGCCGGACGGGGCGATGTTCGGCCAGAACCTGGTCAACGACGGCAACGGTCGGCTCGAAGTCGGCATGCCGGTCGAGGTGCTCGAATAAACACCGCGTCCGCAATGAAAAATGCCCGTGTCGCTGGACACGGGCATTTTTTTTGATGCAGCAGGTTCAGCCGCGGTATTCGCACAGGTAGGCAGTGTCGACGGCCACCTTGAGCTGGAACTTGCTGTTGGCCGGGACATTGAACTGGCTGCCGGCAGCGAAGGTTTCCCATTCGGCGCTGTCGGGCAGTTTCACGGTCAGGGCGCCGGAGACCACGTGCATGATCTCCCGCTGGGCCGTTCCGAACTCGTATTCGCCCGGTGCCATGACGCCGATGGTCGCAGGACCTTCGGCAGTGCCGAAGGCGATGGACTTGACGGTGCCGTCGAAGTACTCGTTGACTTTGAACATGGGCGATTCCTCGTAAAAGGGCTGAAAAAGGCCGGCCAGTATGCACAAGGCTTCGACACACGTCATCTGCGAAACGGGGGCGGGTTGCTCAGTCGGCCAGCACCAGGGGCAGCAATCGCGCGGTGTTGCGCGCATCCTCCAGGGCCCGGTGCTGTTGACCGTTGAACTGCAGGCCGGCCAGTTGCAGGGCTCCATTGAGCCCCAGTGGCCGCTCCAGCCGTCGGGCCTTGGCGAAGCGCTGCTTGAGGTTCATGTGGGGCACCTGGCTGAGAAAGCTTTGCAGCCGTTGATGCTGCCACTCCTGAAGCAACTGCTTGCGGTCGTAATCGCCCCAGCTGACCCAGCCGCCCAGGTTCGCCTGGTAGGGCGTCAGCCAGCGTTCGAATGCCGGCCAGACTTCGGACAAGGTGGCCGCGCTGTCGATATTGGCCTGGGTGATGTGCGTCAGCTCGCGGCAGAACGATGTGAGCAGGGGGCGTCTCAAGGGGCGGACGAAACGCTGGAAATGATCCACCTCGTGAGCGTCACGATTCACCAGCGTGGCGCCGATTTCGATAATTTCCATTTCGGTTACCGGCCAGCCTCCTTCATCGGTGGTGGCCTCCAGATCAATCACCAGCCAGTTAGGCATCGCGGGTTCCCGGGTAGCGGCATGCAGATGGGGTTGAGCGTAGTCAAACCCGGCGCATCCGCCTAGGCTCTGTACGAAAAGCCTTGATACTCGTTCATGCTGCGTTGAAAAATGCCTCGCAATGCTCGTGTACTCAAGTACATTCCGCTTGATCGGCTGTTTTCGCCTTGCCTGACCTTCGTCTCAAGACTTTTCGTACAGAGCCGGGTCGTCTGTGGTCACCTGCAACAAAACCTGCCGGTTCCTCACCTGGTCGCCTTGCCTGATCTGCAACGCCCGCACCACGCCGTCCCTGTCGGCCTTGAGCGAGTGTTCCATTTTCATCGCCTCGAGCACTACCAGCAGTTGCCCCTGGCAAACCACGCTGCCTTCCCTGACCCGCAATTGCACGATAGCCCCATCCATTGGCGCCCTGAGCATGCCATCACCCACCACGCAGTCTGGTATGACAGCAGCGTGGGTCCGGTCCTGCAGGTGCAGGCTGCCGGGGCGGGCGAACAGCCAGAGGTCGGTGCCGTGGAGGCGCCAGGTGTAGCGTTGCCGGATGCCATTGATGACCAGGCTTGTGCCGCGCTGGTCGGTATCGAGCCGTATCAGTTCGAACACCTGGCCGGCGGTTAGAACCCGCAGCGTGCCGTCCGCTTCGGCGTTCAGGCTCAGTGTCCAGTCGCGTTCGGCCGCACCGATCCGGTAGTGCAGCGCCGCGCCTGTGTTGTTGTGCCAGCCCGCCAGGCCGGAGTGGGGTGCGCCTGCCGCCCAGTAGAACAGGGCGGTGGCGATGGCCAGCTGTTCAGTCGAGGGGATATGAGGCTGGAGGGCAATGTGGTCGGCGAAATGCCGGGCGATGAAGTCGGTGCCGAAATCGCCCGCGATGAATTGCGGATGCGCCAGCAGACCCGCCAGCATTCGCTGATTGCTCCGAACCCCCAGCAACACGCAATCCTCCACGGCGCGCAACAGCTTGCGCCGGGCCTCTTCGCGAGTGGCGCCGTGGCTGATGAGCTTGCCCAGCATCGGATCATAGAACGGTGTGATGGCCTGGCCTTCCAGCAAACCGTGGTCGATGCGTACCTCGCCCCGGGTCGGCGGTTCCCAGCCGGTCAGGCGTCCGGTCTGGGGCAGGAAATGCTCGCCTGGATCTTCGGCATACAGCCGCACTTCCATGGCATGGCCGCTGAGCTGCAACTGATCCTGGCGCAGGGGCAAGGGCAGGCCAGCGGCGATGTCCAGCTGCCAGGCCACCAGGTCCTGGCCAGTGATCTGTTCGGTCACCGGGTGCTCCACCTGCAGCCGGGTATTCATTTCCAGGAAGTAGAACCGGTCATCGGCGGCCAACAGGAACTCCACCGTGCCGGCACCGACGTAGTTCACCGCGCGACCGGCCTTGAGCGCTGCCTCGCCCATGGCGTGGCGCAGCGCGGCGGTCATGACCGGGCAGGGTGCCTCCTCGATGATCTTCTGGTGACGGCGCTGGATCGAGCAGTCCCGTTCGCCGAGGTGGATCAAGTGACCATGGCGATCGCCAAAAATCTGCACCTCGACATGCCGTGGATCGATCAGCGCCTGTTCCAGGATCAACTCGTCACTGCCAAAGCCATGCAGTGCCTCGGAGCGTGCACCGTGCAGTTGCTCCAGCAGGTCGTCGGCCCGCTGGACCAGGCGCATGCCCCGGCCGCCACCGCCTGCGCTGGCCTTGATCATCAGCGGGAAACCGATGCGTTCGGCTTCGCGGCAAAGAGTGTCGTCGTCCTGGGCCGCGTCCTGGTAGCCGGCTATACAGGGCACACCCGCGGCAAGCATGGCGATCTTCGAACGCCGTTTGCTGCCCATCAGTTCGATGGCGTCGGGGCTGGGTCCGATGAAAACGAGCCCGGCTTTTTCGCAGGCCCGGGCGAAGTCGGCGTTCTCGGAGAGGAAACCGTAGCCGGGGTGAATCGCATCGGCGCCGCTTCTGCGGGCCGCCTCGAGAATGGCCGATGGGTTGAGGTAGGACTGTTGCACCGCCGCCGGTCCGATCGAAACGGCTTCATCGGCCATGCGGACATGCAACGCGTCGGCATCGGCCTCGCTGAACACAGCGACCGTGCGGTAGCCCAGGGCCTGCGCGGTGCGCTGGATCCGGCAGGCGATTTCACCGCGGTTGGCGACGAGGATCTTGCTGAAGGCGGACATGGCGGGCGGGTAGCTGCTCATTTTTTCTTTCCCGGCAACGTGCCCATGAGCTTGCAGATGATCCCCAGCATGATCTCGTCCGCACCGGCGCCGATGGACACCAGCCGTACATCGCGGTAGGCCCGCGACACCGGGTTGTCCCACATGAACCCCATGCCGCCCCAGTATTGCAGGCAACTGTCGGTGACCTCACGGCTCAGGCGCCCGGCCTTGAGCTTGGCCATGGACGCCAGGCGCGTGACATCCTGGCCGTTGATGTACTGCTCGGTGGCCTGATAGACCAGCGCTCGCAGGCATTCGATCTCGCTGGCCAGTTCCGCCAGGCGAAAGTGGATCACCTGATTGTCGATCAGCGCTGTACCGAAGGTCTTGCGTTCACGGCAATATTCGATGGTGCTGTCGACGCAGCGCTCCAGCCCCTTGATCATGTTCGCCGCGCCGAACAGCCGTTCTTCCTGGAACTGCAGCATCTGCATCATGAACCCGGCGCCCTCCTGGCCGATGCGATTGCGTTGCGGCACCCGCACATCATCGAAGAACACCTGGGCGGTTTCCGAGCTGCGCATGCCGAGCTTGTCCAGGTGCGCGCCGAGGCTGATGCCGGGCGTGTGCATCGGTACCACGATCAGGGATTTGTTGAGGTGCGGCTTGTCGTCCGAAGTGTTGGCCAGAAGGCAGATGAAATCGGCGCTCGGTGAATTGGTGATCCACATCTTGCTGCCGTTGATGACGTAGTCGTCGCCGTCCTTGCGCGCCGTGGTCTTGAGGCCGGCCACGTCGGAGCCGGCAGCGGTTTCCGAGACGCCGATGCAGCCCACCTGTTCGCCGCGGATGGCCGGGCGCAGGAATTCTTCGCGCAGTGCGTCGGAACCGAAACGCGCCAGGGCCGGAGTGCACATGTCGGTCTGGACGCCGATGGACATGGGCACGCCGCCACAGTGGATGGTGCCGAATTCCTCGGCCGCGACGATCGAATAGCTGTAGTCCAGGCCCATGCCGCCGAAACGTTCTGGCTTGGAGATTCCCAGCAACCCCAGCTCGCCCGCCTTGCGAAAGACTTCGTGGATGGGAAACCGCCCGGCCTTTTCCCATTCGTCGACGTAAGGGTTGATGTCGTGGTCGACAAACTGGCGAACAGTGCGCCGCAGTGCTTCGTGTTCCTGGGTGAAGATCATTTTCAGTGTTCTCCTTTGAACGGCGATCGAGGCACTCGCCGGATCAGAAGCGGGCCACTCCGAAACTGTTGGGTTGCAGCGACCGGCCTTCGGCTTCATGGCAGATGTCCAGCAGGTAGCCCAGCAGGGTGCGGGTATCCCGTGGGTCGATGAGGCCGTCGTCCCACAGGTTGGCGCTGCCGTAGAGGGCGGTGGACTGGCTGTCGAGTTTCTGCGCGGTGCTGCGTTCCAGCTGGTCGAGCATCTGTGGATCGGCAGTGACGCCGTTCCTGGCCTGCGTGGCCTCGGTGACCAGGCGCAGGACCTTGCCGGCCTGGGCGCCTCCCATCACCGCAGTGTGGCTGTTGGGCCAGGCGAAGATGAAACGCGGATCCAGTCCGCGACCGCACATGGCGTAATGGCCGGCACCGTAGGAACCGCCCACCACGATTGTCAGCTTCGCCACCCGGGCGTTGGCCACCGCCTGGATCATCTTGGCGCCGTGCTTGATCACACCTTGCTGTTCGGCTTCGGTGCCCACCATGAACCCGGTGGTGTTGTGCAGGAACAACAGCGGTGTGCGGCTCTGGTCGCAAAGCTGGATGAACTGCGCCGCCTTGCTCGCGCCCTTCGGTGTGATCGGACCGTTGTTGCCGATCAGGCCGCAGGCATGGCCGTGAATCCGAAGGTGGCCGCACACCGTCAGTGGGTCGAATTCGTTCTTGAAGTCGAGGAAGCTGGAGCCGTCGGCGATGCGGGCGATGATTTCCCGCACGTCATAGGGCTTTTTGGGATCGTCGGGCACCAGTCCGTACAATTCGTCGATGGGGTAGAGCGGTTCCGGCCAGGTGTGATCGGGGCGTGGCGGTCGTCGTGCGTTCCAGGGCAGCAGGCTGACGATTTCCCGGGCCAGGCGGATACCGTCGGCGTCGTTCTCGGCCAGGTATTCGGCGGTGCCCGCTACTTGCGCGTGCATCTGCGCGCCACCCAGTTCCTCCTCGGTGGCCATTTCGCCGGTAGCGGCCTTGAGCAGTGGCGGGCCGGCAAGGAACAGCCGGGCCTTGTCACGTACCACCACCACATAGTCCGACAGCCCCGGCTGATAAGCGCCGCCAGCGGTGGCCGAGCCGTGCACCACGGTAATCTGTGGCAGCCCCATGGCCGACATCCGGGCCTGGTTGGCGAAGCTGCGCGCGCCTTCGACGAAAATCTGCGCGGCGTAATTGAGGTTGGCCCCGCCGCTTTCGGCGAGGGTGATCACCGGCAGCCTGTTTTCCATGGCGATCTGTTGCAGGCGCAGGGTCTTGTCAAGGCCGCTGGGGGAAATGGTTCCGCCCCTGATCGCACTGTTGTTGGCCACCACCAGCACCCGCGCGCCACTGACATGGCCGATGCCAGCGATCAGGCCACCGCCGGCCTCGCTGCCGTCCTTGTCGTCATGGAGCTTGTAGCCGGCCAGGCTCGCCAGTTCGAGGAACGGCGCGCCGGGGTCCAGCAGCAGGTTCAGGCGCTGGCGTGGCAGCAGTTGACCCCGCATGTCGAATTTCGCCTGGGCCTGGGCGGCCTTCTCCAGCATGGCCTGTTCGATCTGCCGAAGTTGTCCGACGCTGGCCAGCATCGCCGCGCGATTGCGGGCGAAGTCGGCGTTGTGCGGATCGAGCTGCGATTCGATGACTGGCATGGCGACTGTTCCTTTCCAACGAGCGTCCTTCAGTTGACCCGGTCGGCGATGTCCTGGGGCACCGGGATCTGGATTTCCAGCAGTTGCTGGGCGAATGCCTTGCCCTGGGGGTCGATGCGCAGGCTGGCGACGCCACCGCCGCCGAGGGCGTTCTCCAACAGGAAATTCAGGCTCTGGGTACCGGGCAGGTACCAACGCTCGACGCGTCCGCGCACGGGATCGAGTACATGGCTCATCCAGTCGACCATCACTTGCGGCGTCAGCGCTTCGGCGATCCACGGCAGGTACTCGGGCTCGCGGGCGATCACACCGATGTTGCTGTGATTGCCCTTGTCACCGGAGCGGGCCACGGCCAGCTTGATCAGGGGGACGCTGGCATCGGCCCGACCCTGGGGCCTGGGCAGTTCCGGGGCGGTGGGCAGGTCGCTGGTGTCCAGCGGTTTGACGTCAGGCAGGACGCAGGCGTGGAGCTGGCCGTCCAGTTGTATGTCGAGCCGGCAGGCACTTTTGTCGATCAGGAACGAGAAGAGACGTATCAGCGGCTGCACCGTCGGTCGGCCGCCCAGCAGGCCGGTCAGTCCAGGTGCCATGCCGGTGGCGGCCGGGGCGATCTCCCGGGCAAACAGCGCCAGCGCTTGTCGGTCCGGGTGCCGGACCGCCAGCTTGATCAACACTTCGCGGCTGTCCCGGCGTTGGCCGTGGTGACCGTAGGTGGCTTCGCTGCCCAACAGCTCGATGTTCACTTCGCTGTAGGGAGCCCAGCCTCGCTCGCTGAACATCTGCGAGGTCCTGGCAATGATCGCCTGACTGACCCGTTCGGCCTTGGCCACCGCATCGATGCCGGCGATCAGGCACAGGGCGGTGCAGCGAAAGCCGTCCGGCCAGGTGGCGCACACTTTGTACCGATCGGTGGGGGGCAGGCCCCTGGCGCCCTGGACTCGCACGGCATGCCTGCCTTGCTGGATCAACCTGACCTGGCTGAAATCGCAGATCACGTCCGGTAGCAGGTACCCCTGCGGGTCGCCGATTTCGTACAACAGCTGTTCGCCGACGGTCAGCGGTGTGACCAGCCCGCCAGTGCCTTGCACCTTGGTGACAATGAACTGGCCGTCGGCGCTGGCTTCGACGATGGGAAAACCGATGTGCTCGTAATCCGGCACGTCTTGCCAGTCCGTGAAATTACCGCCCGTGCATTGGGCCCCGCACTCGATGAGATGTCCGGCCAGTGCAGCCTGGGCCAGTTTGTCGTAGTCGTGCCAGGCCCAGCCGAATTCGTGCACCAGGGCGGCGCTGACCACCGCACTGTCCACCACGCGACCGGTGATCACGATATCGGCTCCCAGGCGCAGGGCTTCGACGATGCCTGGTGCGCCCAGGTAGGCGTTGATGGAGAGGCACGTAGAGGGCAAGGGCTCGCCGCTGGACATCTCGCGGATGCCCTGCTGGGCAAGTCCTTGGCATTGAGTTTGCAGGTCATCGCCCAGCAGTACGGCGATCTTCAACGGCACGCCGGCCTCGTCGCAAGCTGTTCGAAGGGCGGCGGCACAGGCTTGGGGATTGACCCCGCCGGCATTGCTGATGACGCGGATGGCGCCTTCATGCAGACGCTGGAGCAGGGGGGCCAGCACTTCGACAAAGTCGGTGGCATAACCGGCCTGGGGATCCTTCATGCGCGCAGCGGCCATGATCGAGAGGGTGATCTCGGCCAGGTAATCGAACACCAGGTAATCCAGGTTCCCGCCGTCCACCAACTGGGCCGCGGCGGTAGGGGTGTCGCCCCAGAAGGCGCTGGCGCAACCGATACGGATCGCTCTTGGCATGGAGGGCCCTCCGGTAAACGGGATTCGAGACTACCAAGCAAGCGCTTGGTTTGTAAACGACCGCTGGTTCTTCTGCCCGAGCGCTTGCTTGGTTGTCCCGCTGGGCTTAAATTGCCGGCGCCACGTCGAACGACTGTAGGAGAGAAAGGGTGGACGAGCAAAAAGCCTTGAGGGTCATGCAAGAGCTGGTGGAGCTCGGTCAACTGACCGACCCGGACAGCGCCCGCGGCAAGTTGCTGCAGACGGCCGCCCACCTGTTTCGCAACAAAGGCTTCGAGCGCACCACGGTGCGCGACCTGGCGAGCGCCGTGGGCATTCAGTCCGGCAGCATCTTTCATCACTTCAAGAGCAAGGACGAGATCCTGCGGGCGGTGATGGAAGAAACCATCCGCTACAACACCGCCCTGATGCGCGCGGCCCTGGCCGAGGCGGGCAATGTTCGTGAGCGGGTACTGGCGCTGATCCGCTGCGAACTGCAGTCGATCATGGGCGGTACGGGCGAGGCGATGGCGGTGCTGGTCTACGAATGGCGCTCGTTATCCGAGCAAGGGCAGGAGCAGGTGCTGGCCTTGCGCGATATTTACGAGGACTTGTGGCTGGAGGTGCTGGGCCAGGCCAAGGATGCCGGGTATATTCGCGGGGACGTGTTCATTACCCGGCGTTTCCTCACAGGCGCATTGTCCTGGACCACCACCTGGTTTCGCGCCGAAGGCAGCCTGAGTCTCGATGACCTGGCCGAACAGGCATTGATCCTGGTGCTTGAAGAAAAACAATAATCGGGCCGTTTTCCTCCGGTTGCCGCGTGGTTGGCTAATCGGGCTGAAACCGCCTAGCTTGAATGTATGACTTATGGGGGAGTGGGTGACCTTGAAGTGTTCGCCGATGGGGATGACTTCGCGTGTTCTGCTGGCCGTGCTGGCCATTTTCCTGGCCTTGCCAGCTTCGGCGGCGCAACTGGTCCGTATCGGGGCCGCGCATTTCCCACCCTATACGGTGCGCCCCGAAAATGGCGCCGACACCGGCCTGCTGCCGCAATTGGTCGAGGCCCTGAATCGCTCCCAGACCGACTACCAGTTCGTGCTGGTGCCTACATCGATCCCGCGTCGCTTCAATGATTTCAAGCAGGGCCGGGTCGATATGGCGATCTTCGAGAACCCCGACTGGGGATGGAAGGACGTGCCGCATACCGTGGTGGACATGGGCCTGGAGGATGCGGAGATCTTTGTCGCCCAGCGCCAGCCGGATCGCCAGCAGAGCTACTTCGCCGACCTCAGGGGCAAGCGCCTGGCCCTGTTCAGCGGTTACCACTATGCCTTTGCCGAATTCAACGCCGATCCCAAGTTTCTCATCGGCCAATACAACGCCACGCTGACGTATTCCCATGACAGCAACCTGTTGATGGTGCTGCGCGGTCGTGCGGACATCGCGCTGGTGACGCGTTCGTACCTCAACGACTATGTCCTGCGCAATCCTCAGGTCGGCCCCCAGTTGCTGGTGTCCGAGCGTATCGACCAGGTCTATCACCACTATGCGTTGATCCGGCCCCAGGCGCCGATCACCAGCGAAACCTTCGCCCGGTTATTGCAAACGCTTCGGGACAACGGTCAATTGCTGGCCATTTTCACGCCTTACCAGATTGCCCTGGTGCCGACCCACAGTCATTGACCGGCCCTAAATTTCCCGCCCTGGCTCACGTCCCACGTTGACTACCGACGAATACGCGAGCCTCTGCCATGCCCGACCTCAACCACCCGACGATGCTGCCCTTGCCCGGAGGGCGCCGTCTGGGCGCCGATGAAACCGAACGTCATCTGAGCCTGATGCTGGAAGGCGCACCGCTGATCCGGCTGCGCCTGGAGCGTGGCCCCGAATTGCGGGTGCATCTGCAGGAAATCAACGACCGGCCAGTTGGGCCGGCCCTCTGGGCCGCCTGCTATTGGCTGTTTGCCCGGGAGCCGCAGTGCCAGCGCCTGGTCTGGCACCTTGCTGAGCGTCCCGGCGACGCCTTGCTCAGCGGCCTGCTGACGGCCACCGGGGAGGCTGACGAATATGCCTGCGAGCGCACGCAGTTCTGGCAACTGCCGCAACCCTGGCTAGGCGAGTCGTTCAATGGCAGTTATCCGCAGCAGATGATCATCACGGACGGCAAGCGCCATCCGCGTCGGCCGATAAAGCCTCGCGGCGAAGTGTATCGGCGTTTCGATGCGCGGCTGGGGGCCTGGGTGTCCTTGCGCACCCTGGAGATCGAGCACGACCTGGCGCGTTTCAATCGCTGGCAGAACAGCCCCCGGGTGGCGAGTTTCTGGCAGGAGCAAGGCAGCCTCGAACAGCACCGCCAATACCTGGACACGCTGCAGCGCGACCCACGGGTCCTGACCCTGATCGGTTGTTTCGACGATCAGCCGTTTGCCTACTTCGAAGCCTATTGGGCCAAGGAGGATCGGATCGCGCCGTTCTATGACGCCGAGAACTACGATCGTGGCATCCACATGCTGGTGGGCGAGGAGCAGCATCGGGGGCCCCACAAGGTGGCGAGCTGGCTATCGGCGCTGGTGCACTACCTGTTCCTGGACGACCCGCGCACCCAGCGCGTGGTGGCCGAGCCCCGGGCCGACAATGCAAGGATGATCGGATACCTGCACAACCAGTGTTTCCACTGCGAGAAGGAATTCGATTTCCCTCACAAGCGTGCGGCGCTGATGATCCTGGGGCGCGAGCGGTTCTTCGACCGGTGCGCGTTGATGTGAGGTTTGGCATGGACCAGGTGGCGGTCATCAGGCCGTCATCATGAACAGGCTCGCTTTCACCAGGTCGGTGGACCTGGTGAAAGCGAGCCTGTTTGCGGCAAGGCCGGAGAAAATGGCGTGTGTTACCGCCGGGCGAAGGTGTCTGCGCGCACGCCCGACGCCTTGCGGCAATGCACCAGGGCGTCACGGATCATGAAGTTCACCAGGGTGGGCGAGACCCCCAGTTCCTTGGCGATGTCCTTCTGTGGAACGCCATGCAGGCGATACATTTCGAAGGCGTAGCGGGTGCGGCTGGGCAACTCGGTCAACGCATCGGCAATGTGCTCCAGCGTGGAAAAGTTGATGTGAGACGTTTCCGGCGAAGCACCCTGGATCACCACGTTCAGTCCTTCCTCTTCCGGCCCCGAGTATTTCTGTTCCAGCGCCTGCTTGCGGTAGTGATCGATCGCCAGGTTGCGCACGATCTGGAACAGGTAACTGAGCTGAGCCTTGAAGGAAGAGGTGATCTGGGGCGCCGATTGCAGCCGGAAAAACGCATCCTGCACCACATCTTCGGCGCGAGACCGGCAACCGGTGATGCGCGCCGCGATCTTGACCAGGATCATCCGGTTATCGACGAACGCCTGAAGTAACGGTGAGTCGCACCTGCTTGTGGATACTTGTTCCGTCATGGAATTCACCTTGCTGCAAAAAGTTAGCAGGACAAGCGGTTAACTGGCGGCGTCCTGCGCATCGAGCGCCAAATTAGGCTGAATGATAATGATTGTCAATTGAGAAGAAGAATTATTGATGGCAATTGTTCAACATGGGCCGCCGCGACCCATTGCCGCAGGGCGATCGCTTGCCAATGGCTCGGTGGGCCTGCTCGCTGACTAATTATTTGCCGGCGTGATCCGTTCTCATGGGTGACGGTTTCGGGCGGCAGCCCGGATGCCGCAACGCATTTCCATTGCCTCGCGCGGTCGGCTATGACCGCGTCCCGCATGCCGTCGATGGCGTGCGATGGAAGAAGACTGGATATCACTTGCAAGCCGAATTTCAGGCAGGAAACCTCATGACCGACGCGTTCGAACTTCCCAGCACCCTGGCCCATGCCCTCCAGCGCCGCGCCGCCTCGACGCCGGATCGCGTGGCCTTGCGCTTCCTTGCCGACACGCCGGAGCAGAGCGTGGTGCTGAGTTATCGCGATCTGGACCTGCGCGCCCGCACCATTGCCGCCGCCTTGCAGGCCGAGGCGACAGTCGGCGATCGCGCGGTGCTGCTGTTTCCCAGCGGCCCCGATTATGTCGCGGCGTTTTTCGGTTGCCTGTACGCCGGTGTGATCGCCGTGCCGGCCTATCCACCGGAGTCGGCCCGTCGTCATCACCAGGAACGTCTGCTGTCGATCATCGCCGACGCCGAGCCGCGCCTTTTGCTCACCAGCAGCGATCTGCGCGAAGCCTTGCAGGCCATCGAGTCCGCACCACCGTTGCTATGCGTCGACAGCCTCGACCCGGCACGTGCCGGACAATGGGTCGCGCCGACCTTGCAGGACGATGACATTGCCTTTTTGCAATACACCTCCGGCTCCACTGCATTGCCCAAGGGGGTGCAGGTCAGCCATGGCAACCTGGTGGCCAACGAGCTGTTGATCCGCCATGGCTTCGGCATCGACCTGAATCCCGACGACGTCATCGTCAGCTGGCTGCCGCTGTATCACGACATGGGCTTGATCGGCGGCCTGCTGCAACCGGTCTTCAGTGGCGTGCCATGCGTGCTGATGTCGCCGGGGTATTTCCTGGCCCGGCCGTTGCGTTGGCTGGAAGCCATCAGCGAGTACGGTGGCACCATCAGCGGCGGCCCGGATTTCGCCTATCGGTTGTGCAGCGAGCGGATCAGCGACTCGGCCTTGCAGCGCCTCGACCTGAGCGGCTGGCGGGTGGCCTATTCGGGCTCCGAGCCGATCCGCCTCGACACCCTGGAACGTTTCGCCGAGAAGTTCGCGGCGTGCGGTTTCACCTCTGAAAACTTCATGGCGTCCTACGGCCTGGCGGAAGCCACCCTGTTCGTCGCCGGCACGCCCCGCAGCCATGGCATTGCTTCATTGCGCATAGACGACGCGGCGCTGGCGCAGAACCGCGCCGAGCCGGGGCAAGGCAGCGCGGTGATGAGCTGCGGTTTCGGCCAGCCCGGACACGGGGTGCTGGTCGTCGAACCCAATACGCTCCAGCCGCTGGCCGACCAGCAGGTGGGCGAAGTCTGGGCCACCGGGCCGAGCATCGCCCATGGTTACTGGCGCAATCCCGAGGCCACGGCCAAGACCTTCGTCCAGCATGACGGTCGTACCTGGCTGCGCACCGGCGACCTGGGCTTCGTCCATGGCGGCGAGCTGTTCATCACCGGTCGCTTGAAAGACATGCTGATCGTGCGCGGGCACAACCTTTATCCCCAGGACATCGAGCAGACTATCGAGCGTGAGGTGGAAGTGGTGCGCAAAGGCCGGGTGGCGGCCTTCGCAGTCAACGATGGCACCGAGGAAGGCATCGGCATTGCGGCGGAAATCAGCCGCAGCGTGCAGAAAATCCTGCCGCCCGAGGCGCTGATCAAGACCCTTCGCCAGGTGGTGGCCGACGCCTGCCAGCAAGCGCCGAGCGTGGTGGTGCTACTCAATCCCGGTGCCTTGCCCAAGACGTCCAGCGGCAAGTTGCAACGCTCGGCGTGCCGCACTCGCCTGGCCGACGGCAGCCTCGACAGCTATGCGCAGTTCCCGTCGACCGAGGTCGCAAGTGTCCGTGCGCAGGCGTCGACCTCGCCGTTGCAGGCGCAGATTGCCCAGCTCTGGCGCGAGCTGTTGCAGGTTGACGAAGTGCAGGGAGACGATCATTTCTTCCTGCTGGGGGGCAACTCCATCATCGCCACCCAGGTGGTTGCGCGGCTGCGCGAAACCCTGGGCGTGACATTGGAGCTGCGCCTGCTGTTCGAAGCCCCGACCCTCAGCGCTTTCACGGCCGCAGTGGCCGCCAGCCAACAGGACGGCAACCCGTCACAGGACACGATCAGCCTGTTGCCGCGCCATGAGGCATTGCCGCAGTCCCTGGCCCAGAACCGCTTGTGGATCACCTGGCAACTGGACCCTGCAAGCTGCGCCTATAACATTCCCGGCGGCTTGCACCTGCGTGGCGAATTGGACGGAAACGCACTGCGCGCCAGTTTTCAGCAACTGATCGAACGCCATGAATCCCTGCGCACGCGTTTCCTGGAGCGCGATGGCGTGGCCATGCAGCAGATCGATCCGGCTGCGGGATTCGACCTGCGCTCAATCGATCTGGCGGACTTGCCCAACGATCAGCGCCAGGCCCGCGCCCGGCAGATCCGGGAAACCGAAGCGACTACGCCGTTCGACCTGGAAAAGGGGCCGCTGCTGCGGGTCACGCTGGTGCGCCTGGATGAGGACGATCACCAGTTGCTGGTGACGATGCACCACATCATTGCCGACGGTTGGTCGATGAATGTGCTGGTGGACGAATTCTCGCGGCTGTATGCCGCCGCGACCCAGGGGCAGGTCGCCGCGCTGGCGCCGCTGCCGTTGCAGTACGCCGACTACGGCCGCTGGCAGCGCCAGTGGCTCGCCCAGGGAGAAGCCGAGCGGCAACTGGCCTATTGGAAACAGACACTGGGAGACGAACATCCCGTCCTGGCGCTGAGCACCGATCATCCTCGCAGCGCCCAGCGTCTTCGCAGCGCCGCGCGTCATAGCCTGCGCCTGGACAAGAGCCTCGGCGATGCCTTGCGCCAGCTCGCCCAGGCCCACGACGCGACACCGTTCATGTGTCTGCTGGCGGCATTCCAGGCCTTGTTGCAACGCTATACCGGCCAGTCCGACCTGCGCATCGGCGTGCCCAATGCCAACCGTCCACGCCTGGAAACCCAAGGCCTGATCGGCTTCTTCATCAATACCCAGGTGCTGCGCGGGCAGGTCGATTCGCGCCAGTCCTTCGCCGCGCTCCTGGCCCAGGCCCGGGAGGCCACGCTGGGCGCCCAGGCGTACCAGGACCTTCCCTACGAACAACTGCTCGAAGCCTTCCCGCAGGCTCGCGAACAAGGGCTGTTCCAGGTGATGTTCAACCATCAGCAACGCGACCTGGGCGCCTTGCGACGCTTGCCGGGATTGCTGGCCGATGAGCTGCCATGGCACAGCCGCGAAGCCAAGTTCGATCTGCAACTGCACAGCGAGGAAGACCGCAACGGGCGGTTGACGCTGTCGTTCGACTACGCCGACGAGCTGTTCGAGGCGGCGACCATCGCGCGCCTGGCCGGGCATTTCTGCAACCTGCTGCGGGCAGTCTGCGCCGATCCGCAGCAGGCCATCGGCGACGTGCCTTTGCTGTCCGCCGATGAGCAGGCGCAACAGCAGCAATGGAGTGTGGCCCCTTGCGAACCGGCGGCACGATGGTTGCCGGAGCTGCTGAACGAGCAGGCCCGGCGTACGCCGCAACGCGCCGCGCTGCTGTGGGAGGGCGGTCGCCTGGACTACGCCGAACTGCACACCCAGGCCAATCGCCTGGCCCACTACCTGCGGGACAAAGGCGTTGGCCCCGATGTGTGCGTGGCAATCGCCGCCGAGCGTTCGCCGCAGTTGCTCATCGGCGTGCTGGCGATCATCAAGGCCGGTGGCGCCTATGTACCGCTGGATGCGGATTACCCGGCCGAACGCCTGGCCTATATGCTCCAGGACAGCGGCGTCGATCTGCTGCTGACGCAGACCGCGTTGCTCGAACGCTTGCCGGTCTGCGAAGGCATCAGCGTGATTGCCCTGGATGCCTTGCATCTGGAGCAATGGCCGGGCAATCCGCCAGGCCTGCATCTGCACGGCGATCATTTGGCCTACGTGATCTACACCTCCGGTTCCACCGGCCAGCCCAAGGGGGTCGGCAACACCCACGCGGCCCTGGCCGAACGCTTGCAATGGATGCAGGCCACCTATGGCCTGGACGAAACCGATGTGCTGATGCAAAAGGCGCCGATCAGCTTCGACGTGTCGGTGTGGGAATGCTTCTGGCCCTTGATCACAGGTTGCCCGCTGGTCCTGGCCGGCCCCGGCGAACATCGCGACCCGCACCGCATCGCCCAGTTGGTCCAACAGTTTGGCGTGACCACGCTGCACTTCGTGCCACCGCTGCTCAGCCTGTTCGTCGACGAACCCTTGAGCGCCGGTTGCACCTGCCTGCGCCGGGTGTTCTCCGGGGGTGAAGCCTTGCCGGCCGAATTACGCAGCCGAGTGCTGGCGCAACTGCCGACGGCGCAACTGCACAATCGCTACGGTCCGACCGAAACCGCCATCAACGTCACGCACTGGCATTGCAGCGATGCCGATGGCGAGCGCTCGCCGATCGGCCGTCCGCTGGGCAACGTGCTGTGTCGCGTGCTCGACAGTGAGCTCAACCCGGTACCGTCCGGAGTGTCGGGCGAACTGTGCATCGGCGGCCTGGGCCTGGCCCGGGGTTACCTCGGCCGGCCGGGCCTGAGCGCCGAGCGGTTTGTACCGGATCCGCTGGCCGCCACGGGCGCGCGCCTGTATCGCACCGGCGACCGGGCGCGCTGGACCGCCGGTGGGGTGATCGAATACCTCGGCCGCCTCGATCAGCAGGTCAAACTGCGCGGTTTCCGTATCGAACCGCAGGAAATCGAAGCGCGGCTGCTGGCCCAGGAGGGCATCGCCCAGGCGGCCGTGCTGGTGCGCGACACCGCCGCCGGTCCGCAATTGATCGGCTACTACACCGCGCCAGATCTTACCGGGGACGACCTGGACCAGCGGCTCCTCGCCGCCCTGGCCGCCGAATTGCCGGACTACATGGTGCCCGCGCAGGTGTTGCGCCTGGATGCCATGCCGCTGAGCCCCAGCGGCAAGCTCGACCGCCACGCCTTGCCCGAACCGCAGTGGCAGGGGCGTGACCACGTGGAGCCGGTCAGCGCCCTCGAATGCCAGCTCGCCGATATCTGGCGCGACGTGCTGGGGCTGTCCCGGATTGGCCTGCGGGATGATTTCTTTGCCCTCGGCGGCCACTCGCTGCTGGCGACCCAGATCATTTCCCGCACCCGCCAGGCCTGCGACGTCGAGTTGCCGCTGCGAGCCTTGTTCGAGAACAGTGAACTGGGGGCGTTTGCCGAACAGGTACGCTTGATCCAGGCCAGTGGCCAGACCAACCGGCAGCCACCGATCGAAAAGGTCGATCGCAGCCAACCGGTGCCGCTGTCCTATTCCCAGCAGCGCATGTGGTTCCTCTGGCAGATGGAGCCGGACAGCCCGGCCTATAACGTCGGCGGCATGGCGCGTTTGCGCGGGGTGCTGGATGTCGGGCGCTTCGAGGCGGCCTTGCAGGCATTGGTCTTGCGACACGAAACCCTGCGCACCACGTTCCCCAGTGCCGACGGCGTGGCCTGGCAGCAGGTGCACGATGACGTGGGCCTGCGGATGGACTGGAAGGATTTCTCGGCGCTGGCCGCCGATGTCCGTGAACAACGGGTGCAGGCGCTGGCCGACAGCGAGGCCCACAAGCCTTTCGACCTGGAAACCGGGCCGTTGCTGCGGGCCTGCCTGGTCAAGACCGCGGAGCAGGAGCATTACCTGGTGCTGACCCTGCATCACATCGTCACCGAAGGCTGGGCGATGGACATCTTCGCCCGGGAGCTGAGCGCGTTGTACGAAGCCTTCGTCGATGACCGCCAATCGCCGCTGGAGCCTTTGCCGGTGCAATACCTGGACTACAGCGTCTGGCAGCGCCAGTGGCTGGAGTCCGGCGAGCGCCAACGGCAACTGGACTACTGGACCGCGCAACTGGGCCGTGAACACCCATTGCTGGAGCTACCGTCCGACCGTCCGCGGCCAACGGTGCAAAGCCATCGCGGCGAGTTGTTCCGCTTCGACCTCAGCGATGACCTGGCCGCCAGGGTGCGTGCCTTCAACGCGCAACACGGCTTGACCCTGTTCATGACCATGACCGCCGCCTTGGCCGTGCTGCTCTATCGCTACAGCGGCCAGACCGACCTTCGCATCGGCGCGCCGGTGGCCAACCGGATCCGACCGGAAAGCGAAGGGCTGATCGGTGCGTTCCTCAACACCCAGGTGCTGCGTTGCCAGCTCGACGGGCAGATGTCGGTGGGCGAGCTGTTCGAGCAGGTGCGCCATACAGTCATCGAAGGCCAGTCCCACCAGGACCTGCCGTTCGATCATCTGGTCGAAGCCCTGCAACCGCCGCGCAGCGCCGCCTACAATCCGCTGTTCCAGGTGATGTGCAACGTCCAGCGCTGGGAATTCCAGCAGAGCCGCACATTGGCCGGCATGACCGTGCAGTACCTGGTGAACGATGCCCGGGCCACCAAGTTCGACCTCAACCTGGAGGTCACCGACCTGGATCATCGCCTGGGTTGCTGCCTGACCTACAGCACCGACCTGTTCGATGAACCCCGCATCGCCCGCATGGCCGGGCATTGGCGCAACCTGCTGGAGGCGCTGCTGAGCGATCCGGGCCGACGCTTGAGCGAGCTGCCGCTGCTGGACGCTGGCGAGCGGCAACAGTTGCTCGACAACCTGGGTGTCGAGCCCGGCGAGCATCGCCTGGACCACTGCCTGCACCCGCTGTTCAGCGAGCAGGCCCAGGCCCGTCCCGATGCCCCGGCCTTGACCTTTGCCGGACAGACCCTGACCTACGGTGAACTCGAACGCCGCGCCAATCGACTGGCCTGGATGCTGCGCGAGCGCGGCGTCGGGCCACAGGTCCGGGTGGGCCTGGCCCTGGAGCGTTCCCTGGAAATGGTCATCGGCCTGCTGGCGATTCTCAAGGCCGGCGGTGCCTACGTGCCGCTGGACCCCGAATACCCGCTGGACCGCTTGCACTACATGATCGAAGACAGCGGCATCGCGTGGTTGCTCAGCGACCGGGCAATGTTCGAGTCTCTCGGTGCGCTGCCAGACGGCGTCGGACGCTGGAGCCTGGAGGAGGATGGTCCGGCATTGGTGCAATATCCTGATCATCCATTGCCGTCGATCAACCTGCCGCAGCACCAGGCCTACCTGATCTACACCTCGGGCTCCACCGGCAAGCCCAAGGGGGTGGTGGTGTCCCACGGCGAAATCGCCATGCACTGCCAGGCGGTGATCCAGCGTTTCGGCATGCGCCCGGACGACTGCGAGCTGCATTTCTATTCCATCAACTTTGACGCCGCCACCGAGCGCCTGCTGGTGCCGCTGCTCAGCGGCGCCCATGTGGTGCTGCGGGCCCAGGGGCAATGGGACGCCGAGGAAATCTGCGGATTGATCCGCGCGCATGGCGTCAACGTCCTCGGTTTCACGCCCAGCTATGGCAGCCAACTGGCGCAATGGCTGGCGACCCAGGGGCAGATCCTGCCCGTGCGCATGTGCATCACGGGGGGCGAGGCCCTGACCGGGGAGCATCTGCAGCGCATCCGCGCGGCGTTCAGCCCGGCACGGTTTTTCAACGCCTATGGCCCGACGGAAACCGTGGTCATGCCATTGGCGTGCCTGGCACCCGAGCAATTGGAGGAGGGCGTGACCAGCGTGCCCATCGGCAGTGTGGTCGGTGAGCGGGTGGCTTATATCCTCGATGCCGACCTGGCCCTGGTGCCGCAAGGCGCGACAGGCGAGTTGTACGTCGGCGGCGCGGGCCTGGCCCAGGGGTACCACCAGCGGCCGGGCATGACGGCCGAGCGGTTCGTCGCCGATCCGTTCTGCACCGAAGGTGGGCGGCTCTATCGCACCGGCGACCTGGTGCGCCAGCGTGCCGATGGCCTGGTGGAATACCTGGGTCGGGTCGACCATCAGGTCAAGATCCGTGGCTTCCGTATCGAACTGGGGGAAATCGAAACCCGCCTGTTGGAACACGACGCGGTGCGCGAGGCCGTGGTACTGGCCCTCGATATGCCGGGCGGCAAGCAATTGGCAGGCTACCTGGTGACCGACGTCGCCACCCAGGACGCCGAACGACAAGGCGTCCTGCGCGAAGCCTTGAAGCATCATCTCAAGGCACAGCTGCCGGACTACATGGTGCCCACGCACCTGATCCTGCTGGCGAGCATGCCGCTGACCGCCAACGGCAAGCTCGACCGTCGCGCCTTGCCGATGCCGGATCTTGAGCTCAACCGGCAACATTATGTGGCGCCGAGCAATGCCCTGGAGCAGACCCTGGCGGCCATCTGGTGCGAGGTGCTGAACGTGGAACAGGTCGGCCTCAACGATAATTTCTTCGAGCTGGGCGGCGATTCGATCCTGTCTATCCAGGTGGTCAGTCGGGCCCGGCAGCAGGGCATCCACTTCACGCCCCGCGACCTGTTCCAGCACCAGACCGTGCAGACCCTGGCCGCTGTCGCCACCCGCAGCGAACAGCTGAGCGCCGAGCAGGGCTTGCTGAGCGGCGAGTCGGGGCTGACACCGATCCAGCACTGGTTCTTCGAGTGCCCGATCCCCAATCGACACCACTGGAACCAGGCGTTGTTGCTGGAGCCGGCCATGACCCTGGACCCGGGACATCTGGAACAGGCGCTGCAGGCTGTCCTGCAGCAGCACGACGCCCTGCGCCTGGGCTTTGCACAGACCGCCGGACACTGGCGCGCCGAGCATCGGCCGCTGTCGGACGTCGCGCTGGTGCAGTCGCTGTCCGTCGACTCCGTGGAGCATTGCCAGGCCTTGTTCGAGCAGACCCAGCGCAGCCTCGATCTGTCTGGCGGTCCGTTGCTCAGGGCAGTGCTGGCCCGGTTGCCCGACGGTGGGCAGCGCCTGCTGATCGTCATCCATCACCTGGTGGTGGACGCGGTGTCGTGGCGGGTACTGATGGACGATCTGCAAACCGTCTACCGCCAGATCACGGCCGGGCAAGCGATCGGGCTGCCGGCCAAGACCAGCCCATTGCGCGATTGGGCGGCGCGCTTGCAGGCCTATGCCGGCAGCGAGTCCCTGCGCGAAGAACTGGCCGACTGGCAACGCCGGTTGAGCGGCCCGGCTGTGGCGTTGCCTTGCGCGCATCCTGACGGTGCTCTCCAGGAGCGTCATGGGCAGACGGTCAGTGTGCGCCTGGATGCCGGGCGCACCCGGCAGCTGTTGCAACAGGCGCCGAGTGCCTACCGCACCCAGGTCAACGACCTGTTGCTCACGGCACTGGCCCGGGTCCTGTGCCGCTGGAGCGGTCATGAGTCGGCCCTGGTCCAGCTCGAGGGGCACGGCCGCGAGATGCTGTTCGACGATCTGGACCTGACCCGCACCGTGGGTTGGTTCACCAGTGTCTACCCTGTGCGCCTGAGCCCGTCGGCCGAAGATATCGGCGCATCGATCAAGGCCATCAAGGAGCAGTTGCGCGCCGTACCGCACAAGGGGCTGGGCTATGGCGTGCTGCGCTACCTGGCCGACGACGCCACTCGCCAGGCGATGGCTGACCTGCCGCAGGCGTCGATCACCTTCAACTACCTGGGCCAGCTTGACCAGACCCTGGGGCATGACGCCCTGTTCCGGCCACTGGACGCAGCGCTGGGGGCGATCCACGACCCCGATGCGCCACTGCCCAATGAGCTGAGTGTCGACAGCCAGGTCAGTGGTGGTGAGCTGGTGCTGCGCTGGACCTACAGTGGCGAACGCCATGACAGGCAGACGATCGTCACCTTGGCCGCGGCGTACCTCGATGAGTTGCAGCGCCTGGTCGAGCACTGCCTGACGGACGAGGCGGGCGGCCCGACGCCGTCGGATTTCCCGCTGGCGAAACTGTCCCAGGAGCAGCTCGACCACTTGCCCGTGCCGGCTGCGCAGATCGAGGATGTCTATCCACTGACGCCGATGCAGGAAGGCATGCTGCTGCACACCTTGCTGGAACCGGGCACCGGTCTGTACTACATGCAGGACCGCTACCGCATCGACAGCGAACTGGACCCGCATCGTTTCGCCCAAGCCTGGGAGGCGGTGGTGAGCCGTCACGAAGCCTTGCGCGCCTCGTTCTGCTGGAACGTCGGCGAGGAGATGCTGCAGATCATCCACAAGCCCGGCAACACGCCAGTGGATTATCTCGACTGGCGCGAGGTACCCGGGGACCAGCAGGAAGACCGGCTCCAGGCGCTGCTCAAGCGCGAGCGCGAGGCCGGCTTCGATCTGTTGAACCAGGCACCGTTCCACCTGCGACTGATCCGCGTGGGCGAGGCGCGCTACTGGTTCATGATGAGCAATCACCACATCCTGATCGATGCCTGGTGCCGCTCGTTGCTGATGGACGATTTCTTCGAGATCTATACCGCCCTTGGCGAAAACCGCGAGCCCCGGCTGGCCGTTCCACCCCGCTATCGCGACTACATCGGCTGGCTGCAGCATCGGAGCCTGGCCGAGGCCCGCCAGTGGTGGAAGCACAACCTGGAAGGGTTCGAACGGACCACGCCAATCCCCGCCGACCGCCCGTTCCTGCGTGAACACGCCGGTGACAGCGCAGGCATGATCGTCGGCGACTGCTACACCCGCCTCGAGGCAAAGGACGGCGCACGGCTGCGCGAACTGGCCCAGGCTCACCAACTGACGGTCAACACCTTCGCCCAGGCAGCGTGGGCGCTGGTGCTGCGGCGAGTGAGCGGCGACCGGGACGTGCTGTTCGGTGTCACCGTGGCCGGCCGCCCGGTGGAATTGCCGCAGATGCAGCGCACGGTGGGGCTGTTCATCAACAGTGTCGCGTTGCGGGTGCGGATGCCCGAGGACCAGCAGCGCTGTACGGTGCGCCAGTGGCTGGGCCAGTTGCTGGACAGCAACATGCAACTGCGCGAATACGAGTACCTGCCGCTGGTGAGCATCCAGGAAGTCAGCGAACTGCCCAAGGGCCAGCCGCTGTTCGACAGCCTGTTCGTGTTCGAGAACGCTCCGGTGCAAGTCTCGGTGCTGGACCGCGCCCGCAGCCTCAACGCCACGTCGGATTCGGGTCGCACCCACACCAACTTCCCGTTGACGGCGGTCTGCTATCCCGGGGACGACCTGGGGCTGCATCTGTCTTACGACCGACGCTACTTCGAAGCGTCCACCGTCGAGGGGCTGCTGGGTGAGTTCAAGCGATTGCTGCTGGCCCTGATGGAGGGCTTGCACGGTGACATGGCCGAGCTGCCGCTGATGGCGGCGCAGGAGCAGGACTTCCTGGTCCATGGCTGCAACCAGAGTGGGCGCGACTATCCCTTGGCCCAGAGCTATGTGGAATTGTTCGAGGCCCGGGTTGCGGCCCATCCGCAACGGATCGCGGCCAGCTGCCTGGACAACCGATACACCTACGCCGGGTTGAACGCCCACAGCAACCGCCTGGGCCATGCACTGATCGCCTGCGGCGTAGGCCTCGATCAGCCGGTGGCGCTGCTGGCCGAACGGGGGCTGGACCTGCTGGCAATGATCATCGGCAGCTTCAAGGCCGGCGCCGGGTACCTGCCGCTGGACCCGGGCCTGCCGAGCCAGCGCCTGGGGCGTATCCTGGAACTGAGCCGCACGCCGCTGCTGGTCTGCACCCAGGCCTGCCATGCCCAGGCGCTGGCGCTGCTGGATGAGCATGCCTGTTCGGCGCGGCCGAAGCTGCTGGTGTGGGAAGACATCCAGGCCAGCGATGCGTCGCAGGAAAACCCCGGAGTCCATAGCGGGCCGGACAACCTGGCGTATGTGATCTATACGTCCGGTTCCACCGGGCAGCCCAAGGGCGTGATGGTGCAGCAGCGGGGCATGCTCAACAATCAGCTGAGCAAGGTGCCGTACCTGGCGCTGGGCGAGGCCGATGTGATCGCCCAGACGGCGTCCCAGAGTTTCGACATCTCGGTGTGGCAGTTCCTCGCCGCGCCGTTGTTCGGGGCCAGGGTCGACATCGTGCCGAATACCATCGCCCATGATCCGCAAGGGTTGCTGGAACATGTGCAGCGCCAGGGCATCACGGTGCTGGAAAGCGTGCCGTCCCTGATCCAGGGCATGCTTGCCCAGGATCGTGTCAGCCTGGACGGACTGCGCTGGATGTTGCCCACTGGCGAAGCGATGCCCCCGGAGCTGGCCCATCAGTGGCTGTTGCGATACCCGGCCATCGGCCTGGTCAACGCCTACGGCCCGGCGGAATGCTCCGATGACGTGGCGTTCTTCCGTGTCGACATGGCGTCGACCCGTGGCACTTACCTGCCCATTGGCACGCCCACCGACAACAACCGTTTGTACCTGCTCGACGGCGCGCTGGAGCTGGTGCCGCTGGGTGCCGTGGGTGAGCTGTGCGTGGCGGGCACCGGGGTGGGACGTGGTTATGTCGGCGATCCGCTGCGTACTGCCCCGGTATTCGTGCCCAATCCGTTCGGCGCGCCGGGGGAGCGGTTGTACCGCACTGGCGACCTGGCGCGGCGGCGCAGCGATGGCGTGCTGGAGTACGTCGGCCGCATCGATCATCAGGTGAAGATTCGTGGCTATCGTATCGAGCTGGGTGAAATCGAGGCGCGGCTGCATGAGCAGCCGGAGTTGCGCGATGCCGCGGTGGGCGTGCAGGAGGGGATCAACGGCAAGCATCTGGTGGGCTACCTGGTCGCTTCTGATTCGACGCTGCCGGCGACCGAACGCCTGGAGCGCATCAAGCAACGCCTGCGGGCCGAGCTGCCGGAATACATGGTGCCGCTGCATTGGCTATGGCTGGACCGGCTGCCCCTGAACGCCAATGGCAAGCTCGACCGCAACGCCTTGCCGGCCCTGGAGATCGGCCAGTTGCAAAGCCAGGATTACCAGGCACCGGGCACCGCGCTGGAACAGACCCTGGCGGATATCTGGGCGCAGGTGCTGAACGTCGAGCGAGTGGGCGTACGGGATAACTTCTTCGAACTGGGCGGCCATTCGTTGCTGGCGACGCAAATCGCCTCTCGGGTACAGAAGGCCCTGCAACGCAACGTACCGCTGCGGGCCATGTTCGAATGCAGCACGGTCCAGGAACTGGCCGACTACATCGAAGGATTGGCTGCCAGCGAAATCACCGAGGAGAAGGTGGACCGGCTGAATGACTTGATGGCCGAGCTGGAGGGGCTGTAAATGGCATGATCTCTGTGCAGGCCCCTGTGTGAGCGGGGCCTGCGCCTCTCGTCGCGAGGTATCCAGCGATCTTAAATCCCTGTGGGCGCGTCATGGGGTGCGGCAGCATTCTTCCGGTTCGCTGAAGAAGGTGACGCCGGAGGCGAATGCGCCGATTTCCTGGAAGGTATCGTTGACGGCATCCAGCAAACCGAATTGTTCCGGGGTCTGGGTGTTGCCGTAAACGGCCAGCAGTGCCTCGTAGAACATCAGTTTTCCTTTGGCCCGCTGTCCGGAAGCTTTCTGGGTATCGGCGGCTTTGGGCTTCAAAAGATCCACTTGTGCCTGGGCGAACGCCTGAAGCTCGGCTTTGGTCATGGCGGTTCTCCATCCGGTGATGGTTGATCGAGTCCTCACCCTATCGCCGGTGGCCGGGCAAAACTACTGTCATAGCTGACAGGTACCCTACGGACGGGATCATCCCTTGCATTGACGGATCGCTGCACGCCACGGCAGGCTGCCGAGGTTTTTGCGCATTCAAACTTTCCATATTCACAAGGAGGTCCTCGATGCCCTTTGCAACCCTTGATGGACAATCGCTTCACTACCTCGACCAGGGCCAGGGCCCGGTGGTGGTGTTGGGCAGCAGTTATTTGTGGGACCACGGCATGTGGGCGCCGCAGATCGAGGCCTTGTCCCGGCATTACCGGGTGATCGCCCCGGACCTGTGGGGCCACGGCCAATCCGGGCGTCTGCCGCAGGACATGACCTCCCTGGACGACCTGGCTCGCCAGGTGCTGGGGCTGATGGACCAACTGGACGTTGATGACTTCAGCCTGGTGGGGCTTTCGGTGGGCGGCATGTGGGGCACCCGGTTGGCGCTGGCGGCGCCCCAGCGGCTGCAGGCACTGGTGCTGATGGACACTTATGTGGGCGTCGAGCCGGAGCCGACCCGCCAGTATTATTTCTCGTTGTTCGACAAGATCGAGGCGAACGGGGCCATTGCCGAACCTTTGCTGGATATCATCGTGCCGATTTTCTTCCGGCCGGGCATCGAGCCGCAGTCGCCGCTGTACCAGCAGTTCCGCGCCACGCTGGCCGCCTTGCCGGCCGACCGTCTGCGCGACAGCATCGTGCCGCTGGGACGGATCATCTTCGGTCGGGACAACATTCTGTCGCGCCTGCCGGAGCTGGACGCCGGCCGGACCCTGGTGATGTGTGGCGACCAGGACAAGCCACGGCCGCCGTCCGAGGCCCAGGAGATGGCCGGGCTGATCGGTTGCCCCTGTCGGTTGATCCCGCAAGCGGGGCATATCTCCAACCTGGAGAACGCGGAGTTCGTGACCGCCGCGCTGCTGGAGTTTCTACGCCGCTGACCCCGCCATCGCGACCCGTGGAGGGGGGCGAAAACCGATGTCGTGGACGACGATAAAAACCTGTGGGAGCGGGCTTGCCGCTCCTGCGCGGTTTCGGTGGCCGCCAGTTACTTCGGCCCGAGTATCTTCACCAGCTTGTCCGGTGATGGCGCGCCTTGCTGTTGCTGCAGGTCGCCTTTTTCATCCAGATAGAAAATCGCCGGGGTGGCGGACAGTTCCAGTTCGTCCATGAGCTGCAAGTTGGCATCCAGCTTGGCCTGGATGGCCGGCGGTATGTCCTTGAGCGGTTTGAGGGGGCTGCCCTTGCCGGCCTTCTCATGGTTCTCCAGGGCTTTTTCAGGATCCTTGGCGGCCAGCAACGCGGCGGATTTTGCCGGGCTGTCCTCACGGATGATGCCCACCATGATGTGGCGCAGCTGCACCTTGCCGGCGTTGACCCATGGCCGTGCCTGTTCCCAGAACATGTTGCAGTACGGGCAGTTGGGATCACTGAACAGGTAGACGGTGCGTGGTGCATCCGGTTTGCCGTCGGCGATCCAGTGGCTCGCTTGCATCTTGCTCCAGATCTGCTTGGCCATCGGGGCATAGACCAGCTTCTGCAGCGGCTCGGCGCTCAGGTCCTTGCCGTCGGCGTCGTACAGGTTGCCCAGCAGTACATGCTGGCCGTCGGGCGTCAGGTAAAGCGCCATGCCACGGTTCTGGTATTGCGCGGCGTAACCGCGAAGTCCGTCCGGTGCCTGGAACGTGCCGACGATTTTCGCGCCCTTGGCTTCGATCTTCTTGATGGCTGCCGGCAACTCCTCGGCCTGGAGCAGGGGGGCTTGGGACAGCGCTGTGGCGAAGGCCAGTGTCAGCAGAGGGCGGAGGCGGGGCATGGCGATTTCCTTGTGACGGGGTGGGGCGCCGCGGTCGAGCCCGGCGTTTCGAAGTTTTCCAGGGCGCGGGCCAGGCTCGCTTCCGAGAGTTCACCGAGGTGGCTGTCCAGCAGGCGGCCGTCGGCGCCATAGAACAAGGTTGTCGGCAGGGCCATGGAGCCGACGGCCTGGCCGAGTCGGCCACTGCCATCGAACAGAACGTTGTCCAGGCTCAGGCCCTGGGTTTCGAGGAAGGTGCTGACGCTTTGCATGCTTTCGGCCTGATTGACGAACAGGAACGTCAGGTCGGGACGCTGCTGTTGCGCCTCTTCCAGTACCGGCATCTCACGCCGGCAGGGCGGGCACCAGGTGGCCCAGAGGTTGATGACCAAGGGGCCGCCCTGGTAATCGGTGAGCTTTACCGTCTCGCCTTCGGCGTTTCGCAGGCTGATGTCCGGCAGGCGGGTACCCTGCTCATAGAGGGTCAGGGACATCGTGGCCACCAGCCAGAACAACAGGCCGCTGCCGACGCCAAAGCCCAGTGGCCGGCGCAGGGGCGGACGACGTAGGGCCCACAGCGTTGTGCCGATCAGCAGCGCGACGATGCCGGGCCAGGCCAGGAAACCGCCATCGCGCAGGTCGACGATCTGCCACAGGTCGTCCCGGTAATGGCCCCAATAAGCCACGACAAAGCCGACCCGCGCCGCCAGGAGCCCGAGCAGGAACAGCACGAACAGCACCGATTCGGGGTTCTCGCCACCGCGCCGGGCCACTCGCCAGCCAACGAATGTCGCCAATGCCAGGGCGCTGATCAACAGCAGGTGATTCAGGGCAATGGCGAAGGTCCCCAGGGTTAACGTCAGCATCAGCGAGCATCCCGGGTGGCGTTCCAGCGTGCCAGGAAACCCTTGGCATCGATTTCCCCGGTGATCCGCTGGTTGCGACGCTCCTGGCCATCGCTACCGATCCACAGCAGGCTCGGTGGCCCTGGCACTTGATAGCGCCCCAGCAGCTCACGGCTGGCCTGCGTATCGGCAGTCACGTCAAGGCGCAGCAGGCGTACGCCTTTGAGGGCGTCCAGCACTTCGGGACGGCCGAACACCTGTTTTTCCATGATCTTGCAGGACACGCACCAGTCCGCGTAGTAGTCGAGCAGCACCCACTGGCCCTGGGCCTGGGCGGCGTCGAGCTCCCGCTGCAGGGCCGCGGGTTCGCTGACCGTGACGAAGGCATCCCGGGCATCGACCACCGCGCCGCCCTGGCCGCCGCTGTAGACTTTCAAGGGCTGGAAGAAATCGTCGCTGCCGCCTGCCGCACCGATGACCAGCAGGCTGCCCCAGAGCCCCAGCAACAGCGACGCGCTACCGCACACGTAGGCGGTACGACCGAAACCTTCGGTCTGGCGCCAGGCGCTGTAGGCGGCGATCAGCAACAGCACGCCCCACAATCCGATCCACAGCGAATCATCGATGACCGGACGAATCATCAGCAGCGCAGTGCCCAGGAACAGGAAGCCGAACACGCCCTTGAGCACGTTCATCCAGGCCCCGGGCTTGGGCAGGAAGCGATTGCCCACGGTCACCAGCAGCAACAGCGGCAGGCCCATGCCGATGCCCATGGCGAACAGGATCAGCCCGCCGTGCAGTGCATTGCCGCTCTGGGCTATATACAGCAGTGCGCCGGCCAGTGGCGCGGTCATGCAAGGACCTACCAACAGGCCGGACAGTGCGCCGAGGACGCCGGCGCCCAGCAGGCTGCCGCCACGCCGCTGGCGGCCGGCATTTTCCAGTCGGTCCCGCAGGGCGGCCGGCAATTGCAGTTCGAAGAAACCGAACATCGGCAAAGCCAGCAGCACGAACACCGTCGCAAAGGCGCCCAGCAGCCACGGTTGCTGCAACAGCGCCTGCAGATTGGCTCCCAGCAGCGCGGCGAGCACGCCCATGGCGGCATACACCAGGGCCATGCTGATCACATAACTGCCGGCCAGGGCCAGGCCCCGCCGGGGACCCGCGCCGCTGCCCACCACCAGCCCGGCAAGGATCGGCAGCATCGGCAGGGAGCACGGCGTGAATGCCAGCAGTAGCCCCAGGCCGAAGAACACCAGCAGGCTCCAGCCCAGGGCCCGCTGCTGCAGGCCACTGGCCAGGGCCTGGTCCGCCGCTTCGCCATTGGCCGCCGCGGGAGCGTCGCCGCCCAGGTCGACTACCTGGGTCTGGGGTGGGTAGCACAGGCCTGCGTCGGCGCAGCCCTGGAAACCCACCTTGATCTTGCCGGTGGCGCCCGCCGGGATCTTCAGTTCCAGCGCCTGGCGATAGACCTGTTGATCGCCGAAGAACTCATCGCTGTGGGCCTCGCCTTCGGGCAACGTCGGTTTCTGCGCCTCGGCCAGGCCGTCGAACCTGAGCCGTTGCTGATACAGGTAATACCCGTCGGCGATCTGCCAGAACAGCTGGGTCTCACCGGAATCGAGGCGCTCGGCGGTAAACACGAAGGCCTTTTCCACCGGCAGGAAGTCGGGTTTTGTCTCGAAGGGATTGGCGGCCTGGGCCAGGCCCGAGATCAGGAGCAGCCACAGCAAAAACAATCGACGCATGTAGAGAAGCCTTAGAACGAAGCGAGTGAGGGCACAATGGCGACCGGCGATTAACCGTCGATTAACCCGGCGACGACGGGTCAACAGCAATGATCGCCCATGGGGCGGTACTCGTCGCATAATGTCGGCTTAATCGGCCGGCGGCCTAATGTACCTTTTTCCACGAGGCTTACCATGCACGTACTGGTCTGCGAAGACGATGAGTTGATCGCCAGTGGCATCGTCGCCGGCCTGACGGCCCAGGGCCTGGTCGTCGAACACGTGGCAACGGCATCGGCGGCGCGGGCGATCCTCGCGGTGGCCGAATTCGACGTCATGGTGCTGGACCTGGGGTTGCCCGACGAAGACGGTCTCAAGCTGCTGCGGCAATTGCGCCAGCAAGGCCTGGAGATTCCGGTGCTGATCCTCACGGCGCGCGATTCGGTGACCGATCGGGTCGACGGGCTGCAGGCCGGCGCCGACGACTATCTGCTCAAGCCTTTCGACCTGCGGGAACTGGCCGCTCGCCTGCACACGCTGTTGCGGCGGGTGGCGGGGCGCAGCGTCAACCTGATCGAGCATGGCAGCCTGACCTACGACCCCAGTAGCCGCGAAACGATGCTGGCGGGCCAGCCGGTAGACCTGTCCCGCCGGGAGCAGTCGCTGTTGCAGGCCTTGCTGCATAACCGCGGCCGGGTGCTGTCCGCCGAACAGCTCAAGGACAGCGTCTACGGCTTCAGCGACGAACTGGAAAGCAATGCCCTGAACGTGCATATCCATCACCTGCGGCGCAAGCTGGGCAACGGGATTGTCGAGACGGTACGTGGCCTGGGGTATCGGCTGGGGCCGGCCGGCGACGGGAAGACTTCCAAATGATGAGCCTGCGATTGCGCCTGAGCCTGACCCTTGGCGCCGCGTTCATCCTGATCTGGGCCCTGGCTGCTGCATGGATGCTCAGCGACCTGCGCAACCAGATGATGTTTTCCCTTGACCAGCGCCTGGTGGCGTCGGCGCGGATGGTGGCCGGGCTGCTGGAGCAGCTGCCGCCCATGCCTAGCAAGGGCGAGGGCACACATTTCAGCGCGGAACAGTTGAACATCCCGGGGGGCATGGCCTGCCAGGTCAGCTCCCTGCGCGGTGAGATCCTGGCCCGTAGCCACAGCACCCCGGAACAGGCCCTGGAAGCCGAGAGAATGGGGTTCCACGACCAGATGATCGACGGTGCGCCGTGGCGCAGCTTCACCCTGGCCCGAGGCGATGTGCGTATCACCACCGCCGACCGCCAGATCGAGCGCGAAGCCTTGAACATGTCTGTGCTGCTGGCCGCCTCGGTGCCGGTAGGCGTGGCGCTGCTGGGGTGCCTGTGTCTGCTGTGGCTGGGGATCGGCCAGGGCCTTGCACCGCTCAATCGCATGCGCGATGCGTTGATGCGGCGCAGTGCCGACTCCCTGGAACCCTTGCAGATTCATCCGCTGCCCAGCGAGCTGCGACCGTTGCTGGAAACCCAGAACCAGCTGTTCCAGCGCATCGGCAAGACCATCGAGCGGGAACGCCGGCTGACCGGCGACGCCGCCCATGAACTGCGCAGCCCGTTGACGGCCATCAAGACGCACCTGCAAGTGGCGCGCATGACCGACGGCGCTGCCCGCGATCAATCCCTGGCCCGGGCCGAGGAGGGCGCCGACCGCCTGCACCGCACGCTCGAACAATTGCTGCTGCTGGCCCGAGTCGAAGGCAGCCTGTCGTTCGACGATGGCGTGCAGTGCAGCGCCGAGCAGGTCGCGCGACTGGCGATCCAGGACGCGGGCGGTGGCGCTTCCCGGCGAATTCGCTTGCACGTAGCCCCGGGCCTGTCCGATGCGCCGGTGCAGATGCCGGCGGTACTGTCCATCGCCGCGTTGCGCAACCTGCTGGATAACGCCCTGCGCCACACCCCGGACGATACCGACGTGGAACTGAGCCTGGAAATGATCGGCCAGCGGGTACGCTTCAAGGTCCGCGATCACGGCCCCGGCATTGCCGCCGACGATCTCCAGCACCTGACCCAGCGCTTCTGGCGCAGCGGCCAGAGCACCGGCTGCGGACTGGGCCTGGCGATCGTCCAGGCCATTGTCCAGCGTTGTGGCTGTGGCCTGCATTTCGACAGTCGTCCGGATGGGCTGCGGGTTGAATTGACGATGCCGGTGCAGGCATTGCCCGGTTGAGCGGATCGATTGTGTCCCTACGAACATCGAGCGTACATCTGCGGTAACGACCTGCCATTGGCGCCCCCGGGTCATGCGGGGCTATGTTTTTTTCAGCTCGACTCAAGGACTGAGGAAGACCGCGCCTATGCAAGCTCCCATCGAAATCAGCACAGCCACGCCCAGCGATGCCGGCATCATCAGCCGGATCGCCGAGCGCTGCATCCGCATCGGTTGTGCCGCCGAACACCGTAACGACCCGCGCCTCGTGGCGGCCTGGACCCGCAACAGCACCCTCGCGCGCATACAGCCCTGGCTGGCCGATCCGCGGTTGCGCCTGACCCTGGCGCGGTTGCAGGGGCGTCCGGTAGGAACCGCGATGGCTTCGGTCAATGGCCGGATCGCATTCTGCTATGTGCAACCGGAATGGTTTCGCCGCGGCGCCGGCCGGGCGCTGGTGCGGGACATCGAGGCGTGGCTGGGGGACCTCGGTGTCGCCCGGGTGCGGCTCAACAGCACGCGCACCAGTCAGGGATTCTATCGGCACCTGGGCTTCGAGCAGAGTGCCGAGGCCTTTGCCATCGGCGGAATCGCGGCCATTGCCATGCACAAGCCACTGACGGGGGCGGTGCAATCAACTTTGCCTGAAGGGTAAATCCGCACCGTGCTGATGCGTTTCCCATGACAGGAAAACCTGCCTATGCGCCCGACCGGATGCGCATCTGTGCGGTATGCCGTTTGGGTCACTACTTGAGTGTATTGCGGGGTCGAGAAATGTCAGTCGCCAACAGCCTTATCGAAGCAGAACCGGCGCGGGTCAGCCCCGTGCCGGCCGAGATGCTCTATCAGTTCAACGAATCGCCGCTGCTGGCCCGCCAGAGCCGGCAGGAATCCAACGCCCGCAGTTATCCGCGACGGATACCCCTGGCCCTCAAGCGTGCCAGGGGGCTGTACGTCGAGGACGTCGAGGGCCGGACCTTCATCGACTGCCTGGCCGGTGCCGGCACCCTGGCACTGGGGCATAACCATCCGGTGGTGATCGCGGCGATCCAGCAAGTGCTGGCCGACGAGTTGCCCCTGCATACCCTGGACCTGACCACCCCGGTCAAGGACCGCTTCGTCCAGGACCTGTTCGGCCTGTTGCCAACGGCGTTTGCCGCCGAAGCGAAGATCCAGTTCTGCGGACCCACCGGCACCGACGCGGTGGAAGCAGCGCTCAAGCTGGTGCGCACCGCCACCGGACGCAGCACGGTCCTGTCGTTCCAGGGTGGTTATCACGGCATGAGCCAGGGGGCGCTGAGCCTGATGGGCAGCCTGGGGCCGAAGAAACCCCTGGGGGCCTTGCTCGCCAACGGCGTGCAGTTCATGCCATACCCCTACGACTACCGCTGCCCGTTCGGGTTGGGCGGCGCCGAGGGGGTGAAGGCCAATCTGCACTACCTGGAGAATCTGCTGAACGATCCGGAGGCCGGTGTGCAGTTGCCGGCGGCGGTGATTGTCGAGGTGGTGCAGGGCGAGGGCGGGGTGATACCGGCCGATGTCGACTGGTTGCGCGGCCTGCGGCGGATCACCGAGCAGGCCGGCGTGGCCCTGATCGTCGATGAAATCCAGAGCGGTTTCGGTCGTACCGGCAAGATGTTCGCCTTCGAGCATGCCGGAATCATTCCGGACGCGGTGGTACTGTCCAAGGCCATCGGTGGCAGCCTGCCGCTGGCGGTGCTGGTTTATCGCGACTGGCTCGACACCTGGCTGCCGGGCGCCCATGCCGGGACGTTTCGCGGCAATCAGATGGCCATGGCGGCCGGTTCGGCGGTGATGCGCTATCTGGTGGAACACGACCTGCCGGCTCATGCCGCCGCCATGGGCCGGCGCCTGAGCGATCACCTGCACAGCCTGCAACGGGATTTTCCGCAGATGGGCGACATACGCGGCCGTGGGCTGATGCTCGGCGTCGAACTGGTGGACCCGGCTGGCGCCCCGGATGCCTTGGGACATCCGCCGGCCCATGCCCGCCTGGCTCCCGGGCTGCAACGTGAATGCCTCAAGCGCGGGCTGATCCTGGAGCTGGGTGGGCGCCAGGGTGCGGTGGTGCGTTTCCTGCCGCCACTGATCATCTCGGCGGCGGAAGTCGACCGGGTCGCCGAAATCTTCGGACGGGCCTTGAAGGCTGCCGTGGCGGATACCTAATTTTCCCCAGATCCCGGACGTTCCTTATATACCCCGGCTGCGCATGTGCTGCAGCGAACCTCGAGCAACGATGGAGAAACACACATGACTTCAGTATTCGACCGCGAGGACATCCTCTTTCAGGTCGTGGTCAACCACGAAGAGCAATATTCGATCTGGCCGGACTACAAGGCCGTTCCAGAGGGCTGGCGTACCGTTGGCAAAAGCGGTTTCAAGAAGGAGTGCCTGGCCTACATCGAAGAAGTCTGGACCGATATGCGCCCGCTGAGCCTGCGCAAGAAAATGGACGAGCAGGCGGCTGCGGCCCACTGAACGTAGAGCCTGTGGCAGCAAGAAAGGGTTCCACAGGAAGGCTGCGGGACCATACAAACCTTGCAGTCACATCAGCCACCGTGGGAGCGAGCTTGCTCGCGATAGCGGTGGATCGGCGACATTAATGCCGGCTGGCACTCCTCAATCGCGAGCAAGCTCGCTCCCACGGAGGTCGGCCGGCGTTGCCAGCTATTGCTCGATCAGAAAATCAATCAACGCCCGCGCCGCTGCCGGCAATTGTCGATGGGGCGGGTAGATGACTGAAAACGGTCGACTGCGTCCGCCAAAGTCATCCAGCAGTACCCGCAGCTCCCCACGCTCTACTCGCTCACGGACGATGAAGTCATAGGTCTGGCAGATGCCCATCCCTGCCTGGGCCAGGGACACGATACCCAGTACGTCGTCAGACACCTGCACCTTGCCCGTCGGCACCCATTCCCGATCTTCGCCGTTTTCCCGAAACAGCCACGGCGCGATACGCCCGCTGCTGGGCATCACGAAGGGCAGGCAGGCGTGGGCCGTCAACTCGTCGATGTGGCGGGGCGTTCCGGCGCGTTCCAGGTACTGTGGCGCGGCCACCAGGCAAAGGCGGGCATCCTCGAGCTTACGCCCGACCAGTCCGCTGTCCGGCAACTGGCCCAGACGGATCGCCAGGTCGTAGCCTTCGGCGACCAGGTCGACGTTGCGATTGGTGATGCTCAGCTCGATCCGAACCTGCGGGCAAGCCTCGGCGAAGCGCGCCAGCAATTGCGGCAGGCGGTAATGGCCGTAAGTGGTGGGCACGCTCAGACGCACCCGGCCGGTGAGGGGCCCGTCCTGGCCCTGGATCCGCCGCTCGGCGTCGTCGATCATGGCAAAGGCCGAGCGTGACTGTTCCAGGTACAGGAGGCCTGCGTCGGTCAGGTTCAACCGCCGGGTAGTGCGCCGCAGCAATTGCACCCCGAGCCGGGTTTCGAGCCGCGAGATGGCGCGGCTGAGAACCGAAGGCGTGGTGCCCAGCGCCACCGCTGCGGCACTGAGCGTACCTTTCTCCACGACCGTGACGAAGGCTTCGACATCAGCCAGATAATCGAATCGACGGGGCATTGTTGCCTCCAGGGGCCAGGTGATGTTCTGTGTGGCGAGTTTATCGCCGATAGCGGCATCAATACAGTGAGCGCATCCCAACCCAATCTTGCGGAGTCATCATGAAAAAGCTCACTACCCTGGCCTTGTCCGCCGCACTGGCGGTCACCAGTATCGCCGCCCAGGCGGATAACGTGCTGGTGGTCCTGTCGGATGCCGATCACCTGGACCTGCGTGACGGCAAGGTCTTCTCCACCGGGTTCTATCTCAACGAACTGCTGCAGCCGGTCAAGCTGTTGCTGGACGCGGGCCACCAGGTGACATTCGCCACGCCGCAAGGCAAGGCCCCCACCCTGGATCGCTCTTCGGTAGACAAGATGTACTTCAACAATGACGCGGCGGAACTCAAGCACTACGAGGCACTGCTGGCGCAACTGAAGATCACCTCGGTCGCGCAATCGCCAGTGGTCAGCCTGGCTCGTGTCGAGCAGATGGGCCTGGACCGGTTCGATGCGCTGTATATCCCCGGCGGTCATGCGCCGATGCAGGATCTGCTCACCAGTGCCTCACTGGGGCGGGTGTTGACCCATTTCCATGGCAAGGGCAAGACCACTGCGCTGGTCTGCCACGGGCCGATCGCGTTGCTGTCGACCCTGCCTGATGCCAAGGGCTTTGTTGGCCAGTTGACTAAAGGCCAGGTATCGGCCAAGGCCGACTGGATCTATGCCGGGTACAGGATGACGGTAATCAGCAATCAGGAAGAAGAGTTGGCCAAGGGGCTGCTGGACGGTGGGAGCATGAAATTCTACCCGCAGACCGCGTTGCAGCAGGCTGGCGGGCAGTACAGCAGCAACACCACACCGTGGACTGCCCACGTGGTGGAGGATCGGGAATTGATCACCGGCCAGAATCCGGCCTCGGCGCTGACGGTGGGGCAGGCGTTGGTCAAGCGTCTGGCGCAGTAGCCTGCAGTACTACAAACCCCGTGGGAGCGAGCTTGCTCGCTCCCACGGGGTTTTGTGTTGTTGCGGGTTCACTTGAACCGCCGCTCCACCCCTTTCTCCACCAGGATCTTCGCCGAAATCTCTTCCACTGAAAAATGCGTGGAGTTGATATGGGGAATGTTCTCCCGGCGGAACAGGTTTTCCACCTCGCGCACCTCGAATTCGCACTGGGCATAGCTCGAATAGCGGCTGTTGGGCTTGCGCTCGTTGCGGATCGCGGTGAGGCGATCCGGGTCGATGGTCAACCCGAACAGCTTGTGCTGGTGGGCGCGCAGGGCGCTGGGCAGCTGCAGGCGCTCCATGTCTTCCTCGGTCAGCGGATAGTTGGCCGCGCGGATGCCGAACTGCATCGCCATGTACAGGCACGTCGGCGTCTTACCACACCGCGACACACCCACTAGGATCAGATCGGCCTTGTCGTAATAATGCGTGCGGGCACCGTCATCGTTGTCCAGGGCGAAGTTGACCGCCTCGATCCGCTCCATGTAGTTGGAGTTATGGCCAATGGAGTGGGACTTGCCGACCGAATAGGAGGAATGCTCGCTCAGTTCCTGTTCCAGAGGCGCCAGGAAGGTGGAAAAAATGTCGATCATGAAACCATTGGACGTTGCGAGAATCTCACGGATGTCCTGATTGACGATGGTGTCGAAGATGATCGGGCGGAAACCGTCGGTTTCGGCGGCTTTATTGATTTGCTGTACCATGGCCCGCGCCTTGTCGACGCTATCGATGTACGGACGTGTCAGCTTGGTGAAGGTAATGTTTTCGAACTGCGCCAACAGGCTTTGGCCCAGGGTCTCGGCCGTGATGCCGGTGCCATCGGAAATAAAGAAAGCAGATCGTTTCATTTGTGCCCTGGGCCTTAAGCTGATGACGATTCTTGGATATGATAGGCGCGATTTGCCGGCCGCCAGTGGCCCGCATTCTCACTTATTTTCCAGGTCCAGGCCATATCGCCGGCACTCGCTCCCCCGGAGCCACCGGTGCCTTGAGCTTTTCCAACACAGTTAGTGGAGAGATCACCTTGGTAGAGTACGTAGTTTCCCTCGATAAGCTCGGCGTCCATGATGTGGAGCATGTGGGGGGCAAGAACGCATCCCTGGGCGAGATGATCAGCAACCTCGCCGGCGCCGGCGTTTCGGTGCCAGGTGGCTTTGCCACGACGGCTCAGGCTTATCGTGATTTCCTGGAACTGAGCGGCCTGAACAAGCAGATCCACGACGCGCTCGATGCCCTGGACGTCGATGACGTCAATGCCCTGGCCAAGACCGGTGCCCAGATCCGCCAGTGGATCATGGAAGCCGAGTTCCCCGAGCAACTGAACACCGAGATCCGCACCGCCTTCGCCAAGCTGTCCGAGGGCAACCCCGACATCGCTGTCGCCGTGCGTTCCTCGGCTACCGCCGAAGACCTGCCGGACGCGTCCTTCGCCGGCCAACAGGAGACCTTCCTGAACATCCGCGGCGTGGAGAACGTCATTCGCGCGGCCAAGGAAGTCTTCGCCTCCCTTTTCAACGACCGTGCCATTTCCTACCGCGTGCACCAGGGCTTCGATCACAAGCTGGTGGCCCTGTCGGCGGGTGTGCAGCGCATGGTCCGTTCCGAAACCGGCACCGCCGGTGTGATGTTCACCCTGGACACCGAATCGGGCTTCCGTGACGTGGTATTCATCACCGGCGCCTATGGCCTGGGTGAAACCGTCGTCCAGGGCGCGGTGAACCCGGACGAGTTCTACGTCCACAAGAGCACCTTGCAGGCCGGTCGCCCGGCGATCCTGCGCCGCAACCTGGGCAGCAAGGCCATCAAGATGATCTACGGCGACGAAGCCAAGGCCGGTCGCTCGGTGAAGACCGTCGATGTGGACAAGGCCGACCGCGCCCGTTTCTGCCTGACCGACGCCGAAGTCAGCGAACTGGCCAAGCAGGCGATGATCATCGAGCAACACTACAAGTGCCCGATGGACATCGAATGGGCCAAGGACGGTGACGACGGCAAGCTGTACATCGTCCAGGCCCGCCCGGAAACCGTGAAGAGCCGTACCCAGGCCAACGTCATGGAGCGCTACCTGCTCAAGGAAACCGGCACCGTGCTGGTGGAAGGTCGCGCCATCGGCCAGCGCATCGGCGCCGGCAAGGTACGGATCATCAAGGACGTCTCGGAGATGGACAAGGTCCAGGCCGGCGACGTGCTGGTTTCCGACATGACCGACCCGGACTGGGAGCCGGTGATGAAGCGCGCCAGCGCCATCGTCACCAACCGCGGCGGCCGTACCTGCCACGCGGCGATCATCGCCCGTGAACTGGGCATCCCGGCCGTGGTGGGTTGCGGCAACGCCACCGAGCTGCTCAAGGACGGGCAGGGTGTGACCGTTTCCTGCGCCGAAGGCGATACCGGCTACATCTTCGAAGGCGAGCTGGGCTTCGACATCAAGAAGAACTCCGTGGACGCCATGCCGGAGCTGCCGTTCAAGATCATGATGAACGTCGGCAACCCGGACCGCGCCTTCGACTTCGCGCAGTTGCCCAACGCCGGCGTGGGCCTGGCCCGCCTGGAGTTCATCATCAACCGCATGATCGGCGTGCACCCCAAGGCACTGCTGAACTACGACGGCCTGCCATCCGAGATCAAGGACAGCGTCGACAAGCGCATCGCCGGCTACGACGATCCGGTCGGCTTCTATGTCGAGAAGCTGGTGGAGGGCATCAGCACCCTGGCAGCGGCCTTCTGGCCGAAAAAGGTCATCGTGCGTCTGTCGGACTTCAAGTCCAACGAATACGCCAACCTGATCGGCGGCAAACTCTACGAACCGGAAGAAGAGAACCCGATGCTGGGCTTCCGCGGCGCCTCGCGTTACATCAGCGAGTCGTTCCGTGATTGCTTCGAGCTCGAGTGCCGCGCCCTCAAGCGTGTGCGCAACGACATGGGCCTGACCAACGTGGAGATCATGGTGCCGTTCGTGCGTACCCTGGGCGAAGCGAGCCAGGTCGTCGACCTGCTGGCGGAAAACGGCCTGGCCCGTGGCGAAAACGGCCTGCGCGTGATCATGATGTGCGAACTGCCGTCCAACGCCATCCTGGCCGAAGAATTCCTCGAGTTCTTCGACGGCTTCTCCATCGGCTCCAATGACCTGACCCAGCTGACCCTGGGCCTGGACCGCGACTCGGGGATCATCGCGCACCTGTTCGACGAGCGGAACCCGGCGGTCAAGAAGCTGCTGGCCAACGCCATCGCCGCCTGCAACAAGGCCGGCAAATACATCGGCATCTGCGGCCAGGGCCCTTCGGACCACCCGGACCTGGCCAAGTGGCTGATGGAGCAGGGCATCGAAAGCGTTTCGCTGAACCCGGACTCCGTGCTGGAAACCTGGTTCTTCCTGGCCGAGGGGCAAGGCGCGGTCTGATCGCGTGAAGGGGCCTCACCGGTAATGTAAGCCGGGTAACCTTTGTGGGAGCGAGCTTGCTCGCGATAGCGGTGTGTCAGCCAAGATTATTTTGCTGATCCGCCGCAATCGCGAGCAAGCTCGCTCCCACAGTCGTCTTTTTTTGTGCAAGAAGATTATGCAAAGCAGCAGCGACCTTTTTCCTGTCGCCCTGATCAGCGCCGAGCGGCGTGGCGATCTGAGCGAAGATGTCTATCGTTTGAAACCTGGAAACAGTCCGGACCACAGCGTCGAACTGGCCGTCACGCGCCTGGGCATGGCCGATGCCACCGAAGCGGTCCGTGGCGTTCCGGTGATCCTGTTGCATGGCAGTTTTTCCAACCGGCGCTTCTGGTATTCGCCCAAGGGCCTGGGCCTGGGTGCCTACCTGGCGCGACTGGGGTTCGACGTGTGGATTCCCGAAATGCGCGGTCACGGCCTGTCCCAGCGCAACCTGGACTACCGCAAGAACCGCGTGGCCGATTATGCCCGTTACGATCTGCCGGCCATCGGTGCCTTTGTCCGTGAGCAGAGCGGGCAGGTGCCCCACTGGATCGGTCACTCCCTGGGCGGCATTACCCTGGCTGCGGCCCTGGGCGGTCATTACCTGGGGGAGCCGGCCGTGGCGTCGGCGGCGTTTTTCGGGACCCAGGTCAGTCGAACCTACTGGCCGTTGAAGATCCCGCCAGTGGAGTGGGGCGGTCGGTTTATCCTCAAGCGGTTTGCCCAACTCTCCGGTTCCAGGCTCAAGCGTGGCCCGGAGGACGAGCCCATCGGCCTGGCACTGGAGAGCATGCGCTGGTACGGCCTGTTCGGGCGTTTCGGCGACGCTGAAAAAAACTGGTGGGCGGGCCTGGCCGATGTGCAGGTGCCGGTACTGGCGGTCAGTGCCAGTGGCGACCACCAGGATCCGACCTGGGCCTGCCGCAAGCTCTTCGACCAGGTCGGCTCCGCCCATAAGCAGTTCGTCTGCCTGGGCCGGGAGCAGGGCTTCAGCGACGATTTCGGCCATGTGGAAATGCTGGTCAGCAAGGCCGCGCAGGCCGAAGTATGGCCGTTGGTGGTGCGTTGGCTGGAGGAACAATGCGCGCCATTGCCGGCGAGCCAGCCCATTCTGGCCGAGGCGGTTTGAAGCGGGAGCTCTGACAGGGGCATTCCGCTCTGCCCGGCTTACGGCTAAGATATGACGCGCTACGCTGTTTCGGTCATAAACGGTTATTCATTCAGCCTGACGTTCAGCCCTTCCAGGGCCCTTGCGGGAGTCATTCGATGAAGCATTACCTCACGCCCGACCTGTGCGACGCCTACCCGGACCTGGTTCAGGTGGTGGAGCCGATGTTCAGCAATTTCGGTGGCCGCGATTCCTTCGGTGGCGAAATCGTGACCATCAAGTGCTTCGAGGACAATTCGCTGGTCAAGGAGCAGGTTGAGCTCAAGGGCAACGGCAAGGTGCTGGTGGTCGACGGCGGCGGTTCCCTGCGTCGGGCCTTGCTGGGGGACATGCTCGCCGAAAAGGCTGCGAAAAACGGTTGGGAGGGCCTTGTGATCTACGGCTGCATCCGCGATGTGGATGTCATTGCCCAGACCGACCTCGGCGTCCAGGCCCTGGCCAGCCATCCAATGAAGACCGATAAACGCGGTATCGGCGATCTCAATGTAGCCGTGACGTTTGCCGGCGTGACCTTCCGTCCGGGCGAATATGTCTATGCGGACAATAACGGCGTGATCGTTTCGCCCAGCCCGCTGCAAATGCCTGAATGAAGCGTCAAAGCCGTAAGGGATGAGGATGTTCGAGGAAGAAAACGCGCAATGGGGGCTGGTGCATGCCCTGGTGCTGGATGGTAAAGGTGGTGCGCGTTCGATAGCCCGGACCGAACTGGACGATCTGCAGCTGCAGGCGCATGAAAGCCTGTGGTTGCATTGGGATCGCAGTCATCCGCAGACCCACACCTGGCTGCGCAAGTCCAGCGGCCTCAGCGAGTTCAACTGTGACCTGCTGCTCGAGGAGAACACCCGGCCACGCCTGCTGCCATTGCCCGACGCCGAGCTGCTGCTGTTTCTCAGGGGGATCAACCTCAACCCGGGGGCCGAGCCGGAAGACATGGTCTCGGTGCGCATCTTCGCGTCTGCCCAGCGGGTGATTTCCCTGCGCCTTCGTCCATTGCGCGCCACCGATGAACTGCTGGCGCACCTGGCCGAGGGCGAGGGGCCGAGAAACTCTTCGGAACTCATCCTTTATATGGCGCAATACCTGACCGACAAAGTGCAGGACCTGGTGTCCCATCTCTCGGAAATCGTCGACGGCGAGGAAGAAAAACTCGATGCCGACGAACGGTACACCCCCGAGCACGACGCCATTTTGCACATCCGTCGGCGGGCGGCCGGACTGAAGCGCTTCCTGTCTCCACAGCGGGACATTTTCGGCCAGATGTCGCGGCTCAAGTTGCCCTGGTTCGTCGAAGACGACGGTGACTACTGGAATGAACTGAACAACAGCCTGACCCGCTACCTCGAGGAGCTGGAACTGGCCCGCGAGCGCGTGGGGCTGGTGCTGGAGGCCGAGGACCGGCGTCTTTCCGTGCGCATGAACCGCACCATGTACCGCTTCGGCATCATCACCGGGATTTTCCTGCCGATGAGTTTTCTCACCGGTCTGCTGGGCATCAACGTGGGCGGTATTCCGTTCTCCGAAAGCCCGTACGGCTTCCTCGCCGCTTGCCTGCTGATGGTCTGCGTGGCGTTGGGGCAATGGTGGCTGTTCCGCCGCTTGCGCTGGGTGTGATGGGTTTCATGTGACCCGAAGAATTCTGATCGCGTCTTCCACAGACATCACGAGAGGTGCATATGCACGATCCGTTTGAACAGTCTTTGCGCGACATGCTCAAGGCCTCGCCGTCCAGCCGCGACGACGATGCCTGCCTGGGACGTGTACTGAAAACCGCCAACCGCCAGGTCGGCGCCGGCGATCTTTTCAGCCTGCTGGGCCGCTGGTTGCCCGCGCTGATGATCGCCTTGAACAACGGCTCGGCCCATGTCTCGCCGGTTTCCCGTCGTAAACCTGCTACTCGCACCGCTCATAAGGCTGACTGAATATGGAATTGAATCTCTGGACCCAGAGCCTTGTCGCGGCAATGACTGCGTTGTGGACCAAGGTGGCTAACTTCATCCCCAACCTGTTCGGCGCCCTGGTGGTGGTGTTGCTGGGGTTCGTGGTGGCCAAGCTGCTCGACACGCTGCTGTCCAAGCTGCTCGCCAAGCTGGGCCTCGACCGTCTGATGGGGGGCACCGGCCTGACCAAGCTGCTGTCCCGTGGCGGTATCCAGGTGCCGATCTCGACGCTGATCGGCAAGATCGTCTATTGGTTCGTATTGCTTATTTTCCTGGTTTCCGCAGCCGAATCCCTTGGCCTGCAACGAGTTTCAGCTACGCTCGATATGCTTGCGCTGTATCTGCCGAAGGTTTTCGGCGCTGCGCTGGTGTTGCTGGTAGGGGTGCTGCTGGCGCAACTGGTCAACGGCCTGGTGCGCGGCGCGGCCGAAGGCGTGGGGTTGGATTATGCATCGGGTCTTGGACGTATCGCCCAGGGCCTGGTGATCATCATCAGCATTTCCGTCGCGATCAGCCAGTTGGAGGTCAAGACCGACCTGCTCAACCATGTGATCGTGATCGTATTGATTACCGTTGGTCTGGCGATTGCGCTGGCCATGGGACTGGGAAGCCGGGAAATCGCCGGCCAGATTCTTGCGGGAATCTATGTGCGTGAGCTGTATGAGGTTGGACAACAAGTGCGTGTTGGCGAGGTCGAAGGCCAGATCGAGGAGATCGGCACGGTGAAGACCACATTGCTGACCGATGAGGGCGAACTGGTGTCGCTCTCCAATCGGATCCTGCTGGAGCAGCATGTGAGTAGCCGCTAACCCGGCAAACTCTGCTAATGTATGCCGCCGCAAAATGCCTGCTATCGCAGGCTGCGGCGCACATTGACCTAGACCGTCGGCCCGACTTGTTTTGAACAAACCCCAATCGCTATCCACGCGCTATGACCCCCGTGATCTCTCCGATGAGGAGTTGGTTGCGCGCGCGCATACGGAGCTGTTCCACGTAACACGTGCTTACGAAGAGTTGATGCGCCGTTACCAGAGAACATTATTTAACGTCTGTGCACGTTATCTGGGGAACGATCGCGATGCTGACGATGTCTGTCAGGAGGTGATGTTGAAGGTGCTTTACGGCCTGAAGAACTTCGAGGGGAAATCGAAGTTCAAGACATGGCTATATAGCATCACCTACAACGAATGCATCACACAGTATCGCAAGGAACGGCGAAAGCGTCGCTTGATGGACGCGTTGAGCCTGGACCCTCTCGAGGAAGCGTCTGATGAAAAGGCGCCCAAGCCCGAGGAAAAGGGTGGACTCGATCGCTGGCTGGTTTATGTGAACCCGATCGACAGGGAGATTCTGGTGCTACGATTTGTCGCAGAACTGGAGTTCCAGGAGATCGCAGACATAATGCACATGGGTTTGAGCGCGACAAAAATGCGTTACAAGCGCGCTCTCGATAAGCTGCGTGAGAAATTTGCAGGCATTGCTGAAACTTAACTTCGGCGCAAATATCTCTTACGTGTAGGCAAGTTCTGATAGACTTGCCGCCGAGTTGTCCCCCGGTTTGCGGGACTGCTTCACAATCACCAGATGGGGATTTAACGGATGAAACTGAAAAACACCTTGGGCTTTGCCATTGGTTCTCTTATTGCCGCTACTTCGTTCGGCGCGCTGGCACAAGGCCAAGGCGCAGTTGAAATCGAAGGCTTCGCCAAGAAAGAGCAATTCGACAGCGCTCGTGACTTCAAAAACAACGGCAACCTTTTCGGCGGTTCGATCGGTTACTTCCTGACCGACGACGTAGAACTGCGTCTGGCCTACGACGAAGTGCACAACGCACGCACTGAAGACGGTACCAACGTCAAGGGCGCCAACACCGCTCTGGATGCCCTGTACCACTTCAACAACCCAGGTGACATGCTGCGTCCATACGTCTCGGCCGGTTTCTCCGACCAGAGCATCGACCAGAACGGCAGCAACAGCCGTAACCGTTCCACCTTCGCCAACGTGGGCGGCGGTGCCAAGCTGTACTTCACCGACAACTTCTACGCCCGTGCTGGCGTTGAAGCTCAGTACAACATCGACCAGGGCGACACCGAGTGGGCTCCTAGCGTCGGTATCGGTGTGAACTTCGGTGGCGGTTCCAAGCCTGCCGCTGCTCCAGTTCCAGCTCCGGCTGAAGTCTGCTCCGACAGCGACAATGACGGCGTGTGCGACAACGTCGACAAGTGCCCTGACACCCCAGCCAACGTAACCGTTGACGCTGATGGCTGCCCAGCTGTTGCTGAAGTCGTTCGTGTCGAGCTGGACGTCAAGTTCGACTTCGACAAGTCGGTCGTCAAAGAAAACAGCTATGGCGACATCAAGAACCTGGCTGACTTCATGAAGCAGTACCCATCGACCAGCACCACTGTTGAAGGTCACACTGACTCCGTCGGTACTGACGCTTACAACCAGAAGCTGTCCGAGCGTCGTGCAAAAGCCGTTAAGGAAGTTCTGACCAACCAGTACGGTGTTGAATCGTCCCGCGTTCAGTCTGTTGGCTACGGCGAATCCCGCCCAGTCGCTGACAACGCCACTGAAGCTGGCCGCGCTGTAAACCGTCGCGTAGAAGCTCAAGTAGAAGCCCAAGGCAAGTAATTAGCCCAAGGCTTGTGGAAAAACCCGGCTCAGGCCGGGTTTTTCTTTGCCTGCGATTTATGAAATGAGGAACCAATAGCTGCGGTGAGTGGTGATTCTGTGAGCGCCAACGATCAATTGTGGGAGCGAGCCTGCTCGCGATGCGTCGGATCATCCAACAGAGAGGTTGACTGACTGACCGCTATCGCGAGCAGGCTCGCTCCCACAGGTTTGTTGTTTGCGGTTACAACGCTGCTGCCTGGACCCAGGTCTGTTGTGCCTGGGTTAACTGCGCGCCAGCCGCTACTGCCCCGATGACCAGGATTGCCGGGCTCTTGAGCTCGAACGTGCTGGCGTCGGCTTCCATCGAGGCTAGGTCGCTGCGGCAGTCCCGCTGGTGGGGCAGGGAAGCGTTTTCGATCATGGCCACCGGGGTATTCGCCGCCAGGCCACCTTTGAGCAGTTGCTCGCGGATTTCACTCAGTTTTGCCACCCCCATGTACACCACCAGGGTCGTCCCGCTCTGGGCCAGCGCCTGCCAGTTCAGGCTGCTGCCGTCCTGGGTGTGGGCCGTGACCAGCGTCACGCCCCGGGCGATCCCGCGCAGGGTCAGCGAGATGTCGCACTGGGTGGCGCCCGCCAGGCCGGCGGTGATGCCGTTGACCAGCTCAACGTCGACACCGTGTTCACGTAGCCACTGCGCCTCTTCACCACCCCGGCCGAAAATGCACGGGTCGCCGCCCTTGAGGCGTACCACGCATTTGCCTTGGCGGGCATAGCGCAGCATCAGGCGATGGATGAAAGCTTGTGGCGTGGATCGGCATCCGCCGCGTTTGCCCACGGCGATGACGCGTGCGGTGGGGCAATGCTCAAGCACGGCGCCATTGACCAGATCGTCGATCAGCACCACGTCGGCTTCGCGCAGGGCGCGCACGGCCTTGAGGGTCAGTAATTCCGGGTCGCCAGGACCTGCACCCACCAGCCAGACTTTTGCGTTCATAGTGTTTTCCTCACGAGACTGCCGCCACCGGCCGCGCAGTGGCGACCAGCAGACGCTTGATTTCCGGTACACAGGAACCGCATTGCGTGCCGCAACCCAGTTCCTGTTTCAGCCCTTGCAGGTCCAGGCCGCGTTCGATGCCCGCGCAGACCGCTCGCTGGCTGACGTTCATGCAGTTGCACAGGGTCTTGCCGCCGCCCAGCGCGGCGCCGGTATTGCCTGGTGGTGCACTCAAGGGCGCCAGCAACCAGCGTCGCAACTGCTCGTCGGCACGGCCTTCCAGCCACAGGTTCTGCAGCCAGTGCCGGGCCAGGGTTTCGCCGGCCAGGCGGATGGCCGTTATACGGCCGTTTTCGATGCGGACACGTTTGCCGATGGCGCGACGCGGATCGTCATAGGCCAGCACCGGCCCCTCGATCAGGCCCAGTTGTTCGTCAATCGCGTGCAGCAATTGCGGTTCGGGGGCCAGGGCGCTGGCGGCGCGAATCAGCAGCGCCGGACGCTCACGGCCGGTAAGGCTCAGGCTGACGTAGGCAAACGCCTCACACAGCGGTCGCAAGGTCTCCAGGTGCAGCTGGACATCGCCTTCGACCAGGGCGTAAAGCTGCCAGGGCAGGTTCACCGGTTCCAGGCGCACGCCGCTGTGCTTGAGTTCCGGCTGTTTCGACAAGGGATCGAAGGCTGGTTGCGTCAGGGTATTGACCCCGCCCTTGAGGAACCGGTCGCCCCAGTGCATGGGCAGGAACGCCTGTCCGGGGCGCACGCTTTCATCGCTGTCCACGGCCACGATCACGGCGCCGCGACGGCTCTTGAGGCTGACCAGGTCGCCGGCCTGCAGGTGATGGCGAAGCAGTTCGTCGGGATGCAGGCTCAGCACGGCCTCGTTCACATGGCCAAACAACTGCGCAGCGGTTCCGGTGCGGCTCATGCCATGCCACTGGTCCCGCAGCCGGCCGGTGTTGAGGGTCAACGGGAAGCGGGCATCGCGCAGCTCCCTGGCGGCGCGATAGGGGTCGGCCACGAAGCGGGCACGGCCGCTGTCGGTAGGGAAAATCCCATCCACATACAGGCGCGGAGTGCCTTCGGTGGCGCCCTCCGGGAACGGCCATTGCTGAGGACCCAACTGGTCGATCAGCGAATGGCTGATGCCCGACAGGTCCAGGTCGCGACCTCGGGTCAGTTGCTTGTATTCGTCGAACAGCTGGGCCGGCGCATCGAAATCGAACAGGCTGGGTTCGCCGGGGCGCAGGCGTTTTTCCAGGCGTTGTGCGAAATCCACGGTGATTGCCCAGTCCGCTCGGGCTTCGCCCGGTGCGGCAACGGCCCGACGAACGTGGGAAATGCGCCGCTCGGAGTTGGTCACCGAGCCTTCTTTCTCGCCCCAGCTGGCTGCCGGCAGCAGCAGGTCGGCGAATCCGGCGGTCTCGGTGGTGCGGAAAGCCTCTTGCAGGACCACGAACGGGCAGGCCTGCAGGGCCTCTCGCACCGCTGTCTGGTCCGGCATCGATTGGGCAGGGTTGGTACAGGCGATCCACAGTGCCTTGACCTTGCCGTTGCGCACCTGCTCGAACAGTTCGATGGCGCTCAGGCCCGTGGTGGCGGGTAGCTGCTCGACGCCCCAGTAGCGAGCGACTTCGGCCCGGTGCTCGGGATTGGCGGCTTCGCGATGACCGGGCAGCAGGTTCGACAGGCTGCCGGTTTCGCGACCGCCCATGGCATTGGGCTGGCCGGTCAGCGAGAAAGGACCGGCGCCCGGCCGGCCGATCTGTCCGGTGGCCAGGTGCAGGTTGATCAGTGCGCTGTTTTTCGCGCTGCCGGCGGTGGATTGGTTAAGGCCCATGCACCACAACGACAGGAAGCTCGACGCGTTACCAATGGACTCGGCGCACTGATGCAATTGCTCGACGCTGATGCCGCACAACTGGGCGACCATGGCGGGAGTGTAGTCGCGCACCAGGTTCTTCAGGTCCGCCAGGCCTTCGGTATGGGCCTTGATGAAGTCGCGGTCGACCCAGTCTTCCCACAGCAGCAAGTGCAAGATCCCATGGAACAGGGCGACATCGGTGCCCGGCAGGATCGCCAGGTGCAGGTCCGCCAGGTCGCAAGTGTCGGTGCGACGGGGATCGATGACGATGATTTTCATCTGGGACCGTTGGGATTTTGCAGCTTCCAGGCGTCGAAACAGGATCGGATGCGCGTAGGCCATGTTGCTGCCGACGATCATCACGCAGTCGCTCAGTTCCAGGTCTTCATAGCTGCAAGGGGGGGCATCGGCACCCAGGCTGCGCTTGTAGCCCACCACGGCCGAAGACATGCACAGCCGGGAATTGCTGTCGATGTTGTTGGTACCCACCAGCGCCCGGGCGAGTTTGTTGAAAGCGTAGTAATCCTCGGTCAGCAGTTGGCCGGATATGTAGAAGGCCACGCTGTCCGGACCATGTTCGGCGATGGTATCGGCGAACACGCTGGCGGCGTGATCCAGGGCGCTGTCCCAGTCGGTACGGGCCCGGGCCAGGCCCTTGCCCAGGCGCAATTCGGGATACAGGGCGCGGGCGGCCAGGTCGCCGGTCAGGTGCAGGGTGGAACCCTTGCTGCACAGTTTGCCGAAATTGGCCGGATGGGCCGGATCGCCGCTGACGCCGAGGATGCGCTCGTCGTCATGCTCGATCAGGACGCCGCAACCGACCCCGCAGTAACAGCAGGTCGAGGCAGTGGTCTGGCGGTTCATCAGCTTGCGTCCCGCAGGGCCAACTGCACCCGGCCGTTTTCGACCCGGGCCGAATGATGATGGGCGCAGCCCACGTCGGGGGCTTGGGCCTGACCGCTTTCCAAGTCGATCTGCCAGTTGTGCAGCGGGCAGGCCACGCGCTTGCCGTAGACCAGGCCTTGTGACAACGGCCCGCCCTTGTGCGGACAACGGTCATCGAGGGCGAACACTTCATCGTCGCTGGTGCGGAAAATCGCGATATCGCCTTCAGGACCATTGATGATGCGCGAACCGAGGATGTTGATCTCCTCCAGTGCGCAGATATCCAGCCAGTTCATGCCGGCACCTCCAGGTTTTTCACGGGAATGACCTCGAACTCTTTCTTGAGCTGAGGTTGTTCCAGGCGTTGCTTCCAAGGGTCCTGTTCCAGCGACAGGGAGAACTTCAGGCGTTCGTGGAGGGCCTTGCGCCGCTCGGGGTCTTCCAGCACGGCTTTCTTGATGTGCTCCATGCCGACTCGCTGCATGTAATGCACAGTGCGTTCAAGGTAGAAGGCTTCCTCGCGGTACAGCTGCAGGAAAGCGCCGTTGTATTCGCGCACTTCTTCGGCGGTCTTGAGCTTGACGAAGAACTCCGCCACCTCGGTCTTGATCCCGCCGTTGCCACCGATGTACATCTCCCAGCCGGAGTCGACGCCGATGATGCCGACGTCCTTGATACCGGCTTCCGAGCAATTGCGCGGGCAGCCGGAGACGGCCAGTTTCACCTTGTGCGGCGACCACATGTTGAACAGGTCATGCTCCAGCTCGATGCCCAATTGGGTCGAGTTCTGGGTGCCGAAGCGGCAGAACTCACTGCCTACGCAGGTCTTCACGGTGCGGATGGATTTGCCGTAGGCGTGGCCGGACGGCATGTCGAGGTCTTTCCAGACCCCCGGCAGGTCCTGCTTTTTGATTCCGAGCAAATCGATGCGCTGCCCGCCCGTGACCTTGACCATGGGCACGTTGTATTTGTCGGCCACGTCGGCGATGCGTCGCAGTTCCGAAGGATTGGTCACGCCGCCCCACATGCGCGGGACCACGGAGTAGGTGCCGTCCTTCTGGATGTTGGCATGGGCGCGTTCGTTGATCAGCCGCGATTGTGGATCGTCCTGGGCTTCGCCGGGCCAGGTGGAGATCAGGTAGTAGTTCAATGCCGGACGGCAGGTGGCACAGCCGTTCGGGGTGCGCCAGTTCAGGTAACTCATGGTCCCGGCGATGGTCAGCAGGTGCTGGTCGCGGATCGCCTGGCGAATCTGGCCGTGGTTGAGGTCGCTGCAACCGCAGATGGCCTTTTCGCTTTTCGGCTTGACGTCCGCTGCGCCACCGACGGTGTTGATCAGGATCTGTTCCACCAGGCCGGCGCAGGAGCCACAGGAGCTGGCAGCCTTGGTGTGTTTTTTCACATCATCGACGCTGAACAGCCCGTGTTCCTGGATCGCCTTGACGATGGTGCCCTTGCACACGCCGTTGCAGCCGCAGACCTCGGCGCTGTCGGCCATGCTCATGGCCTTGTCCTGGCCTTGGTGGCCAACGTCGCCCAAGGCGTTCTCGCCAAACATCAGGTGATCGCGGATCTCGCTGATGGCATGGTTTTCACGGATCTGGCGGAAATACCAGCCGCCATCTGCCGTATCGCCGTACAGGCAGGCACCGACCAGCACGTCATCCTTGATCACCAGCTTCTTGTAGACGCCGCCGATGGGGTCGGAAAGGGTGATGGTTTCGGTGCCTTCGCCGCCCATGAAGTCGCCGGCGGAAAACAGGTCGATGCCAGTCACTTTCAACTTGGTCGAGGTGACCGAGCCTTTGTAAGTGGCGAAGCCCAGTTGGGCGAGGTGGTTGGCGCAGACCTTGGCCTGTTCGAACAACGGTGCGACCAGACCGTAGGCGGTGCCGCGATGGTTGGCGCATTCACCGATGGCGTAGATGCGCGGGTCGTAGGTCTGCATCGTGTCGTTGACCAGGATCCCGCGGTTGCACGGGATGCCGGCCTTTTCCGCCAGTTCGACATTGGGGCGGATACCGGCGGCCATCACCACCAGGTCGGCGGGAATGATGTCGCCGTTCTTGAACTGCACCGAGCCGACCCGGCCATTGCCGGCGTCGTGCAGGGCCTGGGTCTGCTCGCTGAGGCGGAATTTCAGGCCGCGATTCTCCAGGGCGGTCTGCAGCAACTGGCCGCTGTTCTTGTCCAGTTGCCGCTCCAGCAACCATTCGCCCAGATGCACTACGGTCACGTCCATGCCGCGCAGCTTCAGGCCGTTGGCCGCTTCCAGGCCCAGCAGGCCGCCGCCGATGACCACGGCGTGCCTGTGGGTCTTGGCGGTGTCGATCATCGCCTGGGTGTCGGCGATGTCGCGGTAACCGATCACACCGTCCAGGGTGTTGCCGGGAATCGGCAGGATGAACGGGGTGGAGCCGGTGGCGATCAACAGGCGGTCATATTCGGCTTCGCTGCCGTCCTCGGCGATGACCCGGCGTTTGACGCGATCGATCTGCACCACCTTGCGATTGAGCAGCAGGTTGATGTTGTTGTCCTGGTACCAGGCCAGGTCGTTGAGCACGATATCTTCGAACGTCTGTTCGCCGGCCAGTACGGGGGAGAGCAGGATGCGGTTGTAATTGGTGTGGGGTTCGGCACCGAACACCGTGATGTCGTACAGCTCGTTGCTCAGCTTGAGCAGTTCCTCGAGGGTTCGAACCCCGGCCATGCCATTGCCGATCATCACCAGTTTGAGTTTTTTCATCAGGGTTCTCCGCAAGCTCATGTCCGTTTCATCACGGCGATCGGACTGGCTCGGCAATTTTCACGAAAACAAAAAAAGGCGTCCCGCTAGCAAGCTAGCGAGGACGCCTTTGTCCTGGTCCCGTTCTCTCGGGAAGCACCGCCTTCATCGTTGGAGGCGTTGCCTTATGTCTGTTGAAAGGGATTTATGCAGTGGTTGTGCCAACTGGCTCGAAGGCGCGGATTCATTGAGCAGCGGCTTGATTGAGCGGATTGGGGAGGGATTTATTGCACCGAATCAAAGCGTGTTGCCCGGTAATGGAGCGTCTTGCAGGAGCAGTTGTATGGACGATCGGGCTGCCATCGCGAGCAAGCTCGCTCCCACATTGGATCTGCGGTGGACACACACACTGCGGGAGCGAGCTTGCGCGCGACAGGCGCGACCGGATCTCAGCTGTGAAACACCAGGAACAGCAGCACGACATTCACCACCAACGACACCAGCGCCAACGTCCGCCAGACTTTCAGCGGTTCGCGCTCCAGCAGCGGACGGGGCCTGACGCTCAAGCTGCGGCGCTCGCCCTGTTCCAGCAATAACAGCCATTCCTCGGCGGTTTCGAAGCGTTGGCCAGGATCGGCGGCAACGGCCCGCTCCAGGCTTTGCCCGAGCCATTCGGGCAGGTCCGGCCGGTAACGGTTGGCGCTGACCGGCACGCCAAAGCGCGGCCGCTGGAAGGCCTCGATTTCGCCGTAGGGGTAATGCCCCGTCAGCAGGAAGTACAAGGTCACACCGACCGCATACAGGTCCTGCTGTGCGGTGGGGGCGATACCGCCGAAGGCTTCCGGGGCAATATAACTTGGGGTTCCCGGCAAGACATTGGCCTGGTCCTCCGACAGTCCCGGGCAATACGCCAGGCCGAAATCCAGCAGGCGCAGTTCCCCATCGTCCCCCAGGTGCAGGTTTTCCGGCTTGATGTCGCGATGGTAGATCTGCCGTCGGTGCAGCAACCCCACGGCCCGTACCAGCCGCTGCGCCAGGTCTTGCCATCGGGCCAACGGCAAGGTGCCGCCCCGGTCGAACAGTTCGGCCAGGGTGATGCCCGGGTATTCACGCATCACGTAGTACAGGTGCTGACGTTGGGCAACCCCATGGACTTCCGGAAACTGCCGGCCTGCGACCCGGCGCAGGAACCATTCCTCGGAGAGCAGCGCCTGCCCGGCCCGGGTGTCGTCCCGCAGGTGCCCAGGCAGGGTTTTCAACAGCCACGGCTGGCCCTGACTGTCGTGTACCCGATACAGCAACGATTGCTGGCTCTGGCCGAGCAGCCCTTCGATCCGCCAGCCTTCGAACACCTGGCCTGGTTTCAGGGCCGGGGGAAGGGGCCATTGCTGCAGTTGAATCAGCGCATCGCCGATGCTTGCTTCACCCAGTGCATCGACCCGTACCAGCAGCGCGCTGGCGTTGTCCTGGCTGCCGGCCAGGTGTGCGGCGTTGACCAGCGTCTGGGCCGCGAGGTCCAGGTCCGGTTGGTCGCGCAGGATGCCGGCGATGGCCGTGTCCCCCAATACCGCCCAGACGCCGTCGCTGAGCAGGACGAAGGTTTCGTCGGTGCGCAGTTCGCCGTCGAGGAAGTCGAGGATCAGGTGCTGGTCCAGCCCCAGGGCACGCTTGAGCACGTGCTGCATGCCCTGCTGTTCCCAGACGTGGTCTTCGCTGACCCGTTGCAACTGATCGGCGTGCCAGCGGTAGACCCGACAATCGCCCACATGGGCCAGGGTGAAGCGTCGGCCCCGTAGCACCAGGGCACTGACAGTGGTAAGCAGGGGCTGTCCGCCACCGTTGGCCTGCAACCAGCGGTTCTGTGCCAGCAACAGCCGATCCAGGGCCTGGGCCACCCCCCAGGTCTGTGGCGTGGCGTAGTAATCCAGGGCCAGCGCCTGCAACGTCGAACGGGCGGCCAGGCCGCCATCGGCGCATTGGCTCACGCCGTCGGCGATGGCGAACAGGTAGCCCTTGCTGGCGGCCAGGGCCGGGGCTGGCGTGACCAGGCGCAGGGCGTCCTGGTTTTCCTCGCGCGGGCCGATGGCACTGGCTTCGGCGAAACTCAGTTGCAGGCTCATGGTGGTTGGTTATACCCGGGCCGCAGTAACGGCGGCCGAACCCCAGGTGGTCCTCCAGCGGCGCTTGACGCCGTGCAGGCCGAACCAGGCCAATACGCCGAGACTGGCGAACAGCCACAGCGCCAGTTGATAGCTGCCGGTGCTCTGCTTGATCGCCCCCATGCCCGCCGCCAGGGCGAAGCCACCGATACCGCCGGCCATGCCGATCAGCCCGGTCATGACCCCGATTTCGCGACGGAAGCGCTGCGGCACCAGTTGGAACACCGCGCCGTTACCCGCCCCCAGCCCCAGCATGGTGCAGACGAACAGGGCCAGCGCCGCGTAGGAGCTTGGCAGGTTGAAACCCACCGCGGCGATGCACACCGCCGCGATGGTGTACATGCCCAGCAGGGTGCGAATGCCACCGAAACGGTCCGCCAGGGCGCCGCCCAGCGGGCGCATCAGGCTGCCGCCGAAGACGCAGGCGGCGGTGTAGTAGCCGGCTGTCACCGGACTCAGGCCGTACTGGTCGTTGAAGTAGCCAGGCAGGGCGCTGGCCAGGCCGATGAAGCCGCCGAAGGTCACGCTGTAGAAGAACATGAACCACCAGCTGTCACGGTCACCCAGGGCCTTGAGGTAATCGGCCATGGATTTGGCTTTCGGCCGCTCCGGCGCGTTCTTGGCCAGCCAGGCGAACAGGACCAGGGTCAGGCCCAGAGGGATCAGGGCGAAGCCGAATACGTTGGTCCAGCCAAACGTGGCGGCCATGACCGGTGCGATCAGCGCGGCCAGCACGGTGCCCGAATTACCGGCACCGGCGATGCCCATGGCCTTGCCCTGGTGCTGCGGCGGATACCATTGGGAGGCCAGCGGCAGGGCGACGGCGAACGATGCGCCGGCCACGCCCAGGAACAGGCCCAGCAGCAATGCCTGCTCATAACTGTGGATGCCCAGTTTCCAGGCGCAGAACAGCGCACCGATCACGATCACCTGGCCGACCATGCCGGCGGTTTTGGGGGAGATCCGGTCGGCCAGCAGGCCCATGAGCAGGCGCAGTACGGCGCCGGCCAGGATCGGCGTCGCCACCATCAGGCCGCGTTGCTGGGTGGTCAGTTGCAGGTCGGTGGCGATTTGCACCGCCAGTGGGCCGAGCAGGTACCAGACCATGAAGCTCAGGTCGAAGTAGAGGAAGGCTGCGAACAGGGTCGGGGTGTGGCCGGATTTCCAGAAGCTTGAATTCATCGCGCACCTCAGCGGTAAAAGTCTCGGGTAATGAGTCAGTGCTTCGAGGTGGTGCGCCGTCATGGCGACCCCACCGACCCCGGACGGTGGGGCCAAAGCAAAAAAAACGCCGCAACCCGGGCCGCCTGGGGGCGAGCAGGGTGTGCGACGTCTTTGTCGTAGGTGGGCAACCGCCGTTGGCTACCGGTGAGATTGCTTAAGCGAGATCTGTGCCAACAGGAGGGATTGGGCTGAGGACTATCGCGAGCCAGCTCGCTCCCACAGAGGGACTGGGGTGAACACAATATCTGTGGATACCCCGGATCAACTGTGGGAGCGAGCTGGCTTGCGATGGCGCCAGGCCAGGTGCTTCAAGGTTTTCAGCCCAGCAGCTCATTCATCGCGATGATCTGCTCCGCCACCTGGATCAGCTTCTGCTGGCGGCTCATGGCCTGGCGGCGCATCAGGGTGTAGGCCTGTTCCTCACTGCAGGCTTTCATCTTCATCAGCATGCCCTTGGCCAGTTCGATGCGCTTGCGTTCGGCCAGTTGCTGGTCCCGTGCCAGGAGCTGGGCCCGCAGGGCCTGGTCGCTTTCGAAGCGGGCCATGGCCACGTCGAGGATCGGCTGCAGGCGCGCGGCGTGGATGCCTTCGACGATATAGGCGCTTACGCCGGACTTGATCGCCTGGCGCATCACATCCGGGTCGTGCTCGTCGGTAAACATGACGATCGGTCGTGGCTGGTCGCGGCTGACCAGCACCACTTGTTCCATGACGTCTCGTCCCGGTGACTCGGTATCGATCAGGATGACATCCGGACGCACTGTTTCGACGCGTTCCGGCAAGTCGATGGTCAGCCCGGATTCGTCGATGACGTCGAATCCGGCCTCCGTCAGGGCAGCCTTGAGGCGCCCGACCTTTTTCGCGGTGTCGTTGATCAGCAGGATACGCAACATGGTCGGGGCTCCTGTCAGCGGCTGGCGAGAAGGGGAGCCGCATCGCTCAAGGCGTGCAGTTTGAAGCCACGGGCATACCCGGCCGGATCGGAACCGTCCCAGCGGATGCCGTCGATCAACTGGCTGCTGCGCATGTCCTGGCGTGGGGACGCGATGCCCAGCGCCGCACAGGCCTCATGGTACAACTCGAGCTGTTGGACCTCCCGCGCCACGGCGAGGTAATCCGGGTCTTCGCGCAGCAGGCCCCAACGCCGGAACTGAGTCATGAACCACATGCCGTCGGACAGGTACGGCACGTTCACCTCGCCGTTGCCGTGGAAGCGCATGGCGTGGGGATCCTGCCAGCTGTTGCCCAGGCCGTCGGCATAGATGCCGAGCAGGCGGGGCTCGATGCAGTCCAGCGGTGCGTCGAGGTACTCGGGCGCGCTCAGCAGTTGCGCGGTGCTGCGACGGTTCTCGGTACTCTGTTCGATGAATCGGCTGGCTTCGAGGACAGCCATTACCAAGGCCCGCGCGGTGTTGGGGTACTGCTCCACGAATGCTCGGGTGCAACCCAGGACCTTTTCCGGATGATCGGGCCAGATGGTCTGGGTGGTCGCCAGGGTGAAGCCCAGGTTCTGCTTCACCGCGCTGGCACACCAGGGTTCGCCGACGCAGAGGCCATCGATGCGCCCCGCTTGCAGGTGGGCGACCATCTGTGGCGGCGGGACCACCACGCTGTCGACGTCCGACAAGGGGTGGATGCCTTGGGCGGCGAGCCAGTAATAAAGCCACATCGCATGGGTGCCCGTGGGGAAAGTCTGGGCGAAGGTCAGTTTCGTGCGAGTTTGGTGCACATGGCGTTCCAGTGCCTCAGGACTGTTCACGCCCAGGGCCTGCAGGCCATGGGAAAGGTTGATGCTCTGGCCGTTCTGGTTCAGGCCCATCAGTACGGCCATGTCGGTCGGCGCGACGCCACCGATACCCAGGTGTACGGCGTAGACCAGGCCGTACAGGCTGTGGGCCGCGTCGATTTCACCGCTGACCAGCTTGTCCCGCAAGTTGGCCCAGGAGGCCTGGCGCTTGAGGTTCAAGGTCAGGCCGTAGGGTTGGGCGAACCCCTGGGTAGCGGCCACCACGACCGGGGCGCAATCGCTCAGGGCCATGAAGCCGAGATCGAGCACGCTTTTTTCCGGTGCATCGCTGCCATTGACCCAGGCCAGGGGAGTGGCTGGAACTTCATTCATCGGGCATCACCTTCCACATGAAAAAGCGCCGTACCCGGGCTGCTGCCAGAGCAGTGCCGGATGACGACGCCATTGTCCTCTTTAAACAGTGTGGCACTCATTCCGCCGTTGGTATGAGCGCCGATGACCGAAAAGGGTGCAAGGCATATGCCATCGGTGCTGTTTTATGCAGGCGCCTCGCTGAACCGGCGCTGCGCGGCTATAATCGCCGCCTCATTTTGTCGCCCGAGTCAAAGCCGCCCATGTACACCCTGGCCCGTGAACTGCTGTTCAAACTTTCCCCGGAAACCTCCCACGACCTGTCCCTGGATCTGATCGGCGCGGGCGGGCGCCTGGGCCTCAATGGCCTGTTGTGCAAGGCGCCGGCGAAGTTGCCGGTGACCGTGATTGGGCTGCAGTTCCCCAACCCCGTCGGCCTGGCGGCAGGGCTGGACAAGAATGGCGCGGCCATCGACGGATTCGCGCAACTGGGATTCGGTTTCGTGGAAATCGGCACTGTCACGCCACGGCCGCAACCAGGCAACCCCAAGCCCCGGCTCTTCCGCCTGCCCCAGGCCGAGGCGATCATCAACCGCATGGGTTTCAACAACCTCGGCGTCGATCATCTGCTGGCCCGCGTGGCGGCGGCCAAGTACAAGGGCGTGCTGGGCATCAATATCGGCAAGAACTTCGACACCCCGGTGGAACGTGCCGTCGACGATTACCTAATCTGCCTGGACAAGGTCTACGCCCACGCCAGCTATGTCACCGTCAACGTCAGCTCGCCCAACACCCCGGGCCTGCGCAGCCTGCAATTCGGTGACTCGCTCAAGCAGCTGTTGGCCGACCTGGCCCGGCGTCGCGCTGAGCTGGCGACGATTCATGGCCGGCATGTTCCCCTGGCGATCAAGATTGCCCCGGACATGAGCGACGAGGAGACCGTACAAGTGGCCCAGGCCCTGATGGAGACCGGAATGGACGCCGTGATCGCCACCAACACGACGCTGGGGCGTGAAGGTGTCCAGGGGCTGGAGCACGGTGACGAGGCGGGCGGGCTGTCCGGCGCGCCAGTGCGCGACAAGAGCACCCATACGGTGAAGGTACTGGCCGCCGAACTGGCCGGACGGCTGCCGATCATCGCCGCGGGCGGGATCACGGAAGGCCGCCACGCCGCCGAAAAAATCACCGCGGGGGCGAGCCTGGTGCAGATCTATTCGGGCTTTATCTACAAAGGCCCGGCGCTGATTCGTGAATCGGTGGATGCCATCGCGGCGTTGCGTTGATTGATCTCTGAAACCCACTGCGGCGAAGGGATTTATTGTGGTGAGTCGATCTATCCGTGGCGAGGAGATAGATCCCCTCGCCACAAGGGCGTTTGCCACAGGAAGCCGGGCATTAAAAAGGGCTCCTCGAAGGAGCCCCTGGGCCGTAGCCCGCCGTCCGGATGGGACGCGCGTGGTTAAATCGTTGTGAGTATCAGATTGTCGAGTTCTTGAGTGTTAAGCCCTGTGTCAGCCGACGGCGTGAAGTTCGTTGAGTCTGTGGATACCCGCAGTGCCGGTCATACCGTCCCAGTTGTCGCCACGTCCTTCTCGCCAGCCATTGATCCAGGCTTGACGTACCGACGGTAGAGTAAAGGGGCAAAGCTCACGGGATTTACCACCAACGCCATATTGGTAACCGCGTAAAAATGCTCTTTCCAACGGATCACGCTTAAGTCTTCTCATAGGGTGTTGCCCTCACTTGTTGACTGTTGCTTAGCGTCGACCTCTATCGAGGCCGGGGCAGAATCATTCTGCCGTTGGCGGCTCGTTGCCGGCGTGACGAGCCAAGGTGTTGGCGCCGTTGCGACGTCAACCTGTGTTGAGTTCTAACCAAAGCGTCACATGGATGGAATGATCGTTTTGTCATAAGCACGTAACAATAAAGATGTTAGGGAGATAAGTAACATGATGTTCGTTGACCGCTTTTGAGCAAGACCCCTGTATGATCGGCCCTGCGTGGAAGGGGCTATCCTGTTGCGAATGAGAATGTCCTCGTACGGCCGTCGGGTACTATTCGACGAAAGGGACGCGTTTTCCCCGATTTGTTCCACAGAATTTTTTATCTGCCCCCGCATCTAAGCTTTTTTAACCCGAGCGGCGAGGGTGGAACGGCACATTCTCGTGCCACCGGGTGCTCTGGACCTGTACGAAAAGCCACTGTGCAGGCCCAGGTGAAAAGCACCTGATTGAACCCGACAGGCAATGCGTTGCCTGTCCACTTAGCCAAAGGCTCTGGAATTCCAATGTCCGATCGTTTCGAACTCTTCCTCACCTGCCCCAAGGGCCTAGAAGGCCTGCTGCTCGAGGAAGCCGTCGGGCTTGGCCTTGAAGAGGCGCGCGAGCACACCTCGGCCGTGCGCGGCATGGCCAACATGGAAACCGCCTATCGCCTGTGCCTGTGGTCGCGCCTGGCCAACCGCGTGTTGCTGGTGCTCAAGCGCTTTGCCATGAAGAGCGCCGACGACCTGTACCACGGCGTGCTGGATGTAGACTGGCAGGATCACATGCTGGCCGATGGCACCCTGGCGGTGGAGTTCAGCGGTCATGGTTCGGGCATCGATAACACCCACTTCGGCGCGCTGAAGGTCAAGGATGCCATCGTCGACAAGCTGCGCACGCCTGCGGGGGAGCGGCCATCCATCGACAAGCTCAATCCGGACCTGCGCATCCACCTGCGCCTGGATCGCGGTGAAGCGATCCTCTCCCTGGACCTGTCCGGCCACAGCCTGCACCAGCGCGGCTACCGCTTGCAGCAGGGCGCTGCGCCGCTCAAGGAAAACCTCGCGGCGGCCATTCTGATCCGGGCCGGGTGGCCGCGTATCGCCGCCGAAGGCGGGGCGCTGGCCGACCCCATGTGCGGCGTGGGCACGTTCCTGGTGGAAGCCGGGATGATCGCCACCGACATGGCGCCGAACCTGCGCCGTCAGCAGTGGGGCTTCACTGCGTGGCTGGGCCATGTGCCGGCGTTGTGGAAAAAACTTCATGAAGAAGCCACCGCCCGCGCCGCTGCCGGGCTGGCCAGGCCACCGTTGTGGATTCGCGGCTACGAAGCCGACCCACGACTGATCCAGCCGGGCCGCAACAACGTCGAGCGTGCCGGCCTGAGCGAGTGGATCAAGATCTACCAGGGCGAGGTCGCCACGTTCGAGCCGCGGCCGGACCAGAACCAGAAAGGCCTGGTGATCTGCAACCCGCCCTATGGCGAGCGCCTGGGCGACGAGGCCAGCTTGCTGTATCTCTACCAGAACCTTGGCGAGCGTCTGCGCCAGGCTTGCCTGAACTGGGAGGCGGCGGTGTTCACCGGTGCCCCGGACCTGGGCAAGCGCATGGGGATCCGCAGCCACAAGCAGTATTCCTTCTGGAACGGCGCCTTGCCGTGCAAATTGCTGCTGATCAAGGTGCTGCCCGACCAGTTCGTCACCGGCGAGCGCCGCACCCCGGAACAGCGCCAGGCGGAGCGCGAGCAAGCCCTTGCCGAGCAGGATCAGGCCCCGGCTACGCCGCAAGAGCGTCAGTACAACAAGAACGGCAACCCGATCAAACCGGCCCCGGCCCCGGTGGTCGAACTGGCCCGGTTGAGCGAAGGCGGGCAGATGTTCGCCAACCGCCTGCAAAAGAACCTCAAGCAGTTGGGCAAATGGGCCAAGCGCGAAGGCGTGGACTGCTACCGGGTCTACGATGCCGACATGCCGGAATATTCCATGGCCATCGATCTGTATCACGACTGGGTGCACGTCCAGGAATACGCCGCGCCCAAGTCCATCGACCCGGAAAAGGCTTCGGCCCGGCTGTTCGATGCCCTGGCGGCCATTCCCCAGGCGTTGAACATCGACAAGAGTCATGTAGTGATCAAGCGCCGCGAACGCCAGAGCGGCACCCGGCAGTACGAACGCCAGAGTACCCAGGGCAAGTTCACCGAGGTCAACGAGGGAGGCGTGAAGCTGTTGGTCAACCTCACCGACTACCTGGACACCGGCCTGTTCCTCGATCATCGTCCAATGCGCCTGCGGATCCAGAAGGAAGCCGCCGGCAAGCGCTTCCTCAACCTGTTCTGCTACACCGCCACCGCCAGCGTCCATGCCGCCAAGGGCGGTGCCCGGAGCACCACCAGCGTCGATCTGTCGAAAACCTACCTGGACTGGGCGCGGCGCAACCTGTCCCTCAACGGTTTTTCCGACAAGAACCGGCTGGAGCAGGGCGATGTCATGACCTGGCTGCAGGACTGCCGCGATGAATACGACCTGATCTTCATCGACCCTCCAACCTTCTCCAACTCCAAGCGCATGGAAGGCGTGTTCGACGTGCAGCGTGACCATGTCCAGTTGCTGGATCTGGCCATGGCCCGCCTGGCACCGGGCGGCGTGCTGTACTTCTCCAACAATTTCCGCAAGTTCCAACTCGAGGACAATCTTGGCGAGCGCTACGCGGTGGAGGAAATCACCGCCAGCACCATCGACCCGGATTTCGCCCGCAACGGAAAAATCCACCGCGCCTGGAAGATCATGGCACGTTGAAATTTCCGGATTGGATCCACGAAGCCTTGTAATTCAAGGCTTCCAGCCGTTTTTAGTGCTGGTCAAAGTGATGGCTAATAGCTATAACTAAGCCTGTGGCCAGGGCTGTAACGATGCCTGCCCCCTTTCTTCGAGTTGGCGTTATGGCATTGCATCCGGTACGTCCCAGGATCCTGGGCTTTATCAGCGAAGATGTCTCGGCCTGGCTGGTGGCTTCACTGGTCTTCGTGGCGGGCACTTGCATGACCGGTTTGCTGACCTGGGCGATGACCAATCTGTTCAACCAGCAACTGCGCCAACGCTTCGAGCTGCAGGCCGAGGAACGGTTCAGCCGCATCGAGGAACGCTTCCAGGACCAGGAGCAGCGTCTCGATAGCCTCAGACGCTTCTTTGCCAATTCATCAGGCGTCTCCAGCGACGAATTCCACGGCTACGCCGAGGCGCTGTTGCGCCGTACCCAGGCTTTCGGCTGGGCGCCTCGGGTGACCGGGGCCGAGCGGCAGGCGTTCGAGCTTCAGGCGCGGGAGGAGGGGCTGGATGCGTTTTCCATTCGTGAGGCGGATGGTAGCGGCGGCTTGCGACCCGCTGCCGAACGGGGCGAGTACGTGCCTGTCCTGTACATCCAGAGCCAACCGTCCTTCGTCTCGCCATTGGGCCTGGATCTATTGTCTGACCCATCGCGTCGGGCGGTCCTTGAACAGGCGCGCCAGCGCGATGCCCTGGCGGTCTCGCAGCCCCTGGATCTGCTGGGAGGCGATCCGGCCTTCGCCCGTGGCGTCTTGCTGGTTGCCCCGGTGACCAGGGCAGCATCCAGGGAGCCGTTCGGTTACGTGGTGGCTGCCATCAGCATGCGCCGCCTGGTGGGTGACGGCTTGCCGGCGTCCAACCATGAAAACCTCTCCATGCGCGTCCTGGACCTGTCCGGCGATGTCCGGGAAGAAGTGCTGTTCGATTCCCCGGAGCCGCCCGGTGACAGCGATTTATCGGCGGTTCGCCTGTTGCGCCTTGGGGATCGAGACTATCGGGTAGAACTGCGGCCCAGCCGGATCTTCCTGTCGGCCAACCATTCCTCGGTATCGAGCCTGGTGGTGTTGGGCGGCCTGCTCAGTTTCCTGCTCAGCGCCCTGCTCTATGTATTGGTGAGCCAGCGGCAGCGGGCGCTGACGCTGGTGGAACAACGTACCCGGGAACTGCGTGCCCGAGAGCAGGAACTGCGCGGGACCCACAGCCAGCTGCGCGGTGTGCTGGATGCCGCGACCCAGGTGGCGATCATCGCCACGGACCTGCGAGGTGTCATCACCACGTTCAACGCCGGGGCCGAGCACATGCTGGGCTACCAGAGCAGCGAGGTCCTGCAGAGCATGACCCTCGAGAGCCTGCACGTTCCGCGTGAGCTCCAGGCGCGGGCGGCCCAACTCGCCTCGCGCTATGGCAAGCCGATACCCACCTGCCATGCGATGCTGCTGGAGAGCGGCGAGCGTGGCGGACAGCAGGCCCGGGAGTGGACCCTGGTGCGCCGCGACGGCAGCCACCTGACAGTGAACATGCTGGCCACGCCGATGCTTGACGACCAGGGGCTGTGGGTCGGCCACCTGGCGATCTGTATCGATATCACCGAGCGCAAGCGTGTCCATGAGGCACTGGCGGCCAGGGATATGCTGCTCAAAAAGCTCAGCGCCCACGTCCCCGGCGGTATCTACCAGTTCAAGATGGACTTCAACGGCCGCTTCAGCGTGATTTATGCCAGCGACGGGATCCGCGACATCTATGAGCTGGCGCCCGATGTGCTGGTCCAGAACGCGGAGGCGGTATTTTCACGCATCCATCCGTTGGACAGTGCCCGGGTCCGGGCTTCGATCCGCACCTCGGCCGATACCCTGAGCCCCTGGCGCGAAGAGTATCGGGTGCAACTGCCGCAGCGGGGGCTGCGTTGGGTACGCGGCGAGGCGACGCCCGAACAGTTGCCGGGCGGTGGCGTGCTCTGGCATGGCTACATCTCGGATATTTCCGATCTCAAGCGCGTGGAGGAGGAACTGCGGGCCCTGTCAGTGACCGATGCCCTGACCGGTATCCGCAACCGGCGTTATTTCCAGGAGCGCCTGACTTCGGAAATGACGCGGGTCGAACGCGGCTCCGGCGACCTCTCGGTCATCATGCTGGACATCGACCACTTCAAACGCATCAACGACCAGCACGGCCATGCTGTAGGCGATCGGGTGTTGCAGGCGGTCTGCCTGCGCATTACCCAGCGCCTGCGGCGTACCGACGTCTTCTGTCGCCTGGGTGGGGAAGAGTTCGTGGTGCTGTGTCCGGATACCGACGGTGAAAGCGCCCATGCGCTGGCCATCGGGTTGTGGGAAGGGCTGCGAAATGCGCCCATCGAGGATGTCGGTGTGATTACCGCCAGCTTCGGCATTGCCAGTTGGCGTGCCGGAGAAGGGGCGGATGCGTTGCTGTTGCGGGCCGACTCAGGGGTCTATGCGGCCAAGCAGGCCGGGCGGGATCGGGTCGAGGCACAACTGGAGTAGCGACTGTCGGAAGCCGCCGATCCAGTGGGGGCGAGCTGGCTCGCTCCCACTGTGGGTCGATGGGTTACAGCACCGAAGCCGTCTGTGGCAGTTTCGGCTGGCGGTACAGGTCCAGCAGCACCTGGTCCAGCACCGAGGACGCACCCCACGGCTTCGGATCGTTGAGGATCGCTACTACCGCCCAGGTATTGCCGTTGACGTCCCGGCTGTAGCCGGCGATGGCTCGAACGGTGTTCAGGGTGCCTGTCTTGACATGGGCCTCACCGGCCATGGCGGTGGTCTTGAGGCGCTTGCGCATGGTCCCGTCGGTGCCGACGATGGGCATCGAGCTGATGAACTCCGCCGAATACGGGCTGCGCCACGCCGCTTGCAGCATCGCTGCCATTTCCCGGGCGCTCACCCGTTCGGCGCGAGACAGCCCGGAACCGTTTTCCATCACCAGGTGCGGCGCGGTGATGCCTTTCTTGGCCAGCCATTGGCGCACCACGCGTTGCGCGGCCTTGGCGTCGTCACCGTCGGCTTCGTTGCGAAACTGCGCGCCCAGGCTCAGGAACAGTTGCTGGGCCATGGTGTTGTTACTGTATTTGTTGATGTCGCGGATGATTTCCGCCAGGTCCGGCGAGAACGCCCGGGCCAGTACCTTGGCATTGTTTGGCGTCGAGGCCAGGCGATCCTGGCCCTGGATGCTGCCACCCAGTTCTTTCCAGATCGCCCGCACCGCGCCGGCGGTGTAGGTGGCGTGATCCAGCAGCGACAGATAGGTCTGGGAGCTGCAACCGTCACCGAGTTGGCCGCTGACGGTCACGTTCACGCTGCCGTCCGCTTGCGGCACCGGGTTGTAGCGCACGTTGCCGGCGCACTGCTTGCCGTTGACGGCCTTGACCTGGTTATCGATACGGATGCTGGCGATGGGCGGTTCCACCGACACCAGCACCCGCCCGCCGTCATTGCGTGCCACGAAGCGCAGGGCCTTGAGGTTGACCAGCAAGGAGTCGGGCTTGACCAGGAAAGGCTTGTTCTCGTCGTTGCCGTCGTCGTTGAACTCGGGCAGTTGCGGCTGGATGAAGAAGCCGCGGTCCAGCACCAGGTCACCCGTGACCTGCTGCACACCGTTGGCCCGCAGGTCGCGCATCAGCAACCAGAGCTTTTCCATGTTCAGCTTGGGGTCACCGCCGCCCTTGAGGTACAGGTTGCCGTTGAGGATGCCGCCGTTGAGGGTGCCGTCGGTGTAGAACTCGGTTTTCCACTGATGGTTGGGGCCGAGCATTTCCAGCGCCGCGTAGGTGGTCACCAGCTTCATGGTGGAGGCAGGATTGACCGAAACGTCGGCGTTATAAAGGGTCGGCGTGCCAGGGCCGTTGAGCGGCACCAGTACCAGGGACAGGGCGTTGTCCTGCAGCTTGCTGGCCTTGAGGGCCTTTTGCACGTTGGGCGACAGGGCGGTATTGATGGTGGCGGCGCTGGTGTAGGCAGGAAGGGCCAGGGGAAGAAGAAGGCTGGCCAGAAGCAGTGGACGCAAAGACTTGATCATTTGAAATAAAACCCTGCGGGCGAGGGGGAAAAAACGAGGACATGAAAATTGAACGTCCTCAACGGTAATGAATGTGTCGGCATTATGCCCCAAGGCGTAGCGGCTTTGCCGTGCCCGAGTCCTTCCAGGCGCTATTTTTTTACCGACGGTAGGCGGTTGCGCCGATCAGTCGGGCAAACGGTGCTCCAAACTGGTAAAGTGCCGGCCGTTATTACTTATGAGGATTGTTTCAATGGCGACTAACCGTTCCCGGCGTCTGCGCAAAAAGCTTTGCGTGGATGAATTTCAAGAGCTGGGTTTCGAATTGAACCTGGATTTCAAAGAAGATCTGGCCGATGAGGCTATTGACGCTTTCCTCGACGCGTTCCTGAAAGAAGCCATGGAAGCCAATGGCCTGGGTTATGTGGGCGGCGACGACTACGGTCTGGTCTGCCTGCAGAAGCGCGGTTCGGTCAGCGAAGAGCAGCGCGCGGCTGTAGAAGCCTGGCTCAAGGCCCGTCCTGAGCTGACCAGCGTTGAAGTCAGCCCGCTGATCGACGTGTGGTACCCGGAAAAGCAGATCAACCCGGTCGCTTGATGTTCCGAAACCGGCAACCCTCATGGGTGCCGGTTTTTTTGCGCCTGTCGGTTGGAGCGATCGTTCCCACGCTGAGCGTGGGGGCGATCAATCCTTGCTCCAGTTCAGGATGAGCAACGTCGACACCCCCGCCACGATCCCCCAGAATGCCGAACCAATGGAGAACAGCGTCAGCCCCGACGCCGTGACCATGAAGGTGATCAGCGCCGCTTCCCGTTCCCTGGCTTCGCTCATGGCGATGCTCAAGCCATTGATGATCGAGCCGAACAGCGCCAGCGCCGCGATGGACAGCACCAGTTCCTTGGGCAGTGCCGCGAACAACGCCGCTAGCGTTGCGCCGAACACGCCGGCGATTGCGTAGAAAACCCCGCACCAGACGGCCGCCGTGTAGCGTTTGTTGCGATCCTCATGGGCGTGGGGCCCGGTGCAGATGGCAGCGCTAATGGCCGCCAGGTTGATGCCATGGGAGCCGAAGGGCGCCAGCAGCAGGGAGGCGATGCCCGTGCTGGTGATCAGCGGCGAGGCCGGCACGTTGTAGCCGTCGGCTCGCAGCACGGCGATGCCCGGCATGTTCTGCGAAGTCATCGCCACCACGAACAGCGGAATGCCGATGCTGATGGTGGCTGCCAGGGAAAAGTGCGGCGTGGTCCAGACCGGAGTCGCGACTTCCAGGGCGAAACCGCTGAAGTCCAGCAGGTCCATCACGCTCGCCAGCGCGGTACCGATCAACAGCGCTGCCAGCACGGCGTAGCGAGGCGACACGCGCTTGACCACCAGGTAGGTGAAGAACATCCCCAGCACCAGGCCGGTGCGATGCTGGGCGGCGACGAAAATCTCGCTGCCGATCTTGAACAGGATGCCCGCCAGCAGCGCCGCCGCCAGCGAGGCCGGAATGCGCTTGACCAGGCGTTCGAAGCTGCCGGTCAGGCCGCAGATCGTCACCAGCACTGCACAGGTGATATAGGCGCCGATGGCCTCGCCGTAACTCACACCGCCCAGGCTGGTGATCAACAGCGCCGCGCCGGGTGTCGACCAGGCGATGGTGATCGGTGTGCGATAGCGCAACGACAGCCCGATGGAGCACACCGCCATGCCAATGGAAATCGCCCAGATCCACGAGGAAATCTGCCCGCTGGTCAGCCCGGCCGCCTGCCCGGCCTGGAACATCAGCACCAGGGAACTGGTGTAGCCGGTCATCATGGCAATGAACCCGGCGACGATGGCCGAGAGGGAGGTGTCGGCCAAGGGGCGAAGTGGCGTAGTCGTGACTTCGGTCATGGTGCGGGATGATCCTGATTGGTAGAACAGCTAGAGCCTGACTGTGTGGCGAGAGGATTGATCCCCGATGAACTGCATGGCGGTCCTGGAAAGTCTCGTTGCAACAAGGCTGGTATGGCTGAGACCGCCCGCTTTGCGACCCGGCGGGGATCAATCCCCTCGCCACAGATTTTGTGGTTTAAGCCTAAACTCAACGCAGTTGTCGATTGCAATACAGCCATGCCTGCAAACAGCCGTACAGTCGTGTTGCCATCAGAGGTTGTGTACAATCGAGCTGTTTTTTACACGATACTTGCCAGCGACCCGCTGTGCCGTATTACAGTCACGGTCAATTCGCCGCAGTTCTCCCGACCCGAGTGCCCATGAACGAACAGTTGCAACCCCTCAAGAAACAACCGCGAGCAGGTAAAGCCGGCCGCAGCGGAACCCAGGACGATATTGTCTATGCACATATCTTCGAGGCCATCCTCGAACAACGCCTGGCGCCCGGTACCAAGTTGAGCGAAGAGGCACTGGGGGAAATTTTCGGAGTCAGCCGCACGATCATCCGGCGCGCGCTGTCTCGCCTGGCCCATGAAGGGGTGGTGCTGCTGCGACCCAATCGGGGCGCCGTGGTGGCCAGCCCGAGTGTCGAGGAGGCTCGCCAGGTGTTCATGGCCCGGCGCCTCGTGGAACGGGCCATCACCGAATTGGCGGTGCAGCACGCCACCGCCGAGCAACTGGCCGAACTGCGGCAGATGGTCAGCGACGAGCGCGACAGTTTTTCCCGTGGCGACCGTGGCGCCGGCATTCGCCTGTCGGGCGAGTTCCACCTCAAGCTGGCCGAAGCGGCGAAGAACGCGCCATTGATCAGCTTCCAGCGCAGCCTGGTGTCCCAGACGTCCCTGATCATCGCCCAATACGAAAGCGGCAACCGTTCCCACTGTTCCTATGACGAACACACCCAGCTGATCGACGCCATCGAGGCCCGGGACGCCACGCTGGCGGTTGACCTGATGATGCACCACATGGATCACATCGACAGCAAGCTCAACCTCGACGAAGAAAGCGCGTCGGATGATTTGCATGCGGTGTTCTCGCATCTGCTGCAGAGCAAGAAGCCTGGGCGGTCGACGGCCAAGCTCTGATGGGGTGAGCCAGTTATTCCGAGTCGCCTTCATCGCCAGCTGGCTCGCTTCCACAGTGGATTTGTGTTGTTCACATAATCCCTGCGGGAGCGGGCCTGCTCGCGATAGCGTTCCGACAGGCGCCGAGATTCTAGCGCTGATGCACCAATTTACCGGCCGCATAGGTCTGCGCCACCGTCCGGTCATCCCCCAGCGTCATCAATACGAACAACCGCTCGGCAATGTCCTTGGCCTGCTTGAGGCGATAGCTCAGCAGCGGCGTGGCGTTGTAGTCCAGCACCAGGAAGTCCGCATCCGTACCCGGTTGCAAGGTCCCGATCCGATCCTCCAGGCGCAAGGCCCGGGCGCCGCCCAGGGTGGCCAGGTAGAGTGACTTGAACGGGCTCAGCCTGGCGCCCTGCAACTGCATCACCTTGTAGGCTTCGTTCAGGGTCTGCAGCAGCGAAAAGCTGGTACCGCCACCGACGTCCGTGCCCAGCCCCACATTCACCTTATGCTTCTCGGCCATGGGCAGGTTGAACAGTCCGCTGCCGAGGAACAGGTTCGAAGTCGGGCAGAAGGCTATGGCCGAACCGGTCTCGGCCAGGCGCGCGCATTCGTCGTCGCACAGGTGCACGCCATGGGCCAGTACCGAGCGCTGGCCGAGCAACTGGTAGTGGTCGTAGACGTCCAGATAGCCCTTTCGCTCGGGAAACAGGGACTTGACCCACTGCACTTCCTGCAGGTTTTCACTGATGTGGGTCTGCATGTAGAGATCGGGATATTCCCTCAGCAATTGACCGGCCAGGGCCAGTTGTTCCGGTGTGCTGGTGGGGGCGAAGCGCGGTGTCACGGCGTAGTGCAGGCGACCCTTGCCATGCCAGCGCTCGATCAGCGCCTTGCTCTGGGTGTAGCTGGATTCGGCCGTATCGACCAGGTAGTCCGGGGCATTGCGGTCCATCATCACTTTGCCGGCGATCATCCGCAGGTCGAGTTTCTGGGCCACTTCGAAGAACGCGTTCACCGATTGCGGGTGCACGCTGCCGAACACCAGCGCCGTGGTGGTGCCGTTGCGCAGCAGTTCCTTGACGAAAATATCCGCCACCGCGTCGGCGTGGGCCTTGTCGGCGAACTGGCTCTCGCAGGGAAAGGTGTAGGTGTCCAGCCAGTCCAGCAACTGTTCGCCATAGGCGCCCACCATGCCGGTCTGGGGCAGATGGATATGGGTATCGATGAAGCCAGGAGTGATCAGCGCATCCTGGTGATGGACGATCTCGATGTCGGCGGCCAGTGTGGGCAGCAGGTCGCAGGCGGGGCCGATGGCGCTGATCTGGCCATTCTCCACCACCAGCAGGCCGTCTTCGAAGTATTCGTAGGACGCTTCGATCCCGGCTTCGGCAGGATCGGCGAGACTGTGGAGCAGGGCGGCACGGTAGGCTTTGCGAGTCAGGGGCATGGGAACTCTCGGAAATGGTCAGCTGCGACGCGAGGCCGGCAGCAGTTTGGCAATGGGCTCGGCGCGGCGGGTCTGCTGGCCGAAATTCGCGTTATAGGTGGCGATGATTTCGCCGGCGATGGAGATGGCGATTTCCACAGGCAGCTTGCCTTTGACTTCGCCAATGCCCATCGGGCAGCGCATGCGCTGCAAGGCGCCGCTGTCGAAGCCGCGGTCGCGCAGGCGGTGTTCGAACCTGACCCGTTTGGTCTTCGAACCGATCAGGCCGAAATAGGCGAAGTCATTGCGCTTGAGGATCGCGGCGCTCAGCTCCAGGTCCAGCTGATGGGTATGGGTCATGACGATGCAGTAGCTGCCGGGCGGCAGTGCGTCGACTTCATCCAACGGATCTTCGCTGACGATCCTGCGCACGCCGTGGGGCAGTTGTTCAGGAAATTCCGTCTCCCGCGAGTCGATCCAGCGCACCTTGCAAGGCAGGCTCGCCAGCAGCGGCACCAGCGCGCGACCGACATGACCGGCGCCGAACACTGCGATCTGTGCCTGCACCTGGCCCATGGGTTCGAACAGCAGCACCGTGACGCCACCGCAGCACTGGCCCAGGCTGGCGCCGAGGCTGAAACGCTCCAGATGGGTGTCCTGCTGGCCGCTGGCGAGCATTTGCCGGGCGATCTCCATGGCCTTGTATTCCAGGTGCCCGCCACCGATGGTGTCGAAGGTCTGGCTGGCGCTGATGACCATCTTCGAGCCGGCATTGCGCGGTGTGGAACCCAGTTCTTCGATGATCGTCACCAGCACGCAGGGTTCACCGCGGGTCTGCAGGTCGGCGAGGGCGCTGATCCAGTTGTACATATTCACCTCGATATCTCTTTTGTCTGTTCCGGCCTCATCGCGAGCAAGCTCGCTCCCACATTGGGACGGTGTCCGCAGTCCCTTGTGGGAGCGAGCTTGCTCGCGATAGCCGCGCCGCGGTCTAGAGCGAAGCCACTTCGACTTCAGCTTCCTCAGTCCTGACCGCTTTCAACCCTCGCATCTGCTCACACCCCCACAACACCCGCTCCGGCGTCGCCGGCGCATCGATTTTCGGTTGGTGCCTGTAATCCCCCAGGCTCGCCACGGCGTCCTTGATGGCGCACCATGCGGCGATGCCGAGCATGAAGGGCGGCTCGCCAACGGCCTTGGAATGGAACACCGTGTCTTCCGGGTTCTTGCGGTTCTCCACCAGCCTGACCCGCAGGTCCAGGGGCATGTCGGCCACGGCCGGGATCTTGTAGCTGGCCGGGCCATTGGTCATCAGCTTGCCCTTGTCGTTCCACACCAGCTCTTCCATGGTCAGCCAGCCCATGCCCTGGATGAAGCCACCCTCGACCTGGCCGATATCGATCGCCGGGTTCAACGAGGCGCCGACGTCGTGGAGGATGTCGGTGCGCAGCATCTTGTATTCGCCAGTCAGGGTATCGACGATGACCTCGGCGCAGGCCGCGCCATAGGCGTAGTAGTAGAACGGCCGGCCACGGGCCTGGCTGCGGTCGTAGTAGATCTTCGGAGTCTTGTAGAAACCGGTGCTGGACAGCGAGACCTGGGCGAAATAGGCCTGTTGCACCAACGCCTCGAACGTCAGGATGTGATCGCGCACCCGAACATGGCCGTTTTTGAATTCCACGTCTTCTTCGCTGACCTTGTACTGCCGCGCAGCGAACTCCACCAGGCGCCGCTTGATGGTTTCGGCGGCGTTCTGCGCGGCCTTGCCGTTCAGGTCGGCGCCGCTGCTGGCGGCGGTGGGCGAGGTGTTGGGCACTTTGTCGGTATTGGTCGCGGTGATCTGCACCCGGTCCATTTCCACCTGGAACACTTCGGCCACCACCTGGGCGACCTTGGTGTTGAGGCCCTGGCCCATTTCGGTGCCACCATGATTAAGGTGGATGCTGCCATCGGTGTAGATGTGGATCAGCGCGCCGGCCTGGTTGAGGAAACTGGCGGTGAACGAAATGCCGAATTTCACCGGGGTCAGCGCCAGGCCTTTTTTCAGGATCGGGCTGTTGGCGTTGTAGCGGCGGATCGCCTCGCGGCGTTCGGCGTACTGGCTGCTTTGCTCAAGCTCGGCGGTCATTTCCTCGAGCATGTTGTGCTCGACGGTCTGGTAGTAGTGGGTGACGTTGCGCTCGGTCTTGCCGTAGTAGTTGGCCTTGCGCACGGCCAGCGGGTCCAGGCCCAGGTGTCGGGCGATGGCGTCCATGACTTCCTCGATGGCGACCATGCCCTGGGGGCCGCCGAAGCCGCGATAGGCGGTGTTCGAGGCGATATTGGTCTTGCAGCGATGGCCGTTGATGGTCGCATCGCCCAGGTAATAGGCGTTATCGGCGTGGAACATCGCACGGTCGACGATAGAGGCGGACAGGTCCGGCGAACAGCCGCAATTGCCGGCCAGTTCGAGGGCGATGCCGTGCAGGCGCCCGGTGCTGTCGAAGCCGACGTCGTATTCGATGTAGAAGGGGTGGCGCTTGCCGGTCATCAGCATGTCTTCGACCCGGGGCAGGCGCATCTTGGTCGGCTGGCCAGTGAGATGGGCGATGACCGCGCACAGGCAGGCCGGGCTGGCGGCCTGGGTTTCCTTGCCGCCGAACCCACCGCCCATGCGGCGCATGTCCACCACGACTTTGTTCATCGAAACCCCCAGCACTTCGGCCACCAGTTTCTGCACTTCGGTGGGGTTCTGGGTCGAGCAATAGACGAGCATGCCGCCATCTTCGGTGGGCATCACCGAGGAAATCTGGGTTTCCAGGTAGAAATGTTCCTGGCCGCCGATGTGCAGCGTGCCCTGGATACGGTGTTCGGCACCGGCCAGGGCGGCGGCCGAATCACCGCGCCGATGGGTGTGGCTGTCGAGCACGAAGTGACGCTTGCGCAGGGCTTCGACCACGTCGAGCACCGGCTCCAGGTCTTCATATTCGACGATGGCCGCCATCGCCGCCTTGCGCGCGGTTTCCAGGTCCCGGGCGGCCACGGCCAGCACGGGCTGGCCGACGAACTGCACATCATCGATGGCCAGCAGTGGATCGCCGGGCAGCAACGGTCCGATGTCCTTCAGGCCCGGTATATCCGCATGGGTAATGGCGATGCGCACCCCGTCGAAGGCATAGCACGGCGTGGTGTCGATGCGCAGGATCCGGGCGTGGGCGCGGTCCGACAGCCGGGCATAGACGTGCAACTGGTTGGGAAACTCCAGGCGGTCATCGATGTACTGGGCTTCACCAGACACATGCTTGGCGGCGCTGTCGTGCTTGACGCTGCGGCCCACGCCAGTGGTGAGGTCGCGGGCGAACAGTTCGGCCAGTTCGGCTTGGGTCTTTTCTGCGGCGTGATGGTTAGACATAAGCGGTCACCCGAGTCTCGATGTGCGGCGTTTGCAGTTCGATGAAGTATTTGCGCAGCAGGTTGCGGGCGCCGAGCAAGCGGTACTCCTTGCTGGCGCGGAAGTCCGACAGCGGCGTGAAATCCTCGCCCAGGGCCGCGCAGGCACGCTCGACAGTGCTGTCGTTCCATGCAGAGCCGATCAGGGCCGCCTCACAATGCTTGGCGCGCTTGGGCGTCGCGGCCATGCCGCCGAACGCTACGCGGGCGTCGCGCACCACGCCGTTGTCGATCCGCAGGTTGAATGCCGCGCACACGGCGGAAATGTCATCGTCCAGGCGCTTGGAAACCTTGTAGGCGCGAAATGCCTGCTCGGCGCTGGCCCTCGGCACGATGATCTTCTCGATGAATTCGCTTTCCTGGCGAGCCGTGACCCGGTAATCGATGAAATAGTCCTCCAGGGCCAGTGTGCGGCGCACCTGCCCCTTGCACAGTACGATCTGCGCGCCGAGGGCGATCAGCAGGGGCGGGGAGTCGCCGATGGGCGAGGCGTTGCCGATGTTGCCGCCCAGGGTGCCCTGGTTGCGGATCTGCAGCGAGGCGAAGCGCTGCAGCAATTCACCGAAGTCGGGGTATTCGGCCTGCAAGGCCTCGTAGCAATCGGAGAGCGCGGTAGCGGCGCCGATCTCCAGGCGGTCGTCGAAGCGCTCGATGCGCTTGAGTTCGGCCACGTTTCCCACATAGATCATCACCGGCAGGGTACGGTGGAACTGGGTGACTTCCAGGGCCAGGTCCGTGCCGCCGGCCAGCAGGCGCGCCTGGGGATACGCGTCGTAGAGTTCGGCCAGGTCGGCGACCGTCAGCGGCACCAGGCAGCGCTTGTCGCCGCTGTTGAGTTCGCCGGTCTCCTTGGGCGCAATGGCCTTGAGACGAGCGATGGTCTGGGCTTCACGAGCGTCGAACTGGTCCGTTTGCTTGCCGCAGCAGGCCTGGTCGGCGGCAGCCAGGATCGGCCGGTAGCCGGTGCAGCGACACAGGTTGCCGGCCAGGGCCTCGTGGGCCTTGTGCGCGTCGGGCTGTTCGCTGTTTTTCTGCAGGGCAAACAGCGACATGACGAAGCCGGGGGTACAGAAGCCGCATTGCGAGCCGTGACAATCGACCATGGCCTGCTGGACGCTGTGCAACCGGCCCTGGTGCTTGAGGTCTTCGACGCTGATCAGTTGCTTGCCGTGCAGGGACGAGACGAAGGTCAGGCATGAGTTGAGGCTGCGATAGCGCAGGCGCTCATGACCGGATTCATCTACGTGCAGTTCGCCCACCACCACGGTGCACGCACCACAGTCGCCGCTGGCGCAGCCTTCTTTGGTGCCGGACCGGCCGACATGCTCGCGCAGGTAATTGAGCACGGTCAGGTTCGGGTCCAGGCTGTGCTCGCTACGGAGTTCCTGGTTGAGTAAAAACTGGATCACGGAAGGCCTCGCAGATTCATTATTGTTGTATCGACGTGGGCCGAATTTATCAGTTCTGACTTTTCGGTCAACGATTTTCTGACTTTAAGGTCAGGAAAATTCGCTTTGTCGATGAACAACAGGTTTCGGGGTCGAACTTCGAGCGATGTCCTCTCTCCATCAGTTAAGCGCAAATCCTTGTGGGACGGGCTTGCTTGCTCGGATGCCGGCCTGCGCAAGGATCTGCGGCGGTCGGTCCACGTTCGCGGGCGAGCCCTGCTTGCGCAAAGGCCGGGCCCTTGAAAATTTGCTTATATCGTGCCAAAAACCCGGTGCAGGCCCTGCGCCATGACGTATCGAGTGCGGTACACTGCGCCGCTTGTGCAAATCGAAGAGTTTGAAGGACAACCATGACGTTCAAGGCCCCGGACAGCCTCGCGGAGCAAATCGCCCATCATCTCGCCGAGCGCATCATTCGCGGCGAAATGAGGCCGGGGGAGCGCATCCAGGAGCAGAAGGTCACGCTGGCGCTCAATGTCAGCCGCGGCTCGGTCCGCGAGGCCTTGCTGATCCTGGAACGGCGCCATCTGGTCGCGATCCTGCCGCGCCGTGGCGCCCATGTCACCGAACTCACCGAGCACAAGGTACGCAGCCTCTGCGCGCTGATGAGCGAGCTGTACATCCTGCTGGGCAACGCCGTGGCCCAGGGCTGGAAGGATCAGGCCGACATGGCGCCCTTCCTGGTGATCCAGCAGCGCCTCAAGGAGGCCTTCGTCCGACAGGACATCCGTACCTTCGTCGATGAAAGCTTCAGTGTGATGCGTGCCGCCTATCCTTTCGCCAACAATCCGTACCTGCAGGAAACCGTCGAGAACCTGCAGCCGGCCATGAGCCGTGCCTACTTCCTGGCCCTGGAACAGCGCAAGGCGGAAATGAGCGAGTTCCTCGATCTGTTCCAGCGCCTGCTCGTGGCCGTGCTGGCCCGTGACCTGCCGCAGATTCGCATCGTGCTGACGGCCTATGCCCAGCGCAGTTGCGATCTGGTGGTTTCTGCCCTGACGGCGGCCTGACGTGCGACTCAAGTGCATCAAGCTGGCGGGGTTCAAGTCCTTCGTCGACCCGACCACGGTGAACTTCCCCAGCAACATGGCGGCGGTGGTGGGGCCCAACGGTTGCGGCAAGTCCAATATCATCGACGCCGTCCGCTGGGTGATGGGCGAGAGCTCGGCCAAGAACCTGCGCGGCGAGTCGATGACCGACGTCATCTTCAACGGCTCGACCAGTCGCAAGCCGGTGAGCCAGGCAAGCATCGAGCTGGTGTTCGACAACTCCGACAGCACCCTGGTGGGCGAATATGCCGCCTATGCCGAGATCTCCATTCGGCGCAAGGTGACCCGGGACAGCCAGAACAGTTATTTCCTCAATGGTGCCAAGTGCCGGCGGCGCGATATCACCGATATCTTCCTGGGCACCGGCCTGGGGCCGCGCAGCTATTCGATCATCGAGCAGGGCATGATCTCCAAGCTGATCGAGGCCAAGCCCGAAGACCTGCGCAACTTCATCGAGGAAGCCGCGGGTATTTCCAAATACAAGGAGCGGCGGCGCGAGACTGAAAACCGTATCCGCCGCACCCACGAAAACCTTGCCCGCCTGACCGACTTGCGCGAAGAGCTCGATCGCCAGCTCGAACGGTTGCACCGCCAATCCGAAGCCGCCCGCAAGTACCAGGAATACAAGGGCGAGGAGCGCCAGCTCAAGGCCCAGCTCTCGGCCCTGCGGTGGCAGGCCCTGAATGAGCAGGTCGGCCAGCGCGAGTCGATCATCGGCAACCAGGAGGTCAGCTTCGAAGCCCTGGTGGCCGAGCAGCGCAACGCCGACGCGGCCATCGAGCGCCTGCGCGACGGGCATCACGAACTGTCCGAGCGCTTCAATCTGGTGCAGGGGCGCTTCTATTCGGTGGGCGGCGACATCGCCAGGGTCGAGCAGAGTATCCAGCACGGCCAGCAACGGCTGCGTCAGTTGCAGGATGACTTGAAGGAAGCCGAGCGGGCGCGGCTGGAAACCGAGTCTCACCTGGGGCACGACCGTACGTTGCTGCTGACCCTCGGCGAAGAGCTGGACCGACTCACCCCGGAACAGGAAGTTACCAGCGCCGCGGCCGAAGAGGCTGCCGCTGCCCTGGAGGAAGCCGAGCTGACCATGCATGGCTGGCAGGAGCAGTGGGACCGTTTCAACCTGACTTCCGCCGAACCGCGGCGCCAGGCCGAGGTGCAGCAGTCGCGCATCCAGCAATTGGAAACCAGCATGGAGCGCCTGGCCGAGCGCCAGCGGCGCCTGGCCGAAGAGCGCGCCCTGCTGGCGGCCGACCCGGAAGACGCGGCGATCCTGGACCTGAGCGAGCAGCTGGCGGCCAGCGAAGCCACCCTCGAAGACTTACAGGCCAGTGAAGACGCCCAGGTCGAACGCCTTGAACAGTTGCGCCAGGCCTTGCAGCAGGCCTTGCACAACCAGCAACAGGCCCAGGGCGAGTTGCAGCGACTCAATGGGCGTCTGGCCTCCCTGGAAGCCTTGCAGCAAGCCGCGCTCGACCCAGGCACCGGCACCGCCGAATGGCTGCGCGACCAGCATCTGGCCGAGCGTCCACGCTTGGCCGAAGGCCTGAAGGTCGACGCCGGTTGGGAACTGGCGGTGGAGACGGTGCTGGGTGCCGACCTGCAGGCGGTACTGGTGGACGATTTCGCCGGTTTCGACCTGTCGGGCTTTACCCAGGGCGACCTGCGGCTGCTCAGTCCGGCCGGTGACGGTGTGCGGATGCCGGGCAGCCTGTTGGACAAGGTCGAGGCCCAGGTCGATCTGTCGCCCTGGCTGGGCCAGGTCAAGCCCGTGGATAGCCTCGAACAGGCCTTGGCTTTGCGCGGACAACTGGCGACGGGTGAGAGCCTGATCAGCCGCGACGGCTATTGGGTTGGCCGACACTTCCTGCGGGTGCGCCGGGCCAGCGAAGCCGAGAGCGGCATGCTTGCCCGAGGCCAGGAGATCCAGCGCCTGGGGGCCGAACGCGAAGAGCGCGAAGCCAGCGTCGAGGCCCTGGAAAGCGAATTGCAGAACCTGCGGGCGCAGCAACGTCAGCAGGAAAATGGCCGTGAACACCTGCGTCGGCTGTTGCAGGACGAAGCGCGCCATCAGGGTGAGCTCAAGGCCGGGCTGTCGGCCGGCAAGGCCAAGGTCGAACAACTGGCCCTGCGTCGCACTCGTCTCGAAGAAGAGATCGCCGAGCTGGGCGAGCAACGGGCACTGGAACATGAACAGATCGGCGAGGCGCGCTTGCAACTGCAAGAGGCCCTCGATGCCATGGCTCTGGACACCGAGCAACGCGAACTGTTGCTGGCCCAGCGCGACAGCTTGCGCGAGCGCCTGGATCGGGTACGCCAGGAGGCTCGCCAGCACAAGGACCATGCCCATCAACTGGCGGTACGCCTGGGCTCGCTCCAGGCCCAGTACGATTCCACCCGTCAGGCTTTGGAGCGCCTGGAAATGCAATCCGAGCGCCTGACTGAAAAGCGCGAACAGCTGAGTCTCAACCTGGAGGAGGGGGAGGCACCGCTGGAGGAACTGCGGCTCAAGCTCGAAGAGCTGCTGGACAAGCGCATGAGCGTCGACGAAGAACTCAAGACTGCGCAGATCGCCCTGGAAGACGCCGACCGAGAGCTGCGTGACGCCGAGAAGCGGCGCAGCCAGGCCGAGCAGCAATCGCAACTGATCCGTGGCCAGATGGAGCAGCAACGCCTGGAGTGGCAGGCCCTGACAGTGCGCCGCAAGGCGTTGCAGGATCAGTTGCTCGAAGACGGTTACGACCTCAATGGTGTGCTCGCCACGCTGGTGCCCGGCGCCAACGAGAAAGACGCCGAGGAGGAGCTGGAGCGCATCGCCGCGCGCATCCAGCGCCTGGGCGCGATCAACCTGGCGGCGATCGACGAATACGAGCAGCAGTCCGAGCGCAAGCGTTACCTGGACGCCCAGGATGCCGACCTGGTGGAAGCGCTGGAGACCCTGGAAAACGTCATTCGCAAGATCGACAAGGAAACCCGAAATCGCTTCAAGGATACCTTTGATCAGATCAACAGCGGTTTGCAGGCACTTTTCCCGAAAGTTTTCGGTGGCGGCAGCGCGTATTTGGAACTGACGGGCGAAGATCTACTCGATACTGGGGTGACGATCATGGCGCGTCCACCGGGAAAGAAGAACAGCACCATCCATTTGCTCTCCGGCGGTGAAAAAGCGCTGACGGCCCTGGCCCTGGTATTTGCCATCTTCAAGTTGAATCCGGCGCCGTTCTGCATGCTCGACGAGGTCGATGCGCCGCTGGACGACGCGAACGTGGGTCGTTACGCGCGGCTGGTGAAGGAAATGTCCGAAACGGTGCAGTTCATCTACATCACCCACAACAAGATCGCCATGGAAATGGCCGACCAGTTGATGGGGGTGACGATGCATGAGCCCGGCTGTTCGCGTCTGGTGGCGGTGGATGTCGAGGAGGCCATGGCAATGGTGGATGCCTGAAGTGGCAAGCCGGACATCTTCCTGGAGGGCCGCGGGGCTTTTAACCGTTGAACGGTGCCGTGCAAATCACAGATTGGCACAAGCCTATGCGACAGACGGTGTAAAGTTATCTTTGGTCGTGCTAGTTTAATGTCAATTTTTCCTATGCGTGGGCAAAACGCCATTCAGAACATAGAGTTGGCGCCACGTTTTAAAGCGGTTTGCAAATAGCTAAGCCCCTTATTTTTCAGCATTTTTATAGAGGCACGGGATTACATGGAAATCGGTCTGCGCGAGTGGCTGATCGTCATCGGCATCATTGTCATTGCCGGTATTCTTTTCGACGGCTGGCGCCGGATGCGCGGCGGCAAGGGGAAGCTCAAGTTCCGCCTTGATCGCAGCCTGTCGAACCTGCCGGATGACGATGACAACACCGAGCTGCTGGGGCCGCCCCGGGTGCTGGACACCCACAAGGAGCCGCAGCTGGACGAGCATGACCTGCCTTCGGTCAGCGCACCCGCACGCGAACCACGGGAGTCGGGCTCCAAGCGCGGCAAGCGTAACAGTGAGCCGTCCCAGGGCGACCTGAACCTCAACCTCGACCTGGACGGTGGTCCGAGCTTCAGCAGCCGCGACGATTTCCCGGACGAAAGCAAGACTTCCGGCAGCGACAAGGACCAGGCCCAGGCAGAAGAAGTGCTGGTGATCAGCGTCATCTGCCGCGATCCGGGCGGCTTCAAGGGCCCGGCGCTGTTGCAGAACATCCTGGAAAGCGGCCTGCGCTTCGGCGAGATGGACATCTTCCACCGCCACGAAAGCATGGCTGGTAACGGCGAGGTCCTGTTTTCCATGGCCAACGCCGTCAAGCCTGGCGTGTTCGACCTGGACGACATCGATCACTTCAGCACCCCGGCGGTAAGTTTCTTCCTGGGCCTGCCGGGACCGCGTCATCCCAAACAGGCATTCGACGTGATGGTCGCGGCGGCCCGCAAGCTGTCCCAGGAACTCAACGGCGAATTGAAGGATGACCAACGCAGCGTGCTGACGGCCCAGACCATCGAACATTACCGTCAGCGCATCGTCGAATTCGAGCGCCGGGCATTGACCCAGAAGCGCTGAGGCTGCCAACTGGCGAGGCGCTTTTGTGGCGAGGGGATTTGGCGAAACGTCGCGCCGCCCCGCTGGGCTGCGAAGCAGCTCCCAAAATATTATGTTGCCGCAGGTTTTCCGCCGAGCGTTGCATGACTGATTGAAATGAGCAGCCTCGGCTGCTCTTTTGCTTTATGAGAGAACACCATGAATGCCGTCGAAACCCGCATCCTAGAGCTGCGTACCGAGCTGGATCAGCACAACTACCGTTACCATGTCCTCGATGAACCAACCATCCCGGACGCCGAGTACGATCGTCTGTTCCATGAACTCAAGGCCCTGGAAGAGCAGCATCCGGAACTGGTGACCAGCGACTCCCCGACCCAGCGTGTCGGCAGCGTCGCCCTGTCTGCGTTCAGCCAGGTCCGCCACGAGATTCCGATGCTCAGCCTGGGCAACGCCTTCGATGAAACCACCATGCGCGAGTTCGACCGCCGGGTGACCGAGGGGCTCGACCTGCCCATGGGCGATCTGCTGGGCGGCGGCGCGGCGGTGCAATACAGCTGCGAGCCGAAACTCGATGGCCTGGCGGTCAGCCTGTTGTACCAGGACGGCATGCTGGTACGCGGTGCCACCCGCGGTGACGGCACTACCGGCGAAGACATCAGTGTCAACGTGCGCACAGTGCGCAACATCCCCCTCAGGCTGCAGGGCAGCGGCTGGCCACCCGTGCTGGAAGTACGGGGCGAGGTGTACATGTCCAAGGCCGGCTTCGAACGGCTCAACGCCACGCAGCTGGAGGCGGGCGGCAAGACCTTCGCCAACCCGCGCAACGCGGCGGCCGGCAGCCTGCGGCAACTGGATTCCAGGATCACCGCCAACCGACCCCTGGAGTTCTGCTGCTACGGCATCGGCCAGGTGACAGCGGACATCGCCGATACCCACATCGGTAACCTCAAGCAACTCAAGGCCTGGGGCCTGCCCATCAGTCGCGAGCTGAAGCTTGCCCATGGCATCGATGAATGCCTGGACTACTACCGCGACATCGGTGAGCGGCGCAACGCACTGCCTTATGAAATCGACGGGGTGGTGTTCAAGGTCAACAGCATCGCTTCCCAGCGCGAGCTTGGCTTCCGCGCCCGTGAGCCACGCTGGGCCATTGCCCATAAATTCCCGGCCAGCGAAGAGCTCACCGAGCTGCTGGATGTCGAGTTCCAGGTGGGCCGCACCGGAGCGGTGACGCCCGTGGCACGGCTCAAGCCGGTCAAGGTGGCCGGCGTGACGGTGGCCAATGCCACGCTGCACAACATGGACGAAGTGGCGCGCCTGGGCCTGATGATCGGCGACACCGTGATCATCCGCCGTGCCGGGGATGTGATTCCACAAGTGGTGCAAGTGGTCACCGAACGTCGTCCGGATGACGCACGTCCCGTGGCGATCCCCCAGCAATGCCCGGTGTGCGGTTCCCACGTGGAGCGCACGCAATTGATCAGGCGCAGCAAGGGACGCGAGACCGTCAGCGAAGGCGCGGTGTATCGCTGCGTCGGGCGCCTGGCCTGTGGTGCGCAGCTCAAGCAGGCGATCATTCATTTCGTGTCGCGCCGGGCCATGGACATCGAAGGGCTGGGGGAGAAGAGTGTCGAGCAATTGGTGGACGAGGGCCTGGTGGGCTCGCCCGCCGATCTGTACGCCCTGACCTTCGAGCAAGTGGTGGACCTGGAAGGCTTCGCCGAGCTGTCCAGCAGGAACCTGCTGGCGGCCATCGCCGACAGCAAGAAGCCGAGCCTGGCGCGCTTCATCTATGCCCTGGGCATTCCGGATGTCGGCGAGGAAACCGCCAAGGTCCTGGCCCGCTCCCTGGGGTCGCTGGAGCGCGTTCAGGCAGCGTTGCCCCAGGTACTCACTTACCTGCCGGATGTAGGGCTGGAAGTCGCCCACGAGATCCACAGCTTCTTCGAAGACCCGCATAACCGCCAGGTGATCAAGGAACTGCTGCGCCACGGTCTGGATATCCAGGACCAGGGCGAACTGGGGGCGGAATTCTCGGCCAGCACCACCCTGGGTGGTTTCCTGGACAAGCTGGACATCCCTTCGGTCGGGCCCGGTGGGGCGCAGAAACTGGCGGACAGGTTCGGATCCCTCGAAGCGGTGATGGAGGCGGACTGGCTGGACATGCGCCAGACCCTGCCGGAGAAACAGGCCAATGCCGTTCGGGAATTCTTCGCCATCGCCGAAAATCGCCGGCAGGCCGAGGCCGCCGAAAAACAGCTGCGGGACTTCGGCATGCACTGGCAGAGCGAGAAGAAAGTCGTCGAAGGCTTGCCCGAAGCGGGGCATACCTGGGTGCTGACCGGCTCGTTGGAACTGATGAGTCGCGACGTCGCCAAGGACAAGCTCGAGAGCCTGGGTGCCAAGGTGGCCGGTTCCGTGTCAGCGAAAACCCATTGCGTGGTGGCTGGGCCGGGGGCAGGTTCGAAACTGGCCAAGGCGAACGAGTTGGGCATCGAGGTGCTGGACGAAGAGGCGTTCGTGGCTTTCCTGGGCAAGCATGGCATCGCCGTCCAGTCCTGAGCAGGCCTGTGGTGTGGAGCGGGGCTCCATGACGCGAGCCGCTCCTTGCCGCGTTTGAAGCGATGCGCGCAGGAACGATCCTGCGCGCGGGGTGATCTAGTGGTCTGTACGGTCAACTTGACGTCGAGGGCACGAATTAGCCACACAGGCCACTAATCTTCAGGCTCCCGGGAGAAAGATCGCCATGTACCGCTTCTTCGAACAGCTGAGTTCACGCATCGCCGCGCCTTTCATGGCCGATCGTTCGCGTAACAGCAAGATCTGGCCGTGTCGCTGCGGCCAGTCCCTGTTCTTTCGCAACAGCCAATGCCTGGCCTGCCTGGCGGCGCTGGGGTATCAGCCCGAACAGAGCCGTCTGTCTTCCCTGCAACCCGGCGAGCAACCGGGCACCTGGACGCTGGATGCCGATCCGCAGGCGGGATTGTTCCGTCGCTGTGCCAACCTGGATACCCCGGCGGCCTGCAACTGGTTGCTGCCGGCCAATGACCAGGACACGCTGTGCATTGCTTGCAGCCTGAACCGCACCATTCCGGATCTGTCGCTCCCGGAAAACCCGGAGCGCTGGCGCAAGGTCGAGACCGCCAAGCGCCGCCTGGTGGCGCAACTGATCACCCTGGGTTTACCGGTGGTCCCGAAAAGTGTCGATGAAGACATTGGCCTGGCCTTCGATTTCATCGGCGTCGACCCTGACGGCACCCCGCCGACCACCGGTCACGCCAGCGGATTGATCACCCTGGACATCAAGGAAGCCGACGATGCCCATCGCGAATACGTGCGCCAGCAGATGCGCGAGCCGTATCGCACCCTGCTCGGGCATTTTCGTCACGAAGTGGGCCATTACTACTGGGACCGGCTGGTCGCCAACAGCCACTGGCTCGAGCCGTTTCGTGGATTGTTCGGCGACGAGCGCGCCAGTTATTCCGAAGCCCTGGAGCGTCACTACCAGCAAGGCGCGCCCCAGGATTGGCAAAGCCGTTACGTCAGCGCCTACGCCACCATGCATCCCTGGGAAGACTGGGCCGAGACCTGGGCTCACTACCTGCACATGATGGACGCGGTGGACACCGCGCTGGGTTTTGGCATGAGCGCCCAGGACATGGATTTCGACTACCAGCCGTTCCCGCCCGACACCCTGTTCGACCCGGGGCATTCCGGTGGCTCGGCCTTCCTGTCCTTCGTCAACGCCTGGATCGAACTGGCCGGCATGCTCAACGAACTGTCCCGCAGCATGGGCCAGCCGGATTTCTACCCTTTCGTCCTGCCGGCCGCGGTGATTACCAAGCTGCATTTCATCCACATGGTGATCCAGGAGGAGGGCGGTCGGGCCGATGAAGTGCTGCTATAGCCACGCGGGCCTTGCCTGCGCGGCAAGTGCTTGAACATCTTCGGTTTTTAATCCGGCGCGGACGGTTGTAAGTTCTTGCCAGATAGGTACAATGGCGCGGCTCGCCGTCAGGCGGGCGTCGTTATGGTGACCCCATCGGTCCCCCCGCAACGATTACCCGTGAACCTGGTCAGATCCGGAAGGAAGCAGCCACAGCGGGAACATTGTGTGCCGGGGTGTGGCTGGTGGGGTTGCCTCCATAACGCCCGAACCTTCCTTCGCAAGGTTCTTCTCACTTCATCCTTCCTTGTCTTCCTGTTCTACTCTTCGAATGCTTTCGCAGCCTTGTGCCGCCTGCAGCATGACCACTGGTCGGAACTGTCAGCAATGACAGTGGAATCCTTGCGGGTGCTTTTCTAGGGTCTCGTCCAACAGGCAGCCTGTCGTTGAACATCCCTTTCAGGGACTTCGCAGTCGCAGCTGCCACGTGGCCGGAGGGCAACGTGATGAGCGACGACATGGTGTTAACGCAAGGCAAGGGCAATGTGGCCGTGAAGCTGACCGCTGGGCTGGCCTGGTTTGCCTTGGTGCTCCAGCTTTACTTGATCCTGACTTCGCGCTGGCAGGCCGGCAAGAGCCTGGCGGGTGGGCTGGATATCTTCTTCAGTTACTTCACGGTGCTGACCAATATCCTGGTGGCGGTGGTGCTGACTTATGCCGCGACGACAGGGAGCTCGGCGCTGCGCAGCTTCTTTCTCCGACCGTCGACACAAGGCGGCGTGGCAGCCGCCATCGTGCTGGTGGGTCTGGCCTACAATTTCTTGCTGCGTAACGTGTGGGATCCCCAGGGCTGGCAATGGGTGGCCGACGAGTTGCTCCACGACGTGATGCCAGTGGTGTTCGTGATCTATTGGTGGTTCTGCGTTCCCAAGGGGCTGCATTGGCGCAACGCCTGGCCGTGGCTGATCTATCCGTTGGCCTATTTCATCTACGCCCTGGTGCGCGGCCATCTGCTGGACACCTATCCCTATCCGTTCATCGAAGTGAATCGGCTGGGTTATATGCAGGCGCTTGGCAATGCGGCCATGGTGCTGGTGGGGTTCGTGGTGATATCGCTGGTCGTGACTGCCGTGGATCGGGCGAAGGGGGAGCGTTGACTGGCCGATGACCTGCTCCCCTGGATTTCAGGGGACATGCCCTAAGGCTTGGACAGCGCCTGGTCTACCGCCGCGATCAGCTTCCCCAGGTCCTTTGGCGTGGCTTTGTGGATGACGCCGAACAGGTAGGCGCGTTGTTCGTCTTCGTCGTTCATATCGACAAAAAATGCCTTGAGCTGTACGTCCAGCGCCTTGGCAAGCAGGATCAGCGCTTCGACGCTGGGGGTGTAGGTGCCGGTTTCGAAACGGCTGATGGTTTTGGGGTCAAAGCCGGTCTTTTCGCCCAGTTCAGCCTGAGTCAGCCCCGCTACTTTGCGATAGCGTCTGATGGCCGCCCCCAAGCTCGAAATTCGCATCGCTCAATTCCCATTTAGAATCAAGAACTTAACGATAGATTTTTGCATTAGGCAACCGCATGTTCCATCACTTTGCTTTGCAAAATGTGATGTGTTTCGTAGAATCGGCCTTTGGCACGGGTATTTGGTGACCTGCATCAGACACCGGGATGCGCGAAAAACACAGCGCTTGCGTTTATTGTCGCGACAAACGGTAGAGGCTTGACCCCAATCGCCGGCACGGCCCGCGCTCCAACTCATTTCGAGGTGTTCGAAGCGAGTTGGCTGTTTCGTCTGCCCAGCCATGACTCATGGATGACTGCTTCGATGGATAAGAAGTACCGCAGAGCCGTTGACGCAGCCGCGATTTTCTCCGAAACCGATTTGAACGGGCGTATCACCTACGTCAACGATCAGTTCTGTCTTCTCTTTGGCTACCAGCGCGATGAACTGCTGGGCGAAAATCATCGCCTGCTCAACTCCGGACAGCACCCTGGCGAGTTCTTCAGCGCCATGTGGCGCACCATTGCCTTGGGCCAGATCTGGAAAGGCGAGATCTGCAACCGGGCCAAGGACGGAACCTTGCATTGGGTCGACACCACCCTGGTACCGGTGGCCGACGATACGACAGGGCGGATCGAGCGTTACCTGGCGATTCGTTTCGATGTCAGCGAGAAGCGTCGGCAACTGCATTCCCTGCAATGGCGGGTCGGACACGATGTGCTGACCGGGCTGCCCAATCGCACCTACCTGTCGGACTTGTTGAATCAGTCCCTGGCCTTTTCCCGGGCGGAAAACCTGCCCCTGGCGATATGCATGCTCGACCTCGACGGCTTCAAGGCCGTCAATGATGGTCATGGCCACGCCAGTGGCGACCGGCTGCTGGTGGAGGTGGCCAGGCGGCTGCGCAGTATCGTGCGTGGCGAGGACGTGGTGGCGCGGCTGGCCGGGGATGAGTTCGTACTGGTGCTGCGTCATGTGCGTGGGATGGATGAGCTGCATGGCGCCTTGAACCGGGTGCTGATCGCCGTCTCCGCGCCCTACGTGATCGATGGCAAGAGTATCAAGGTGTTCGCCAGCATCGGTGTCACGCTGTACCCGTGGGACGACGAGGATGCCGAAACCTTGCTGCGCCACGCCGACCAGGCCATGTACGTGGCCAAGCAGAGCGGTCGCAATCGTTTCCATCTGTTCGATGTGTCCCGGGACAGGGAGGTACAGGCCACGTACCAGTCCGTCGAGCGAGTCCGGCAGGCATTGGTGGACGACGAGTTGCGGCTGCATTTCCAGCCCAAGGTCAATATGCGCGATGGCTGCGTGGTCGGTCTCGAGGCGCTGCTGCGCTGGAAACATCCGCAACGTGGCCTGGTGCCGCCCCGGGAGTTCCTGCCCCTGGTGGAAGAAACCGACCTGATCGTCGACATCGGCGAATGGGTCATGGAGCAGGTCATGACCCAGTTGCAGCAATGGCAGCAGGCGGGGCAGTGTTGGCCGGTGAGCATCAACATCTCGGCGCGACACTTCCAGCGCGCGGATTTCGTGGAGCGCCTGCGGCAGGTGCTGGAACGACACCCGACGGTGTCGCCGCGCATGCTGGACCTGCAGATCGTCGAATCCGTCGCGGTGGAAAACCTGGCCCACGTCAGCGACTGTCTCCAGGCCTGCCAGGCCTTGGGCGTGGTGTTTTCCCTGGGAGGCTTCGGAACGGGCCACTGTTCCCTCAATGACCTCAAGCACCTGCGCACCCAGACCATCAAGATCGACAAGACCTTTGTCCGCGACATCCTGGAGGACCGGGACGACCTGGCCCTGACCCGCGCCGTGATCGGTCTGGCTCAGGCATTCGGGCGCCAGGTGGTGGCCGAGGGGTTGGACAGCCTGGAACATGGGCAATTGTTGCTGCGGCTGGGGTGTGAAGTGGCTCAAGGGTATTTCATTGCCCGACCCATGCCCCCCGAGCAGATACCAGGGTGGGTAAGGGGCTTTGTTCCACCGCCGCAGTGGAAGCAACGGCCCGGCATTCAGGGCGACTCGGTCTCTGCCTGCGATGCGGCGTTGCGGCCGGTATAGAGCCGGATGATGGCGTCGATTTCCCCCGACGCTTTCATTTTTTCCAGGGTGCGCAGAATGCGTTGTGTCGCAAGACCGGGATCGTTACGCAGGTAGCAGCCCAGCTGTTGTTCCTGGAGAACAGCCACCTCGTGCAGTTGACGGTCAGCCCCATGCCGTTGATTGAACCAGTCCAGTGCCCATTGATTGCTCACGCCATAGCGATAGCGACCGGCAAGCAGCTTGGCCAGCACCTGCTCCTGGCTACGCGCATCGTCGCGCCGCAAGTGGCCGCTGTCGAACAGCGGCTGCAAGGTCGGGTACGTATAGCCCAGCACCGTGCCGATCGGTTGTGGTGCCAGTGCCGCCGGCGACAGTTGCGTGGACACGCTGGTGGTGCCGATCAGCAGGTCGCGCTGGAAGAACAGCGGGACGCTCCATAGATAATTGCCGTTGCCATCCACCCAGTCGGGGCTGACATAACAGCGCATATCGACTTCGCCATTCTGCATGGCCGAGTCGAGCCTGGCCCGAGACAGCACGTGGAACTCGGCCGGCATGCCTGCCTGGGTCGCCAGGCTGGTCATGATGTCGGGCATGATGCCCTGGGTCGGACGGCCCCGTTCGATCTGTACCATGGGCATGGCCCAGCCGTCGGTGACGGCAAATCGCAAGGGCGTTTCGGCGGCCAGACAACCCGTACTCAACAACAGCAAAGCCCCCATGGCCCCGTGCATACGCTCTCCTGATCCCGCGAATCCTGTCGACAACCGAGTCATGATCCACAGCTTAGTCAGATTAGGCGAGCGCACCGGATGCAATTTCGCCCCTGCTCCGCTAGCATTAGCCGCTTGTGTTCCTTCGTTGCGACGGTTTTCGATGAGTTATCAGGTTCTTGCACGTAAATGGCGTCCGCGCTCGTTCCGCGAAATGGTCGGCCAGACCCATGTGCTCAAGGCTCTGATCAATGCCTTGGACAGCCAGCGGCTGCACCACGCCTACCTGTTCACGGGGACGCGGGGCGTGGGCAAGACCACCATTGCGCGGATCATCGCCAAGTGCCTGAACTGCGAAACCGGCATCACTTCCACGCCGTGTGGCGAATGTTCGGTCTGTCGCGAGATCGACGAGGGCCGTTTCGTCGACCTCATCGAGATCGACGCCGCCAGTCGCACCAAGGTCGAAGACACCCGCGAACTGCTCGACAACGTGCAGTACGCCCCGAGCCGTGGGCGCTTCAAGGTCTACCTGATCGACGAAGTGCACATGCTCTCCAGCCATTCCTTCAATGCGCTGCTCAAGACGCTTGAGGAGCCGCCGCCCTACGTCAAGTTCATCCTGGCGACCACCGACCCGCAGAAACTTCCCGCGACAATTTTGTCCCGTTGCCTGCAGTTCTCCCTCAAGAACATGACGCCGGAGCGGGTCGTCGAGCACCTCACCCATGTGCTGGGTGTCGAGAACGTGCCGTTCGAAGACGACGCGTTGTGGCTGCTGGGGCGCGCCGCCGACGGTTCGATGCGTGACGCCATGAGCCTCACCGACCAGGCCATTGCCTTTGGCGAAGGCAAGGTGATGGCCGCCGACGTGCGGGCCATGCTCGGTACCCTGGACCATGGCCAGGTCTATGACGTGTTGCATGCGCTGATCGAAGGCGACGCGAAGGCGTTGCTCGAAGCCGTGCGTCACCTGGCCGAGCAAGGCCCGGACTGGAATGGCGTGCTGTCGGAAATCCTCAACGTATTGCACCGTGTCGCCATCGCCCAGGCCTTGCCTGAAGGTGTCGACAATGGCCATGGCGACCGTGATCGGGTATTGGCCCTGGCCCAGGCCTTGCCAGCCGAAGACGTGCAGTTCTATTACCAGATGGGCCTCATCGGCCGTCGCGACCTGCCTTTGGCGCCGGATCCGCGAGGCGGCTTCGAAATGGTGCTGTTGCGGATGCTGGCGTTCCGGCCCGCCGATACGGCGGACGCGCCGAGGCCGGTGCTAAAGCCAGTGGGGATCAGCCAGGCCACAGCTGATTCCACCAGGCCAGTGGCTGCCGCGCCTGTTGTTGCGCCGGCAGTGGTTTCTGCCCCGGCTACGGTAGCAGCCATTGCGCAACCGGCCCCGACACCTGTTGTCGCGGCTGCGCAGCCTGTGCCCGAACCAGAGCCAGCTCCCGAACCGGTTGCCGAAGCAGTCATCGACCTGCCCTGGAACGATCCGGTGGAGCCTGAGATCGTCCAGCCGCCTGCCCGGCAGCCTGTGCTGGATACCACAGCCCAGCAGCCCGAGCTGCCGCCGCTCCCCATGCCGACCCCGGACAGTGTGGTGCCCGACGCCCCCGAGTGGGTCGCGGCCCCCATGCCGGAGCCGACGGCGGCCGAGGTCGATCTCGCCACCCCTGGCACTGACCTGGACGACGAGCCTCCGCTGGATGAAGACTATATCGAGCCGGACCTGGACTCGGCCTACAGCTATCTGGACGACCTGGCCAGCGAGCATGCCCGCGAGCCGACGCCCGAACCCGAGCCGGAACCTGCCGCGATGCCGGCCACCGGGCTGGCCCTGCAATGGCTGGAGCTGTTTGCGAAACTGCCGATTTCCGGCATGACCGGCAGTATCGCCGCCAACTGCACGCTGATTTCCGTGGAGGGCGACCATTGGCTGCTGCACCTGGATCCGGCCCACAGTGCGCTGTTCAACGCGACCCAGCAGCGTCGCCTCAACGATGCGCTGAACCAGTATCATCAGCGCACCCTGACCCTGAGCATCGAGCTGATCAAGCCCGAGCAGGAAACCCCGGCCCAGGCGGCGGCACGACGCCGTGCCGACCGTCAGCGCGAGGCCGAGGAGTCGATCCACAACGATCCGTTCATCCAGCAGATGATGCAACAGTTCGGCGCCGTGGTCCGTCACGATACTATCGAACCTGTCGAGGCCCCGGTCAGCCAGGGCTCATAACTGAAAGCGCCGGACCGGACGGTTCGGGCGCGGTATCTATCCAAGTACTTTCGAGGTGATTCCCATGATGAAAGGTGGCATGGCCGGCCTGATGAAGCAGGCACAGCAGATGCAGGAAAAAATGGCCAAGATGCAGGAAGAGCTGGCCAACGCCGAAGTCACCGGCAAATCCGGCGGTGACATGGTGACCGTGGTCATGACCGGTCGCCACGACATCAAGCGCGTCAGCATCGATCCAAGCGTGGTCGAAGGCCTGAGCGAAGACGACAAGGAAATGCTTGAGGCCCTGTTCGCCGCCGCCGTCAACGACGCGGTGCGCAAGATCGAAGCCAACAGCCAGGAAAAGATGTCCGGCATGACCGCCGGCATGCAACTGCCACCGGGCATGAAGCTGCCGTTCTGATTCGCGATCCCTACGGGGATGGGCTACACACAATGCCAGGCACCGCGCCTGGCATTTTTGTGTCCGCTTCAGAAATTCCTGGCGTCGCGGGCCGAGCGCACAAACATCGAACGCTGCCCCTTGGGCAGTGGTCTGCTGCCTATGCACGCCCATCCACGATCAAGGAGACGTTTCCATGTCACAGGCATCGATAACCAACCAGCGCATCGTTCTTGCTTCCCGTCCCAAGGGGGCGCCCGTCCCGGAGAATTTCCGCATCGAGCAGGTGACATTACCGGACCTGGCAGAAGGGCAGGTCCTGCTCAAGACACTGTTCCTGTCCCTGGACCCCTACATGCGCGGGCGAATGAGCGACGCACCGTCCTATGCCGCGCCCGTGCAGATCGATGAAGTGATGACCGGCGGGGCCGTCAGTCGCGTGGAGCGCTCCCTGCATCCGAAATTCCAGGAAGGCGACCTGGTGGTGGGGGTAACGGGCTGGCAGAGCCGCAGCATCAGTGATGGCCGCAACATCATCCCCATTCCCTCCGGGCTGCCCAGCCCATCGATGGCCCTGGGTGTGCTGGGCATGCCGGGCATGACGGCCTACATGGGATTGATGGACATCGGCCAACCCCGGGCCGGGGAAACCCTGGTCGTGGCGGCGGCCTCGGGCGCCGTCGGCTCGGTGGTCGGCCAGGTGGCGAAGATCAAGGGGCTGCGGGTGGTAGGCGTGGCCGGCGGCAGCGAGAAATGCAGATACGTGGTGGAGGAGTTGGGGTTCGATGCCTGCGTCGATCATAAACGCGCGGATTTTGCCGAGGAGCTGGCCCGGACCTGTGACAAAGGGATCGACATCTATTATGAAAATGTCGGCGGCAAGGTTTTCGATGCCGTGGTGCCACTGCTCAATGCCAAGGCGCGCATTCCACTCTGCGGGCTGATCGCTTCCTACAATGATCACCAGGCTCCGGACGGTCCCGACCGCCTGCCGCTCCTGCAGCGCACCTTGCTGACCAAGCGGGTGCGGATGCAAGGGTTTATCGTGTTCGACGACTACGGCGACCGGCAGCCGGAATTTCTCAGTGCCATGGCACCCTGGGTCCGGGACGGCAAGGTGAGGTTCCGCGAAGACGTGGTCGATGGCCTCGAGAACGCACCGCAGGCGTTTATCGGCCTGTTGGAGGGACGCAATTTCGGCAAGCTGGTAGTGCGGGTGGCACAGGATTGAGTATTTGACGCTAATCGGAGGCGCGGGTATAAACCGCGTCTCGTTGTCATGTCGGATATTTCCTCAATGAGCTTCAGCCCTTTGATTCGCCAACTGATCGATGCCCTGCGAACCTTGCCGGGCGTGGGTCAGAAAACGGCCCAGCGCATGGCGTTGCAGTTGCTCGAGCGTGATCGCAGCGGCGGCTCACGCCTGGCCCAGGCCTTGAGCCAGGCCATGGAAGGGGTAGGGCATTGCCGTCAGTGCCGGACCCTCACCGAGGACGACCTGTGCCCCCAATGCGCCGACCCGCGGCGGGACGACAGCCTGTTGTGCGTCGTGGAAGGGCCGATGGACGTGTACGCGGTGGAGCAGACCGGGTTTCGTGGGCGTTATTTCGTGCTCAAGGGACATCTGTCGCCCCTCGACGGCCTGGGGCCGGAAGCCATCGGCATTCCTGAGCTGATGGCGCGCATCGAAGAGGCCGGCACCTTCAAGGAAGTGATCCTGGCCACCAACCCGACAGTGGAGGGCGAAGCCACCGCGCACTACATCGCCCAGCTGCTGAGCAACAAAGGCCTGGTCGCCTCACGCATCGCCCATGGCGTGCCGCTGGGTGGGGAGCTGGAGCTGGTGGACGGCGGGACGCTGGCGCATTCGTTTGCCGGTCGCAAGCCGATCGCGTTGTAACCGCTACACAGTACCTGTGGGAGCGAGCCTGCTCGCGATAGCGGTGGATCAGCCAACCTCCATGCGACTGATAGACCGCCATCGCGAGCAAGCTCGCTCCCACAGGTTCGATGGTTGCCTGCCCGTTATTTTTCGCTGAGGGAGAACTGCGTCAGGCAGAAGGTGGGGATGCCCATGTCTTCCAGGCGCTGGGAACCGAGCAGTTCCGGCAGGTCGATGATCGCGGCGGCTTCATGGACCTTGGCGCCCATGCGACGGATCAGGTTGGCGGCGGCGATCAGCGTGCCGCCGGTGGCGATCAGGTCATCGAACATCACCACCGAATCACCCTCGCACAGGCTGTCGGCGTGCACTTCAAGGAAGGCTTCGCCGTATTCGGTCTGGTAACCCTCGGCCAGCACATCGGCTGGCAGCTTGCCTTGCTTGCGAAACAGCACCAATGGCTTGTTCAACTGGTAGGCCAGGATCGAGCCGATCAGGAAGCCCCGGGCATCCATCGCGCCGATGTGGGTGAAGTCGGCTTCGACATAGCGGTGGGCGAAGCTGTCCATGACCAGCCGCAGGGCGGTGGGGGACTGGAACAGTGGGGTGATGTCGCGAAAGATCACGCCGGGCTTGGGGAAATCGATTACGGGGCGGATCAGGGATTTGATGTCGAAGGAGTCGAAGACCATCGTCGAGGTGTCCTGGCAAGGCTGCAAACGCGGCAGTATAGCGCGGCCGAGGGAAACCCTCAGCCGCTCGCATTCATCAGCCGTCGATCGAGCCGCCGGCCAGGGCGCAGAGCTGGATCGGGTCGAGGATGTGGATTTCCTTGCCTTCGGCGGCGATCAGTTCGTTCTGCTGGAAGCGGGTGAATACCCGCGACACGGTTTCCACGGCCAGGCCCAGGTAGTTGCCGATTTCGTTGCGCGACATGCTCAGGCGGAACTGGTTGGCGGAGAAGCCCCGGGCACGGAAGCGCGCGGAGAGGTTGACCAGGAAGGTGGCGATGCGCTCGTCGGCGGTCTTTTTCGAGAGCAGCAGCATCATTTGCTGATCGTCGCGGATCTCGCGGCTCATCACCCGCATCAGTTGGCGACGCAGCTGTGGCAGTTGCAGCGCCAGTTCGTCGAGGCGTTCGAACGGAATCTCGCAGACCGAGGTGGTTTCCAGCGCCTGGGCCGAGACCGGATGGCTTTCGGTGTCCATGCCTGACAGGCCCACCAGCTCGCTGGGCAGGTGGAAACCGGTGAGCTGCTCCTCGCCGCTGTCACTGAGGTTGAACGTCTTCAAGGCGCCCGATCGCACGGCGTACACGGAGTCGAACGTGTCGCCCTGGCGGAACAGGAACTCACCTTTCTTCAAGGGGCGGCCCCGCTTGACGATTTCGTCCAGCGCGTCCATGTCCTCCAGATTCAGAGAAAGTGGCAGGCATAGAGGGGCCAGGCTGCAATCCTTGCAATGGGCCTGGTTGTGTGCGCGCAATTTGACGGGCTCGGACATTTCTTTAATCCTTGTGGGAAAAACACACATCAGCCGTAAGGGTAACCCAGCTCAGGCAACCCGGCCAGTGCGCTTTCGTCGTCAAATTGTCGCGCTCAGATCACGCGGGAGAAGCGCTGGCGATTTTGCTGCTCCAGATAGGCGTCGAACACCATGCACACCGAGCGCACCAGCAGGCGCCCGGCGGGCAGGACCCTGATGTGTTCGCTGTCGAGCTCGATCAGGCCATCGTCGGCCATGACTTGCAGGGATGGCCACACCGAGGCGAAGTACTCGACGAAATCGATGTCGAAGGCTCGCTCGATCTCGGCGAATTCCAGGTTGAAATGGCAGATCAACTGCTGGATCACCGCCCGCCGCAGGCGGTCGTCGGCGGTGCAGAGCAGGCCGCGACTGGTCGCCAGTTGGCCGTCGGCCAGGGTGTTCTGGTACTGGTTCAAATCGCTGTTGTTCTGGCAGTAAAGGTCGCCGATCTGGCTGATGGCCGACACGCCGAGGCCGATCAGGTCGCAGTGGCCATGGGTGGTGTAGCCCTGGAAATTGCGTTGCAGGGTGGCCTCTTCCTGGGCGATCGCCAGGTCGTCGTCGGGCAGGGCGAAGTGGTCCATGCCAATGTAGCGGTAACCGGCGGCGGTCAGCTGTTCGATGGTGCCTTGCAGCATGGCCAGCTTTTGCACGGGGCACGGCAGGTCCTGGCTGTCGATGCGCCGCTGGGGCATGAAGCGCTCCGGCAGATGGGCATAATTGAACACCGACAGGCGATCGGGCTGCAGCTGGATGATCTCCTGTACGGTGCGGGCAAAGTTTTCCGGGGTCTGTTTGGGCAGGCCGTAGATCAGGTCGATGTTGATCGAGCGAAATTGCAAGGTGCGGGCCGCCTCGATCACGGCGCGGGTTTCATCCAGGCTTTGCAGGCGATTGACGGCCCGCTGCACGGCAGGGTCGAGGTCCTGCACGCCGATGCTGACCCGGTTGAATCCCAGTTCCCGCAACAGGCCCATGGTGGACCAGTCGGCTTCCCGTGGATCGATCTCGATGCCGTAGTCGCCGGAATCGTCGTCCTGCAGATTCAGATGCTTGCGCAGCTTGGCCATCAACTGGCGCAACTCGTCATGGCTGAGGAACGTTGGCGTGCCGCCGCCCAGGTGCAACTGTTCCACGCGCTGGGTCGGGTCCAGATGGCAACCGATCAGCTGGATTTCCTGTTCCAGGCGCTGCAGGTAGGCGTGGGCACGGCCCCGGTCCTTGGTGATGACTTTGTTGCAGGCGCAGTAGTAGCAGATGTTCGCGCAGAACGGCACGTGCACGTACAGCGACAGTGGCCGCAATGCCTTGCGGCTCTCGCGCAGGGCGTGGAGCAGGTCGAAGGTCCCCACCTGGCTGGTGAATTGCGCCGCGGTCGGGTACGAGGTGTAGCGAGGCCCCGCCAGGTCATAGCGGCGGATCAGGTCTGGGTCCCAACGAATGGCGTCGAGCATGCGGGCGTTCCCCGGATAAACTGGCATGGGGCGAGTCTAGGGATGCCAGCGGGGGAGCGTCTTGATTTGCATCAACGGGCGTCGACTGTGGGCAGGGGCGTGGTGAGTGTACGAGCGAGCCTGCGAGGGATGACGGTTGCCGATCAGTGCCCCATAAGCCAATGCTGGTGCGGCCCCGGCAGGGTCCAGAGGCCGAAGACCATCACCAGCAGCCCGCCGGCCACGCGCACGCTGCGCTTGCGCAACAGCGCCGTGACGCGCTCGGCTGCCAGGCCCGTGGCGAGCAGTACCGGCCAGGTGCCGAGGCCGAAGGCAAGCATCAAGAGCGCGCTGTCCAGCGCGTTGCCCTGGCTCGCCGACCACAACAAGGTGCTATAGACCAGGCCGCACGGCAGCCAGCCCCATAACGCGCCCAGCAGCAGGGCCCGAGGCAGGCTCGAAACAGGGAGCAAGCGATTGGCGACGGGCTGGATGAGCCGCCACAGCCCGCGACCGACGCTTTCGATACGGGTCAGGCCGCTCCACCAGCCCGCCAGGTACAGGCCCATGGCGATCAGCAGCAAGCCGGCCAGGACCCGCAGGATCATCGCCGCTGCGCTGTTGGCGACAGCCCAGCCGGCCAGGCCGATCAGCAGTCCGGCGGTGGCATAGCTCAGGATCCGTCCCAGGTTGTACGCCAGCAGCAGCCGCAAGCGCCGGCTGCGCTGTTCCTTGGGAATCGCCAGGGTCAGGGCACCCATCAGGCCGCCGCACATACCCAGGCAGTGCCCACCGCCCAACAGGCCGAGAATGACCGCCGAGACCAGTTGCGGCGCCAGCTCAAGCATGAGGAGGGGCCTTGTCGTCCGGTTCGCGGGGTTGACCGTCGGCCTCGTCCACCGCGGCCTTGTGGTTCGGGTCCTGGTCGTCGAACAGGATGCTGTGGGCCGGGCCGTCGAGGTCGTCGTACTGCCCGCTGTCCACGGCCCAGAAGAAGATGTAGACGGCGATGGCGACGATCAGCAGTGCCGCCGGGATCATCACATACAGAGCTGGCATTGTCGGAACTCCATGCCCGCGCGGCTCAGGCCGGCAGCGGGCGGGTGTCGGGGGTGGTGGCGCAAACGGGCGCCCGGGGCTGGCGAGTCAGCCTCAGCGCATTCAACACCACGGTCAACGAACTGATGGACATACCGACCGCCGCCCAAACCGGTGTGATCCAGCCGAGGGCGGCGAACGGCAGCATGAGGCCATTGTACAGCGCGGCCCACGCCAGGTTCTCGATAATCACCCGGCGGGTGCGGCGGGCCAGGGCGAAGGCGTGGACCAGGGCGTCGAGGCGGTTGGACAGGAGCACCGCGTCGGCGCTGGTCTTGGCCAGGTCGGTGGCCGAGCCCATGGCGACGCTGATGTCCGCGGCCGCCAGCACCGGCACGTCGTTCACGCCGTCGCCGAGCATCAGTACCTTGTGACCCTGCTGGTGCAACTGCTGCAGCACCGCCAGTTTGTCGTCCGGGCGCAGGCCACCCCGGGCCTCGTCGATGCCCAGTTCGGCCGCCACGCCGGCCACCATCGGCGAGCTGTCGCCCGACAGCAGCAGCGTACGCCAGCCGCGCGCCTTGCAGGCCGCCAGCAGTGCCGGGGCATCGGCGCGTAGCCGATCGTCCAGGACAAACCACGCCTGCGGCCCGTCGGTATCGCCCAGCAGCAGCCATTGACCGGGTTCGTCTGGCATCGATGGAACGGTGGCGCCGCTCAACTCACAAACGAAGCCGGGGTGGCCGATGCGCAGGCGTCGTTCGGCCACCCATCCCTCCAGGCCCAGCCCCGGGGTGCTTTGCACTTGCTCGGCGGCCAGGGGCGCACGCCCGAAGGCGCGGGCGATGGGATGCTCGGAGCGGTTTTCCAGGGCTGCGGCCAAGCCCAGGCACTGGTCGCTGTCCAGGGCGGCCAGCGGACGAATGGCACGCAAGGCCAGGCGACCTTCGGTGAGGGTGCCGGTCTTGTCGAAAATCACCGTATCGATCTGATTCAATCCCTCCAGCACATGCCCGCGGGTCAACAGCAGCCCGAGCTTGTGCAGGGAGCCGGTGGCGGCCGTGAGGGCGGTGGGGGTCGCCAGGGACAATGCGCAAGGGCAAGTGGCGACCAGCATCGCCAGGACGATCCAGAATGCCCTGGACGCATCCAGTTGCCACCACAACAGGCCGATGGCGGCCACGGCGATCAGGGAAAACAGCAGGAACCACTGGGCGGCGCGGTCGGCGATTTCCGCCAGGCGCGGTTTTTCGGCCTGGGCTCGTTCCAGCAGGCGCACGATGGCCGACAACCGAGTGTCTTGTCCCAGGGCCAGTACTTCGACCGTCAGCGCTCCTTCGACGTTGAGCGTGCCGGCAGTGACTGCATCGCCCGCCTGGCGAGGCTGGGGCAGGTATTCGCCGGTCAGCAGCGACTCGTCGACACTGGACTGGCCGTCGAGGATCCGGCCATCGGCCGGCAGGGTCGCGCCGGGCTGTACCAGTACCCGGTCGCCGACGCGCAACTCGCTGAGCAGGATGCGTTCACTCTGGCCGTTGTCTTCCAGGCGCAGGCACGACGCGGGCAACAGGTTGACCAGTTGCGCGGTGGCGGCGGCGGTACGTTCCCGGGCCCGGCGCTCCAGGTATCGGCCGGCCAGCAGGAACAGGGCGAACATGCCCACGGCGTCGAAATACAGTTCTCCCGTACCGGTGATGGAGGTCCAGATTCCGGCGACATAGGCACTGCCGATGGCCAGGGACACGGAAACGTCCATGGTCAGGTGGCGGGTGCGCAGGTCACGCATCGCGCCCTTGAAGAAAGGCGCGCAGCTGTAGAACACGATCGGGGTGGTGAGGAACAGCGCGACCCAGCGCAGGATGGTGTGCATCTCGGGGCTCAGGTCGATGTTGAATTCCGGCCAGGTGGCCATGGTCGCCATCATGGCCTGGAACCACAGCAATCCGGCCACGCCGAGCTGACGCAGGGCCAGGCGGTTCTGTGCAGCGAGCTGTTCGCTGGCCTGGTCGGCGTGGTACGGGTGGGCGGCGTAGCCGATGCGGCGCAATTCGGCGAGCAGCGTGCTCAGGGGCAAGCGAGCGTCGGCCCAGCGTACATGCAGGCGATGGTTGGAGAGGTTCAAGCGCGCCTCGGCCACGTCCGGCAGGCTGCGCAGCTGTTTCTCGATCAGCCAGCCGCAGGCGGCGCAACTGATGCCCTCCATCAGCAGGGTGGCTTGCGCCAGTTCGCCCTCGTGGCGCACAAAGGATTGCTGGACATCGGGACGGTCATACAGGGCCAGTTCGTCGGTCAACTGGGTGGGCAGGGTCTCGGGGTTGGCCGAGGCCTCGCTGCGATGCTGATAATAACTCTCCAGGCCGCCTGCCACGATGGCCTGGGCCACCGCCTGGCAGCCCGGGCAGCACAGCTCGCGGGTTTCACCCAGGACAACGGCGGTAAAGCGACTGCCGGGAGGCACGGGCAGGGCGCAGTGGTAGCAGGGCTGTGGAGTGGTCATGGTTGTCGCATGAAAGCCTTTTGTGGCGAGGGAGCTTGCTCCCGCTCGGCGACGAGCCGCCGTTGTCAGAGAACGCAATATGCCTGAAAGGGGCGCCGGACCAAACACAGGGCCGCTTAGCGGCCCAATGGGAGCAACTCCTTGGCCACAGGAAAAGCGGCTTATTTGTGCAAGTCTTCAGCGCCTTGCAGCGGCTCGTCACCGAGCAAGACGTCCTGGTCATGGTTGATCTGTTCTTCCTCGAACAGGCGCCAGGTCTTGCCGTTCTCCATGCCCAGCAGTTCCACGAAGCGCCGGCCTTCGATCTTGTCCGTCAACTGTCCGACATACCGCCCAGGCTCGCTGTCGTTGCGGGTCAGGACGACCTTGCGGTCCTTCTCCGGCTGGGTCGGCGAAATCAGGCTCAGTTCCAGGGTCTGGGGCCGGCTGTTGCCGCTCAGGCGCAGGTTCACTTCGCCGGTGACGTCATCGAGCTGCACATTGGCATGCAACTGCAGGGTCTGGCCCAGCAGCTCGCGCTCCAGGGAGCGGTTGATGCCCTTGCCGGCTTCGTAGTAGTTGTCGTTCACCAGGTTGTCCGGGTTGTTCACCGCGATGGTCACCATGGACAGGCTCAGCACCACCGAGCAGGTCAGGATGCCGATGATGATCCAGGGCCAGAGGTGCTTGTACCAAGGGCTGGAGGCAGTTGCTGCAGGCATGTCATTTCTCTCAACGAGTTTGTGGGCCGATGAACCGGCTCTTGGCTTCAACATGAACGCTGTCGTCATCGGCATCCTTGAGGATGAAAGTCACCTCATTGGTGCTGGACGGCAGTTGATCCGGAGCGCTGGACAGTTCAACCGGCTGGCTGAAGATGTCGCCGGCCGCGACCTTGATTTCCCGCCGGCCCTGAAGCTTGAGGTCAGGCAGGCCGGTGGCTTGCAGCACATAGGTGTGATCGCGCTGGTCCTTGTTCATGATTTTCAGGCTGTAGACGTTTTCGATCCGGCCTTCGGCGTTCTCGCGGTACAGCACGCGGTCCTTGCTGACGTCGAAGCCCACCAGCGAACGCATGAAGAACGCGGTTACCAGCAGGCTGATCATGGTCAGCAGGACCAGGGCATAGCCGATCAGGCGCGGACGCAGTTTATGGGTTTTCTGCCCCGACAGGTTGTGTTCGGTGGTGTAGCTGATCAGGCCGCGGGGGTAGTCCATCTTGTCCATGATGTTGTCGCAGGCGTCGATGCAGGCGGCACAGCCGATGCACTCGATCTGCAGGCCGTCGCGGATATCGATACCGGTGGGGCAGACCTGGACGCACATGGTGCAGTCGATGCAGTCCCCCAGTCCAAGGGCCTTGTAGTCGATGCCTTTCTTGCGCGGGCCACGGCTTTCGCCGCGACGCGGATCGTAGGACACGATCAGGGTGTCCTTGTCGAACATCACGCTCTGGAAGCGGGCATAGGGGCACATGTAGATGCACACCTGCTCGCGCAGCCAACCGGCGTTGCCATAGGTGGCGAGGGTGAAGAAGCCGACCCAGAAATACGACCAGCCGTCGGCCTGGCCGGTGAAGAATTCGAAGACCAGTTCGCGAATGGGGGTGAAGTAGCCGACGAAGGTCATGCCGGTGACGAAGCCGATCAGCAGCCACAGGCTGTGCTTGGCGAACTTGCGCAGGAATTTGTTGGCGCTCATGGGCGCCTTGTCCAGCTTGATGCGCTGGTTGCGGTCGCCTTCGGTGACTTTTTCACACCACATGAAGATCCAGGTCCACACGCTCTGCGGACAGGTATAGCCACACCAGATCCGCCCTGCATAGACCGTGATGAAGAACAGGCCGAAGGCCGCGATGATCAGCAGTCCCGACAGCAGGATGAAGTCCTGGGGCCAGAAGGTCGCGCCGAAGATGAAGAACTTGCGTTCCGGCAGGTTCCACCAGACGGCCTGGTGGCCACCCCAGTTCAGCCAGACCGTACCGAAATACAGCAGGAACAGTAATGCGCCGCCGACCATCCGCAGGTTGCGGAACAGGCCGGTGAAGGCACGCGTGTAGATCTTTTCCCGAGAGGCATAAAGGTCGACGGTTTTGTTCGCGTCCTTGGCAGGCGGGGTGACGTCATGTACCGGAATCTGGTTACTCATCGAATGCATCCCACGGCAGTGGAAAAGTGCCGAGGCCAGTACGTGCCGACCACGGTCAGAAAGGGCGTTGCAATGGCGCAATGATACGCCTGTCGCTTCAGGCCACGGGTGCGACCTTTGGTCGCGTTGGGCGTCTGCATAGAATGGTGTAGCGGATGTAACAAGTCATGACCCAGATCAATTGACTATTGTAGGAGCTGCCGTCTCAAGCGGCTGGACTGGATGACCATGGGTTGAGCACCGCCACGCCGCTGTTATGAAAATCACTCACGTTGCGGGTGACTAAGGTCAGCCCGTGGACCAATGCAGTGGCAGCAATCAGTGCATCGCATTCATTGCTGCGATCCGGAACGTGCAGGCGAGCGCAGCGCAGCGCGACAGCGCGGTCGACCGCCAGGATTCTTCCGGCGAATGCGGGCATGACATGGTTGTCCAGCCATTCGCGCAGGCGGCTGCCTTGTACCGGGTCCCTGCGTTCGAAGCGCAACACGCCGGTTTCCAATTCCAATACGGTAATCGCCGAGAGGTAAAGGCTAGGGGCGGGCACGCCACGCGCCCAGGCCTGTACGTTCTTATCGGCTTGAGGCTTGCGCAGTTCCGAGATGACGTTAGTGTCGAGCAGATACATCAGGACAGGTCCACCGGTCGAGGAGAGATGACGGCACGTTCGGTATCGAAATCGATATCCGGTGTGTCGGGCATGACCAGCAACTCGACAATGCTGGTGCCAACGCCGGTCAGTTTCTGGTACTCCTCAATGCTTAGCAGCACGTGGGCCGGCTTGCCACGGTCGGTGATGATGACCGGCCCCTGGCGGGTGGCTTTTTTGGCACCACTTGTGTCGTGGTTGAATTCGCGGCTGGAAATAGTGGTGATGGACATGGCGGCGTCCTCAATAGAACTGAATGTAGGCACGTTACTACCGCTGCTGATTGCGGGCAAGATAAAACCATTTCGTCCTGTCGCACCGGCAAACAAAAAGGCCCCGTCAACGCTGGTTGACGGGGCCTTCGGTACATCAGGCGTTAGCTTTACTGGGCGTCGGCCGCAGGTGCTTTCTCGCCGTGAGACAGGCTGTAGACATAGGCAGCCAGCAAGTGGACCTTGTCGTTGCCTTGCAGGTCGGCCTGGGCCGGCATCTGGCCCTGGCGGCCGTAACGGATGGTCTGCTGCAGCTGGGCGAAACTCGAACCGTAGATGAAGCCGGCTGGATGCGTCAGGTCAGGCGCGCCCATGGCAGGCGTGCCTTTGCCGGCCGGGCCGTGACAGGCCACGCAGTTGGCCGCGAACAGTTTCTGGCCGTTGGCCGGATCGGCCTTGGCACCTTCCGGCAGCTTGCGACCGTGCAGGCTGGTCACTACGTAGGAGGCCACGTCGGCTACGCCTTGCTCGCCCACCACGGCAGCCCAACCCGGCATGACCGCGTGACGACCGCCCATGATGGTGGTCTTGATGGTTTCCGGTTCACCGCCCCAGCGCCAGTCGGCGTCGGTCAGGTTGGGGAAGCCATAGGCGCCCTTGGCGTCGGAGCCGTGGCAGACCGAGCAGTTGGAGGCGAACAGGCGGCCACCCATCTTCAGGGCTTGCGGGTCCTTGGCGACTTCTTCGATGGGCATGGATGCGAATTTGGCGAAGATCGGACCGAACTTGGCGTCCGAACGAGCCATTTCCTTTTCCCATTCGTGCACGCCGGTCCAGCCGGTCTGGCCATTGGCGAAAGGGGTCTGCTTTTCGGTGTCCAGGTAGTTATAGCCCGGCAGCAGGCCTTTCCAGTTGCCCAGGCCCGGGTAGAGCACCAGGTAACCGAGGGCGAACACGATGGTGCCCACGAACAGCATGAACCACCACTTTGGCAGAGGGTTGTCATATTCCTCGATGCCATCGAACGAGTGGCCAACGGTCTCGTCCGTTTGTTCGGCGCGCTGGCCCTTGCGGGTCGACAGCAGCAGCCAGGTCAGGGAGAAGATGGTTCCCAGACTGAGGACTGTGACGTACAGACTCCAGAACGTAGTCATTCTTTGTTACTCCTAGAAGCTTGCTCGACGTGCTTGATGGCTTCGGGATCATCCGCGAACGGCAGCAAGGTCGCGTCGTCAAACTCCGACTTGCGCTTGGGGCTGAACACCCACAGGGCCAGACCGATAAAGGCCACCATCACGACGACGGTGCCCAGGCCACGAATCATCCCGATATCCATCTAAATCACCGTTTGCTTTTGATGATGGTGCCCAGGCCTTGCAGATAGGCCACCAGCGCGTCCATTTCAGTCTTGCCCTTCACGGCATCCCTGGCACCGGCGATGTCTTCGTCGGTGTAAGGAACGCCCAGGCTGCGCAGGACTTCCATTTTTTTCGCGGTGTCTTTGCCGTCGAGCTTGTTTTCTACGAGGAACGGGTAGGCCGGCATTTTCGACTCCGGCACCACGTTGCGCGGGTTGTACAGGTGCGCACGCTGCCAATCGTCGGAGTAGCGACCGCCAACACGGGCCAGGTCCGGACCGGTGCGCTTGGAGCCCCACAGGAACGGGTGGTCCCAGACGCTTTCGCCGGCGACCGAGTAGTGGCCGTAGCGTTCGGTCTCGGCGCGGAACGGACGGATCATCTGCGAATGGCAGCCGACACAGCCGTTGGCTATATAGACGTCGCGGCCTTCCAGTTCAAGGGCGGTGCGCGGCTTCATGCCTTCGACCGGCTTGTTGGTCACGTCCTGGAAAAACAGCGGAACGATCTGGGTCAGGCCGCCGACGCTGACGGCGATGACCATGAAGAAGGCCAGCAGGCCGATATTCTTCTCTACTGCTTCGTGCTTCATCAGTGAGCTCCAACTACGGCGATCTTGGCGGCGGCTTCAGCTTCAGCCGGGTCAGAAGCACGAACGGTGCGGTACACGTTGTAGGCCATGAGCAGCATGCCGCTGGCGAAGAACGCGCCGCCCAGGGCACGCACGATGAAACCAGGGTGACTGGCTTGCAGCGCCTCGACGAACGAGTAGGTCAGGGTGCCGTCATCGTTGATTGCACGCCACATCAGGCCCTGGGTGATGCCGTTGACCCACATCGAGGCGATGTAGAGCACGGTACCGATGGTCGCGAGCCAGAAATGCGCGTTGATCAGGCCGGTGCTGTGCATCTGCGCACGACCGAACAGTTTCGGGATCATGTGGTAGATGGCGCCGATGGAGATCATCGCTACCCAGCCGAGGGCGCCGGCGTGTACGTGGCCGATGGTCCAGTCGGTGTAGTGGGAGAGGGAGTTGACGGTCTTGATCGCCATCATCGGGCCTTCGAAGGTCGACATGCCGTAGAACGCCAGGGACACCACCAGGAACCGCAGGATCGGGTCGGTACGCAGCTTATGCCAGGCGCCGGAGAGGGTCATCATGCCGTTGATCATGCCGCCCCAGCTTGGTGCCAGCAGGATGATCGACATCGCCATGCCCAGGGACTGGGCCCAGTCCGGCAGCGCGGTGTAGTGCAGGTGGTGCGGACCGGCCCAGATGTACAGGGTGATCAGCGCCCAGAAGTGCACGATGGACAGGCGATAGGAGTAGATCGGCCGCTCGGCCTGCTTCGGCACGAAGTAGTACATCATCCCCAAGAAGCCGGTGGTCAGGAAGAAGCCCACGGCGTTGTGGCCGTACCACCACTGGATCATCGCGTCGGTCGCGCCCGAGTAGGCCGAGTACGACTTGAACAGGCTGACCGGCAACGACATGTGGTTGACGATGTGCAGCATGGCCGTCACGACGATGAAGGCACCGTAGAACCAGTTGCCCACATAGATGTGCTTGGTCTTGCGCTTGACGATGGTGCCGAAGAACACCAGACCGTAGGTCACCCAGACGATGGCCAGCAGGATAGCCAGGGGCCATTCCAGTTCGGCGTATTCCTTGGTGGTGGTGAAACCCATTGGCAGGGTCACGATCGCGCCGACGATCACCGCTTGCCAACCCCAGAAGGTGAAGGCGGCGAGGCTGTCGGAAATCAGTCGCGTTTGGCAGGTTCGCTGCACGACGTAGTAGGAAGTGGCAAACAATGCACAACCACCGAAGGCGAAGATCACCAGGTTGGTGTGCAGTGGGCGCAGGCGTCCAAACGTCGTCCATGGCAGATCGAAGTTCAACTCCGGCCAGACCAGTTGCGAGGCGATGAAGACACCGAGCCCCATGCCAAGGATCCCCCAGACCACCGTCATGATGGCGAACTGGCGGACTACCTTATAGTTATAAGCAGTCGGACTGATTGCTGTGCTCATTCTAAGGTTCCACGGTTTGGGTGTTTTATTAGGATAAAAATCGGCCGCAGTATGGAGAAAGCAGGGGGTCATTGCAACGCGCCATGACCTGGGTCAATGCTTTCCAACGCTGATTCTGCGGCCTTTCCATGTATTGCGTAGGGACAAAATCCGGCCCCGGCAAACAGCCGCGGCAAAGGAAAGAGGCGAGGGGGTCGGGTCGGTTGTAACGGGGTGTGTTCACACAACGGGTTCGGGTGATACGCAGCTATCTCGAAAATAGCCGGTATCTGCCTGTCTTTGCGGCATTTTTATCGAACGATTGTCGAACACATCGGGTCGGGTCGACCTGAAACCGGCAGTCGCCAGTACACGCAGAGGAGAGCTTAGACCCGATTGCGGTGAACCGAAAGGAAGATCATGGGAGGGTGCGACAATGCGTCGCGCAGTGAGGCGAACAACCGCATTCGAGTGAATGCGGTTGTTGGTGTGGTCAGGATTTATTGGCTTTTGTGTTCAGCCTGCAGGCGCTCGGCACCGGCAGGGTGGGACAGGCTGTAGACGTAAGCTGCAAGCAACTGCACCTTGTCATTGCCCAGCAGTTCGTTCTGGGCCGGCATATGACCCTGGCGACCATGGCGAATGGTCTGCTGCAGCTGTGCCAGGCTGGTGCCGTAGATGAAGCCAGCCGGTTGCGTCAGGTTCGGCGCGCCCATGGCTTCGGTGCCCTGGCCGGTGGCGCCATGGCAGGCGACACAGGTGGTATTGAAGGCCTGCTTGCCGGCTTCCAGGTCGGCGCCGCTGTCCGCTGGCAACGGCAGGCCGGCCAGGTCATGACGCACGTAGGCGGCTACGTTCTTGACCCCGGCATCGCCCAGCACCTCGCCCCAGGCCGGCATTGCCGCCATGCGACCGCCCATGATCGTGGCCTTGATGGTTTCGGCATTGCCGCCCCAGCGCCAGTTGCTGTCGGCCAGGTTCGGGAAGCCGAACGCGCCCTTGGCGTCGGAGCCGTGGCAGACCGAGCAGTTGGAGGCGAACAAGCGACCGCCCATCTTCAGGGCCTGCGGGTCCTTGGCGACTTCTTCCACCGGCATCGCGGCGAATTTGGCGAAGATCGGTCCGAACCTGGCGTCGGCCTTGGCCATTTCCTTTTCCCACTCATGGGCGCCGGTCCAGCCATTCTCGTAGCCGGGCAGGATGCCTTTCCAGTTGCCCAGGCCCGGGTAAAGGACCAGGTAGCCGACGGAAAACACCAGGGTGCCGGCGAACAACAGGAACCACCACTGCGGCAGCGGGTTGTCGTACTCCTCGATGCCGTCGAAGCTGTGGCCCATGGTCTGGTCGACGCTGCCCTTGGTCTCGCCCTTGCGGGTGCCGATCAGCAGCCAGGTCAGGCCGATGAGGCTGCCGATGGTCAGTACGCAGATCCACGTACTCCAGAAGGTGGTCATGGCCGGGTACTCCTTGTTGCAGGGTCTTGGGGATTGGCGGTGTCGGCGGGTGGCTCGTCGGCGAACGGCAGCAGGCGGGCCTGGGCGAATTCAGGGCCGCGTTTGCTGCTGAAGACCCACAGGATCAGGCCGACGAAGGCAACGAAGACCACGACCGTGCCCAGCCCTCGGATCATTCCAGTGCTCATTTCAAGAAACATGGGGCTCACCTCTTGCTCTTGATGGCAGTGCCGAGCACTTGCAGGTAGGCCACCAGCGCGTCCATTTCGGTCTTGCCCTGGAGCGAGGCCACGCTGGCGCTGATGTCATCGTCGGTGTACGGCACGCCCAGGGTGCGCATGGTGCGCAGCTTGGCTTCGGTATGGCTGCTGTCCACCGCCTTGGTCACCAGCCACGGGTAGGCCGGCATCTTCGACTCGGGCACGACGTTGCGCGGGTTGTACAGGTGGGCGCGGTGCCAGTCATCGGAGTAGCGCGCGCCAACCCGGGCCAGGTCCGGACCGGTGCGCTTGGAACCCCACAGGAACGGATGGTCCCAGACGCTTTCGCCGGCGACCGAGTAGTGGCCGTAGCGTTCGGTCTCGGCGCGGAACGGACGGATCATCTGCGAGTGGCAACCGACGCAGCCTTCACGGATATAGATGTCGCGGCCTTCCAGTTGCAGGGCGGTGTAGGGCTTCATGCCGTCCACCGGCTTGTTGGTCACGTCCTGGAAGAACAGAGGGACGATCTGGGTCAGGCCACCGATGCTCACGGCCAGGACCATCAGCAGCATCAGCAGGCCGACGTTTTTTTCGATTGTTTCGTGTTTCATGGCGGACTCCTCAGGCCATCTGCGCGGCAGCGGCGGCTTCGGCAGGCTGGTAGGCCCGCACGGTGCGCCAGGTGTTGTAGGCCATCAGCAGCATGCCGATGAGGAAGATCGCCCCGCCTGCCAGCCGCACGACGAAGCCGGGGTGGCTGGCCACCAGGGTTTCGACGAAGGAGTAGGTGAGGGTCCCGTCTTCGTTCACCGCGCGCCACATCAGGCCCTGGGCGATGCCGTTGACCCACATCGAGGCGATGTAGAGCACGGTGCCGATGGTCGCGAGCCAGAAGTGCGCGTTGATCAGGCCGATGCTGTGCATCTGCGTGCGGCCGAAGACTTTCGGGATCATGTGATACAGCGCGCCGATGGAGATCATTGCCACCCAGCCGAGGGCGCCGGCGTGTACGTGGCCGATGGTCCAGTCGGTGTAGTGGGAGAGGGCGTTGACGGTCTTGATCGCCATCATCGGACCTTCGAAGGTCGACATGCCGTAGAACGCCAGGGACACCACCAGGAACCGCAGGATCGGGTCGCTGCGCAGCTTATGCCAGGCGCCGGAGAGGGTCATCATGCCGTTGATCATGCCGCCCCAGCTCGGTGCCAGCAGGATCAGCGACATCACCATGCCCAGGGATTGGGCCCAGTCCGGCAGCGCGGTGTAGTGCAGGTGGTGCGGACCGGCCCAGATGTAGAGGGTGATCAGCGCCCAGAAGTGCACGATGGACAGGCGATAGGAATACACCGGACGCTCGGCCTGTTTCGGCACGAAGTAGTACATCATCCCCAGGAAGCCTGCGGTGAGGAAGAAGCCCACGGCGTTGTGGCCGTACCACCATTGCACCATCGCGTCCGTGGCCCCGGCATACACCGAGTAGGACTTGGTGAGGCTCACCGGCAGTTCCAGGTTGTTGACGATGTGCAGGATCGCCACGGTCAGGATGAACCCACCGAAGAACCAGTTGCCCACGTAGATGTGCTTGGTGTTGCGCTTGGCCACGGTCCCGAAGAACACGATGGCGTAGGCGACCCAGACGATGGTGATCAGGATGTCGATCGGCCATTCCAGTTCGGCGTATTCCTTGGAGCTGGTGTAGCCCAGCGGCAGGCTGATGGCCGCCAGCAGGATCACCAGTTGCCAGCCCCAGAAACAGAATGCGGCGAGCTTTGGCGCAAACAGCTGGGTCTGGCAGGTGCGCTGCACCGAATAGAACGAGCTGGCGAACAGGGCGCAGCCACCGAAGGCGAAGATCACCGCGTTGGTGTGCAGCGGGCGCAGGCGGCCGAAGCTGGTCCACGGTAGATCGAAGTTGAGCTGTGGCCAGACCAATTGGGCGGCGAGAAAAACCCCGAGCCCCATGCCGACGATGCCCCACACCACCGTCATAATGGCGAATTGGCGGACCACCTTGTAGTTGTAGGCGGTACTGATAGAAGTGTTCATGGTTCCCCATCCACGGTTCAGCCGAAGAGCGCGCCTGCGCAAGGCAGCGGGGCATCTTCGCCTGGAGTTATAGGCAGACTGAAAGCGAGGCAAGCATGGACAAACAGCACAAGGCCAGTATTGACGGGGATCAATGGGCGCGGTGCGTGGCGCAAAACGGCTGGTTATGGACCGCCGCGCAACCGGCCTCGCATGCCGGGGCGCCAACCCTGATCCTGGCCCACGGAGCCGGTGCGCCGATGGACAGTGGTTTCATGGACGAAATGGCCGCGCGCCTTGCCGCACATGGGGTCAACGTGTTGCGCTTCGAGTTTCCCTACATGGCCCAACGGCGCCAGGACGGTGGCAAGCGTCCTCCGAACCCGGCACCGAAACTGCTGGAGTGTTGGCGTGAGGTGTACGCCACGGTGCGGCCTTATGTCGCTGGGCGGCTGGCCATTGGCGGCAAGTCCATGGGCGGGCGGATGGCGAGTTTGCTGGCCGATGAGCTGGGCGCTGACGCGTTGGTGTGCCTGGGGTATCCCTTCTATGCGGCGGGCAAGCCGGAGAAGCCACGGGTCGAGCATCTGGCGGGACTGAAGACCGCCACCTTGATCGTCCAGGGCGAGCGCGATGCGTTGGGCAACCGTGAAACGGTCCAGGGCTATACCTTGTCACCGGATATCGAAGTGCTGTGGCTGGTGGCGGGGGATCATGACTTGAAGCCATTGAAGGCTTCTGGATTCAGCCATGAGCAGCATCTGGAGACGGCGGCGAGCAAGGTGGCAGCATTTCTCCAATCAACGTTTGGTTGACGACCATGGCCTCATCCCGAGCAGGCTCGCCCCCACAATTGCGATGCACCTGGACGGACGATCCATGACCTTGTGGGAAGAGACTGGGAGGCAATAAAAAACCGGAAGCTTTCGCTGTCCGGTTTTTTTGAGACAGGCATCTGTCAGCGGTTGAACCGCTCCACCAATGAGTACTGCGTATTGGCCGTACGGGTCAGTTCTTCGCTGAGCAGCGCCGAGTTGTGGGCCTGGTCCGAGGTCTGGTCGGCCAGTTCCGAAATGTTGCTGATGTTGCGACTGATCTCTTCGGCCACAGAGCTTTGTTCCTCGGTGGCGGCCGCGATCTGGGTGGTCATGTCGGTGATGTTGGCCACCGCTTCGCTGATCCCCACCAGCGCCTGGTCGGCCTCCATGACGCGTGCCACGCCTTCCTCGGCCTGGCGGTGACCGGCGTCCATGGTCTGCACGGCATTGTTGGCCGTCTGCTGGAGCTTGGCGATCAGGGCATGGATCTGCCCCGTGGATTCGCTGGTGCGTTGCGCCAGTTGCCGCACTTCATCGGCCACAACGGCAAAGCCGCGGCCCATTTCGCCGGCACGGGCCGCTTCGATGGCGGCGTTCAGGGCCAGGAGGTTGGTCTGGTCGGCGATGCCCTTGATCACATCCACCACGCCACCGATCTCGTCGCTGTCCTTGGCCAGCTGGGTCACGGTCTGTCCGGTCTCGCCCACCACCACCGACAGGCGCTCGATGGCTTCGCGGGTTTCCCCGGCGATATCGCGGCCACGACCGGTCAGTCGGTTGGCTTCCTGGGTCGCGTCGGCGGTGCGTTGCACGTGACTGGCGACTTCCTGGGTGGTGGCGGCCATCTGGTTGACCGCCGTGGCCACCTGTTCGGTCTCCACTCGCTGGCGTTCCAGGCCGCTGGAACTGTTGTGGGCCAGCGCGTTGGACTGTCGCGCCTGGTCGTTGAGGTGCTCGGCGGTATCCTGCAGGCGGGTCAGGCAGGTCTTCAGGCGCGCTTCCTGGCTGAGGATGGACATTTCCAGGCGTGCCTGGACCCCACGGCTGTCGGTGTACATCTGGGCGATCAGCGGGTCGGAGGTGGTCTGCTCGGCCAGGCGCAGCAGGCGCTTGATGCCCCGTTGCTGCCATTGCAGGCCCATCAGGCCCAGGGGCACCGACAGCAGGGCGGCCAGGGCGAAGCCCCAGGAGGAGTTGAGGAAGGCGCCTACGATGAAGCTCAACTGGCTCACCAGGATGAACGGCAGCCAATCCTGCAGTATCGGGAGCCACTTGTCGCTCCGCGGGACGGCCGGCTTGCCCTGGTTGATGCGTCGGTAGAGCGCTTCGGCCCGGGAGACCTGCTCGGCGGTGGGCTTGACGCGCACCGACTCGTAGCCGATCACCTGGTTACCCTCGAATATGGGCGTGACGTAGGCGTTGACCCAATAATGGTCTCCGCTCTTGCAGCGATTCTTGACGATGCCCATCCATGGCAAGCCTTGTTTCAGGGTATTCCACATATGGGCGAACACGGCCGACGGGACGTCGGGGTGGCGCACCAGATTGTGAGGCGAACCGATCAGTTCTTCCTTGGAAAACCCACTGATCTCGACGAATGCGTCGTTGCAGTAGGTGATCACTCCCTTGGCATTGGTGGTGGAAATCAGTCGTTGTTGGGCCGGGAAGGTCCTTTCGCGTTGGGTGACAGGTTGGTTGTTACGCATGGTGTGTAGATCCGCAAGGCTTTGAAAGGTTGTCGGCCACGTCAGGTATTTATTGAAGTTATTTTCCCCATCGGTTTCACGCCAGCATCGGGTATGTAAACAAAGTGAAATGAATCAGGTTCAGGCCGAAGTGCGTGGCGATCGCAGCCCCCAGGCCGCCGAAGCGATACGCCAGGCCGTAGCCGAGCCCCGCGAGGCCCGACAGCAGCACCCATTCCCAACCAGCACCGGCGTGTACCAGGCCGAACAGCAGCGAGGCCAGGAGCAACGCCAGGTTGTCGCCATGGGCCAGGTGCTTGAAGCGCCGGCTCAGGCCCCCCTGAATGTAGCCACGAAACAGCGCTTCCTCCACCAGCGTCACCAATAAAAGATTGTTGAGAACCCACAGCCACGCATGGTCCGGCCATTTCGGCGCCCATTGGATCATGCCCAGCAACATGGCCCCACCCAAGGCCAGGATCGCGCTCAGCGCCAGCCCCAGGGGCGTCGCATGGACCGACAGGCGAAACCCGCGCCGACCGACGATCCAGGGGCATGCCAGCAACAGCCAGAAGCCGATCAGTGGCTTGTCCTGATTGAAATACATGGCGAATGGCGCGGCATCCGCGGTCAGGCGTTGTGCCGGGATGGCCCGTCCGTTGAAGAAGCCCGGCATCCAGTGCAACGCCAGGGCCAGGGCCATCACCAGGAACAGGGCGTGGCCGAGGAAGCGGCCGACAGGGGTCTGCTGCTGGCGGACCGCGTACCCGGCGAACAGCAGCAGGGCGACCGAGATCAGGGCGGTCCAGGCCAGTTGGCCATAGGCCACGGCCAGGCAGTAGCCGGCGGACAGGAGGGCCAGGTAAGGCCAGGGTAGGGCGGGCATAGGACATCCTTGAATCGAAGCGAGAGCGGCAAGACGGCGGAATTATAGGCAGCCCCAATACAAAAACACCGCCTGAAAGAGGCGGTGTTTCTGTAGGAGGGGTCTTTTCAGGCTGCGATCAGTTGCCGTAGGACATAGTGCAGGATACCGCCGGCCTTGAAATATTCCACTTCATTCAAGGTATCGATGCGGCACAGCACTTCGATCCGCTCCTGGCGACCATCCTCGCGAGTAATGACCAGGGGCAGGTTCATCCGTGGTGTCAGTTCGACGTCGCTCAGCCCAAGGATATCCAGGGTTTCCTTGCCGGTCAGGTTCAGGCTCTTGCGATTCTGGTCCAGCTTGAACTGCAGTGGCAGCACGCCCATGCCCACCAGGTTGGAGCGGTGGATGCGCTCGAAGCTTTCGGCGATTACCGCCTTGACCCCCAGTAGATTGGTGCCCTTGGCCGCCCAGTCACGACTCGATCCGGTGCCATATTCCTGGCCGGCGATGACCACCAGCGGCGTGCCTGTGGCCTGGTACAGCATCGCGGCATCGTAGATCGGCATTTTCTCGCCGTTGGGAATATAGATCGTATTGCCGCCTTCCTCACCGCCCAGCATCTCGTTGCGGATCCGGATATTGGCGAAGGTACCGCGCATCATCACCTCGTGATTACCGCGCCTTGAGCCATAGGAGTTGAAGTCCCGCGGTTCCACGCCCTGTTCGCGCAGATAACGGCCAGCCGGGCTGTCGGCCTTGATATTGCCGGCCGGGGAAATATGGTCGGTGGTGACCGAGTCCCCGAGCAGGGCCAGGACCCGGGCGCCCTCGACGTTTTGGATGACCGGCGGTGGCCCGCCGATGCCGTCGAAGAACGGCGGATGCTGGATATAGGTCGAGTCCGACTGCCAGACGTAGGTGGCTGCCTGCGGCACCTCGATGGCCTGCCATTGCTCGTCGCCGGCGAACACGGCGGCATATTCCTTGTGGAACATGCTGGTATCCACCTTGGCCACGGCTTCGGCCACTTCCTGGCTGCTGGGCCAGATGTCCCGCAGGTACACGGGTTTGCCGTCCCGGTCGTTGCCCAGGGGTTCGCTGCCGATATCGATGCGCACCGTGCCCGCCAGGGCATAGGCCACCACCAGGGGCGGCGAGGCCAGCCAGTTGGTCTTGACCAGCGGATGCACGCGGCCTTCGAAGTTGCGGTTGCCCGACAGGACCGAGGCTACCGTCAGGTCGGCCTTCTGGATGGCCTTTTCGATCGGCTCGGGCAATGGTCCGGAATTACCGATGCAGGTCGTGCAGCCATAGCCCACCAGGGCGAAACCCAATTGGTCCAGATACTCGGTCAACCCGGCGGCCCGGTAGTAATCGGTGACCACCTTGGAGCCGGGCGCCAGGGAACTCTTGACCCAGGGTTTGCGGGTCAGGCCTTTCTCCACGGCTTTCTTCGCCAGCAGCCCGGCGGCCATCATCACGCTGGGGTTGGAGGTGTTGGTGCAGGAGGTGATGGCGGCGATCACCACCGCGCCGTTCTTCAGGCGATGGGTCTGGCCTTCGAATTCATACTCGGCTTCCCCCACCTGATCGGCATTGCCCACCGCGACGCCGCCACCGCCTTCGCTTTCCAGGCGGCCTTCTTCCTTGCTGGTGGGTTTGACCTGCAACCCCAGGAAGTCGTCGAACGCCTGGCCGACGTTGGCCAGCGAGACCCTGTCCTGAGGCCGTTTGGGCCCTGCCAGGCTGGCGTCGACGCTGCCCATGTCCAGCTCCAGGGTGTCGGTGAACACCGGTTCCTGGCCAGGCAGCCGCCACAGGCCCTGGGCCTTGCAGTAGGCTTCCACCAGTTTCACGGTGTCCGCCGGTCGCCCGGACAGGCGCAAGTAGTCCAGGGTCACGTCGTCCACCGGGAAAAATCCGCAGGTGGCGCCGTACTCGGGGGCCATGTTGGCGATGGTGGCGCGGTCGGCCAGGGGCAGATCGGCGAGGCCGTCGCCATAGAACTCGACGAATTTACCCACCACGCCTTTCTTGCGCAGCATCTGCGTGACGGTCAGCACCAGGTCGGTGGCGGTAATGCCCTCGCGCAGCTTGCCGGTGAGTTTGAAACCGATGACCTCGGGAATCAGCATCGACACCGGCTGGCCGAGCATGGCGGCCTCGGCCTCGATCCCGCCGACGCCCCAGCCCAGGACACCGAGGCCATTGATCATGGTGGTGTGGGAGTCGGTGCCCACCAGTGTGTCGGGAAAGGCGTAGGTGCGTCCTTCTTCTTCACGGGTCCACACAGTGCGTCCCAGATATTCGAGATTGACCTGGTGGCAGATGCCAGTGCCCGGCGGGACCACGCTGAAGTTGTCGAAGGCGCTCTGGCCCCAGCGCAGGAAGGCGTAGCGTTCGCCATTGCGCTGCATTTCGATATCGACGTTCTGCTCGAACGCCTGTTGGCTGGCGAACTTGTCCACCATTACCGAGTGGTCGATCACCAGGTCCACCGGCGACAGTGGATTGATCCGCTGGGGATCGCCGCCGGCCTTTTCCACGGCGGCGCGCATGGCGGCCAGGTCGACGACGGCCGGGACGCCGGTGAAGTCCTGCATCAGCACCCGGGCCGGGCGATACTGGATCTCGCGGTCGGAACGTCGTTCTTTAAGCCATCCGGCCAGGGCCTTGAGGTCGGCCCCGGTGACGGTCTTTTCATCTTCCCAGCGCAGTAGGTTCTCCAGCAGGACCTTGAGAGACATGGGCAGCCTGTCCAGGTCGCCCAGGCTTCGGGCAGCATCCGGCAGGCTGAAATAATGGTAGGTCCTGGCGTCGACTTGCAGCGTCTTGAGGGTTTTCAGGCTATCGAGGGAGGGCATTGAGATCACTCCTTTGAGTCCGCACGGCTACGGACTGACGGAACAGACAGAGCCTTTAACCTAGCCCTGATTTCAAGTAATGACTAATCACAGGACACCGCGGGCAGGTTTGGGGTTCCGAACTCCGCTATGATGCGCCGGTTTCGTGACAGGCTTTGCTACGGAGTTTCAATGAACACGCTTTTCATGCATTGCCGGCCGGGTTTCGAGGGAGAAGTCTGCTCCGAAATCGCCGAACACGCCGCGCGCCTGAACGTGGCCGGCTATGCCAAGGCCAAGCCGGCCAGTGCTTGCGCAGAATTCGTCTGTACGCAAGACGAGGGTGCCGAGCGATTGATGCGCGGCCAGCGTTTTGCCGATCTGATCTTCCCTCGCCAATGGGCCCGCGGCACCTTCATCGAGCTGCCGGAAACCGACCGCATCAGTGTCATCCTGTCCCACATGAGCGCATTCCCCACCTGCGGCAGCCTGTGGCTGGAGGTGCTGGACACCAACGATGGCAAGGAGCTTTCGAACTTCTGCAAGAAATTCGAGGGGCCCTTGCGCAAGGCGCTGATCGGGGCCGGCAAACTGATCGACGATGACGCCCGGCCGCGTCTGCTGTTGACCTTCAAGAGCGGCCGTGAAGTGTTTCTCGGGCTGGCGGAAGCCGACAACTCGGCAATGTGGCCCATGGGCATCCCGCGCCTGAAGTTTCCGCGGGAGGCGCCGAGCCGCTCCACGCTCAAGCTTGAAGAGGCCTGGCACCACTTCATACCCCGGGACCAGTGGGACGAGCGGCTGCACAGCGACATGACCGGTGTCGACCTGGGCGCCGCGCCGGGTGGCTGGACCTGGCAGCTGGTCAATCGCGGCATGCTGGTGACCGCCATCGATAACGGTCCGATGGCCGAGAGCCTGATGGAAACCGGCCTGGTGCAACACCTGATGGCGGATGGCTTTACCTTCAAGCCGAAACAACCGGTGGACTGGATGGTGTGCGACATCGTCGAGAAGCCGGCGCGCAACGCGGCGATGCTGGAGGAGTGGATCGGCGAGGGTCACTGCCGCGAGGCGGTGGTCAATCTCAAGCTGCCAATGAAGCAGCGTTATGCCGAAGTCAAACGTCTGCTCGAACGCATCGCCGATGGTTTCAAGGCGCGAGGCGTCAAGGTGCAGATCGGCTGCAAGCAGCTGTATCACGACCGTGAGGAGGTGACGTGCCATTTACGGCGGTTGGACACGAAGAAGCCGAAGTCCCGCTAGCCCTCGGAATTGATGCAGTTCCTTGTGGGAGCGAGTCTCGATGACGTCGGTACATTCAACATGGATGCAAGCTGACCCACCGCTGTCGCGAGCAAGCTCGCTCCCACAGGCGGCAGTGTGAAGCCAGGGGTGACCGAGCGCCGACATTGCGCGACAATGCCTGCCAGTTTCAGGAGTGAAAGATGAGTCAGATGAACGATACGCCGGTCGACGGCACCCTGGATGCCAGCGGTCTCAATTGCCCTGAGCCGGTGATGATGCTGCACCAGCACATCCGCGACCTGGTGCCGGGCGGGCTGTTGATGGTGATTGCCACCGATCCCTCGACCCGCCGTGATATTCCCAAGTTCTGCGTGTTCCTCGACCACCAATTGGTGGCCCAGGACGAAGAGAACGGCACCTACCGCTACTGGATCCGCAAGAAGCTCGCTTAACCCGCCGAGCGGCTGATGCGGATCTGCTTGCGTGCGCTGCGGGCCAGGCGGATCGACAGCATCAGCGCCGCGCAGCTCAAGCCAACGATCAACCCCTGCCACAGCCCGCTCGGGCCGCTGGCCGCCCCCAGCCAATCGGTCAGCCCCAGGGCGTAACCCACCGGCAGGCCGATGCCCCAATAGGCGAACAGCGTCAGGATCATCGTCACCCGAGTATCCTGGTAGCCGCGCAAGGCACCCGCCGCCGTCACCTGGATGCCATCGGAAAACTGAAACAGCGCCGCGTAGACGATCAGCATCGACGCCACTTCGATCACCACGGGGTCGGCGGTATAGATCGAGGCGATGGGGCCACGCAAGCCGAACATCAGGCTGGCCGACAGGCAGGCGTACGCCAGGGCGGCCCCCATGCCGACGCCGGCGGCAAAGCGTGCTTCCCGAGGCTGGCGTCGCCCCAGGGCCTGGCCGACCCGCACCGTCACGGCCATGCCCAGGGAATAGGGGATCATGAACACCAGGGAGCTGAAGTTCAGGGCGATCTGGTGCCCGGCCACCACCGTAGCGCCCAGGCTGCCGATCAGCAGGGCGATCACCGCAAAGATGCTCGACTCGGCGAACACGGCGATGCCAATGGGCAGGCCGATGCCCAGCAGGCGCTTGATGACCGTCCACTGCGGCCAGTCGAAACGGCTGAACAGACGGCTCGATCGATAGGCCGGTGCCCAGCGCGCCCAACCGGCCATGCCCAGGGCCATGACCCACATGACGATGGCCGTGGCCCAGCCACAACCGACGCCCCCCATGGCCGGCACGCCCAGGTGCCCATAGATGAAGATGTAATTGAGCGGGATGTTCAGTGCCAGCCCGCACAACCCCAACACCATCGCGGGTCGAGTGCGGCCCAGGCCGTCGCTGAAGCAGCGCAGTACGTGGTACAGCGCCACCGCCGGCAGGCCGGAACCGATGCCCCGCAGGTATTCCATGCACGGTCCGACCAGTTCGGGGTCCACCTTCATGAGGTGCAGGATCGGTTCGGCGCTGTACAGCGCCAGTGTCGCCAGCAATCCCACTGCCAATGCCAGCCACAGCGCCTGGCGCACCAGCGGTCCGATCTCGTCGAAGGTCCCGGCGCCGAAGCGCTGGGCAACTTTGGGCGTGGTGGCCAGCAATGTCCCGGTCATCAACAGGAACACCGGCACCCAGATGGAGTTGCCCAGTGCTAGCGCCGCCAGGTCCCGTGGACCGACACGGCCGGCCATCACCGCATCGACAAAGCCCATGGCGGTGGTCGCCAGCTGCGCCACCATGATCGGCAATGCCAGGGCCAGCAGCGTCTTGAGCTCCAGGCGGACCCGGGCCGGGCGGGAGAGGGTGACGGCGGTGTCGATTACAGGATTCACAGGCGAAGCGTCCGAGAAATAGCATGAAACGGCGGATTCTACGCCTTGACACGGCGGTCAGGAAAAAACCTGTGTTGTGGATTTGTAATCGCCTGCTCGACTTGTGAATGCACGGGCTGAGCGGAACGCCTACACTGCCCATCCCGCCAAAGGAGCTCTGCCATGCTGATCGTCGCCGACGAAAACATCCCCCTGCTCGATGCATTCTTTCAAGGTTTCGGCGAGATTCGCCGGGTACCGGGGCGGGGCATCGACCGGGCGCTGGTCGCCCAGGCCGATATTCTGCTGGTGCGTTCGGTCAGCCAGGTCAACCGGGCGCTGCTGGAAGGCAGCAAGGTGCGCTTCGTCGGTACCTGCACCATCGGTACCGATCACCTGGACCTGGCCTACTTCGCCGAGGCCGGTATCCGCTGGGCCAGCGCGCCGGGTTGCAATGCCCGTGGCGTGGTGGACTATGTGCTGGGCAGCCTGATGACCCTGGCCGAGATCGAAGGCGCGGATTTGCGTCAGCGCACCTTCGGCGTGGTCGGCGCGGGCCAGGTGGGCGGGCGCTTGATCCAAGTGCTCAGGGGGCTGGGCTGGACGGTGAAAGTCTGCGATCCACCTCGCCAGGCCGCCGAGGGCGGGGACTATGTCAGCCTGGAGCAGATCATCGAGCAGTGCGACGTGATCAGCCTGCACACGCCATTGACCCGCGATGGCGGGCAGCCGACCTGGCATCTGTTCGACGAAGCACGCCTGAACATGCTCAAGCCTGGCACCTGGTTGATCAACGCCGCGCGTGGGCCGGTCATCGACAACGTCGCGCTGCGCAGCGTGCTGCTGGAGCGCGAAGACCTGCAAGCGGTGCTGGACGTCTGGGAGCAGGAGCCGACGGTGGATGTGGACCTGGCCGACCTGTGCGTGATCGCCACGCCACACATTGCCGGTTATAGCCTTGACGGTCGCCAGCGCGGCACGGCGCAGATCTACGCGGCCTTGTGCGATTTCCTGGAGCGCCCGGCGCAAGTCAGCCTTGCCGACCTGCTGCCCAGGCCATGGCTGGGTGGCATCACCCTGGATGCCGCGACGGACCCGGCCTGGGCCTTGGCGGCGCTGTGCCGCAGCGTCTACGACCCACGTCGCGACGATGCAGATTTTCGTCGCAGTCTCGTCGGCACGGTAGACGAACAGCGCCGCGCTTTCGATGCCTTGCGCAAGCATTACCCGCCACGCCGGGAGATCGACAGCCTGAAGGTGCACATCGAAGGGCACTCCCCGGCATTGCAGCAGATCGTGACCGCGCTGGGGGCCACCGCGGAATAGGGCCGTTTACGTGGCGCGATGGGGCTGGGATGACAGATAAGTTGCCTATCCAGGCAGGCAGAAAAAACCCGACGTCGAGGTCGGGTTCAGTTGAAGACGGGCTGTATCACTTTTGTTCGGCAGGCTTGACCAGTCGTTTCTCCAGCTCGCTGCAGGCTTTCTGGATCATGTCTTCGGTGATCGGGACTTCGCGCCCTTGGGCGTCGATGAACGAGCAGCCCAGGGACTGGTCCGGTTGCGTGCGGATCACTTGAATCTTGTCGTCGCTGCTGTGTTGCAAGGACATGGCCTGTCTCCTCATCAGGTTGTGTGCCTAGTTTAGTGTCGCCAGGTGACCGAGCCATGACACTCCTTGTAGGTTCATGGCGACACCTTCACTCAAACAGAAACATCGTTGCGTTTCCACCCAGACTTTAGACCGATAACATCTAGTCACTAGTCGTTGTGGTCATATTTAACCTGACTCATTCTGATTCAACTTGGTTCCGCTGTGTTTTCGGCACCGTTGCCGATCCCGTTCCCGTTGCATTATCGGACGTTCCTGAATGCTTTCTTCTCGACATCGCCGGGCCATTGGTCTGGCCAGTGGTTTTATCGCCCCCTACCGCAAGCAGGTCGCCGGTGCCTTGCTGGCCCTTATCGTCACGGCGGGCATAACCTTGTCCATGGGCCAGGGCATCCGGTTACTGGTGGATCAGGGCTTCATGACCCGTTCCCCTCATCTGCTCAACCAGTCCATCGGGTTGTTCATGGTGCTGGTGGCGGGGTTGGCGGTCGGCACCTTCGCCCGCTTCTACCTGGTGTCCTGGATTGGCGAGCGGGTGGTGGCCGATATCCGCCGCCAGGTGTTCAACCACCTGGTGTACTTGCACCCGGGGTTCTACGAGAACAACCGCAGTTCCGAAATCCAGTCGCGCCTGACCGCAGATACCACCTTGCTGCAATCGGTGATCGGTTCTTCGCTGTCGTTGTTACTGCGCAATGCCTTGATGGTGGTCGGCGGCATCGTGCTGCTGTTCGTCACCAACCCCAAGCTCACCAGCATCGTGGTGATTGCCTTGCCGCTGGTGCTGGCGCCGATCCTGGTTTTCGGGCGCCGGGTGCGCAGCCTGTCCCGCGAGAGCCAGGACCGCATCGCCGATGTCGGCAGCTACGTCGCCGAAACCCTGGGCCAGATCAAGACCGTCCAGGCCTACAATCATCAGGTCCAGGACGAGGGACGTTTCGCCGTCACGGTGGAGCAGGCTTTCGACACGGCTCGCAAGCGCATCGCCCAGCGGGCCTGGCTGATCACGCTGGTGATCGTGCTGGTGCTGGGAGCGGTAGGGGTCATGCTCTGGGTGGGCGGCATGGACGTGATCGCCGGACGGATTTCCGGCGGTGAACTGGCTGCTTTCGTGTTCTACAGCCTGATCGTCGGCAGTGCCTTCGGCACCTTGAGCGAGGTGATCGGCGAGCTGCAGCGGGCAGCCGGTGCCGCGGAACGCATCGCCGAACTGCTGCGCTCGCAGAACATCATCCAGCCTCCAAGCTCGGGCCTGGTGACCTTGCCCCCGCGGGTGCGGGGTGATCTGCGTCTCGAGGGCGTGCGTTTTTCCTATCCCTCCCGGCCGGAAAGCTACGCGGTCGATGGCCTGGACCTGAGCGTCAGGGCTGGTGAGACCCTGGCCCTGGTCGGGCCGTCCGGGGCGGGCAAATCCACCGTTTATGACTTGTTGCTGCGATTCTACGACCCACAGCAGGGCCGGATCCTGATCGACGACGTACCGTTGACCCGGCTCGATCCGCTGGACCTGCGGCGTCATTTCGCCCTGGTGTCGCAGAATCCGGCACTGTTTTTCGGCACCGTGGAAGAAAACCTCCGCTACGGCAATCCCCAGGCGACCTCCGCGCAGGTACGCGAGGCGGCGCAGATCGCCCACGCCCATGACTTCATCGAAAAAATGCCCGATGGCTACCAGACCCACCTGGGCGATGGTGGCCTGGGGCTGTCCGGTGGCCAGCGTCAACGCCTGGCCATCGCGCGGGCGCTGCTGGTGGATGCACCGATCCTGCTGCTGGATGAGGCCACCAGCGCCCTCGATGCGCAAAGCGAACACTTGATCCAGCAAGCCCTGCCCAGTCTGATGAAGAACCGTACCACCCTGGTCATCGCCCATCGCCTGGCGACGGTGAAGAACGCCGACCGGATCGCGGTGATGGACCAGGGCAAAGTGGTTGCCGTGGGCACTCATCAGGAGCTGGTGGCCAGCAATGCGCTGTATGCGCGGTTGGCGGCGTTGCAGTTCGATGCTGGCCGGGAGTCGGCAACTGGCTGAGGACTGCCGCCGTAAGGTCCGGTAACCGACAAAAAAATGCCCGTGGCTTTCTATACGGGCATTTTTTTGCTTTTGAGGAACCGCTTGCCGCTTGAAGCTCGACGCTAACCCTCACTGATCATCGAAGTACCGCTCGTGCCAATCCACCAACGGCTGCGGCGAGTTGAGTTTCTGGCCGTAGATCACCGAGTAGGACAACACGTTCTGCACGTATTGGCGGGTTTCATCGAACGGGATGCTCTCGACCCAGACGTCGAAGCTCAGGTGATCGGCGCCACGCAGCCACTGGCGTACGCGCCCGGGGCCGGCATTGTAGGCGGCCGAAGCCAGTACGCGGTTGCCGTTGAACTGGCTGTGCACCTGGCTCAGGTAGGCCGCGCCCAGCTGGATGTTCTTGTCGGGGTTCAATACCTGCTGTGGCGAGGCCAGGGGGATGCTGAACTTGCGCGCGGTCTCCTTGGCGGTGCCGGGCATCAGTTGCATCAGGCCGGCGGCACCGACGCTGGAGCGGGCGTCATCCATAAAGGCACTTTCCTGGCGGGTGATCGCGAAGACCCAGCTCGAATGCAGGCCACGAACCTTGGCCTCGCGCACCAGGGTATCGCGGTGGGCCATCGGGAAGCGGATGTCCAGGTCGTCCCAGTACTTGGCCTGGCTGATGGTGCGGATCGCCGGGAAATACCATTTCAGGTCATAGGCGAGTTTCGCCTGGGCGACCATTTCCTCCCGGCTGAAATGCCGGCTGACGTGGTACCACTCGCGGCGACCGTCGACGATCTGCCCGCGGGCATGAAACTCCAGCGCCCGGCGTACGCCAGGGGTATTGCGCACCTTGTTGACCAGCGCCTGGCTCATCACCAGCGGTTTGTTGACCAGGGAGTAGGGCGACTGGGAGCGGTCGGCGGCCAGGAACCCGTAGAAGTCCCGCTCACGCGCCAAGTGCTTGTAAAGCGCCTGTGCCTCGGGGTTCTGCGGTTGCGCCAGTTCCAGGCTACGGGCCTGCCAGTAGCGCCAGCGGTTGGTGGTGGCCAGCGACTCGGGCAGGCGCCGGCTCAATTCATAGGCCTCATTCCAGCGACCCAGGCGCAGCAACAGGCGCAGGCGCCATTCCGACACGGTGTCGTCCCGCAGCTCCGGATCGTATCTGGTCATCACGTCCAGGGCACGACTGTCGAAACGCTTGGCCAGGGTCAGGCCGATCTCCCGGGCGATGGCGACCTTCTCGTCGCGGGAAAAGTGCATGGTGCTGGCGTAGCCGTCCAGCAATGCCATGGCTTTGTCAGGATCCTGGCGGGCGAGGCGGCGCAGGCCGAGGCTGACGATATCGGACATGGGTTCGTCCGCCGGGCTGAAGCGCGACGGCTGGTTGAGCAGTTCGGGTTTCTGCGCCACGTCCACCAGCAATTTGCCTCGGGGGGCGAGGGTGGTCAGGCCGCTGACCAGGCTGTTGGCCAGCGGATAGTTGCGGGCCTGGGCGGCCAGCTTGGCCCGCTCCCAGCGTTTCTGTTCCGTCAACTGGCCCTGGGAGGCCCACAGGCCGAACAGCGCGTCGCACGCCTGCGGCTGGGACTTGCCGGTGAGCCAGAGTTTCTCGGTGTTGGCGTAGCCTTCGGCCTTCAAGCCATGGGTGAGCTGGTATTGGGCATTGAGGCAGTCCAGTTCGGTGAAGTTGAGCTTGGGGTCGTAATACTTGACGAAGGTCTGCCAGTCGCCGCGTTCGCTCAGCCAGCGCAGCCAGCGCAACTTCATCCAGTTGGCCTGGGGCAGGTCACCGTGTTCAGCGAGGAACTTCTCGATTTCGGCGTTGCTGGCGCTCTTGAGGCGCGCGGTCAGTTCGTCATAGGCCAGGTACGGCTCCAGCGGATAGTCGCGCAAGGCCTGGCTGTAGCGCAAGTACGGGCCGGAGTCGCCCTTGGCCAGGGCACGCTTGGCCTCATCGTAATACTGGCGTTGAGTGGAGATATCCACCGCCTGGGCGGTCTGGATGGCAGTGGCACACACGAAAAAACAGGACAAGACACTAAAAAGGCGACTGCGCATGATACGTCCGGGCAGAAAAAACATGACAAGCCCAAGGGAAAACCCAGGGTAACTGTCTGTAGCTTAGCCTTTTGCCAGCAAGCGGCGAAAGCTTTGCGGGGCCATCGGTGCAAGTTCGCGGTTTTTGTCGCGCCGAACCTGTAAAGAGCCCTCGGGTGACGAAATAGGCGGCCCTGCAAGGTCCTATCTCGGGTAGAATGCGCGCCCGGTTTTTGGAGAAGCTCATGACCCTGCTCAAATTCAGCGATGTGTCCCTTGCGTTCGGCGCCATGCCGTTGTTGGACAAGGTGTCCTGGCAGATCGCCCGTGGCGAGCGGGTGTGCATCATCGGCCGCAACGGTACCGGCAAGTCCAGCATGATGAAGCTGGTCAAGGGTGACCAGAAGCCCGACGACGGCTCCGTCTGGCGGGCCCCGGGCCTGAAGATCGGCGAATTGCCCCAGGAATTGCCGGTGGCCGACGAGCGGACGGTGTTCGATGTGGTTGCCGAGGGCCTGGACGGCGTCGGTGCGCTGCTGGCCGAGTATCATCACCTGAGCCAGAACATCGTCACCGATGCCGACCTGGAAAAGCTGATGCACGTGCAGCATGACCTCGAGGCCCGTGATGGCTGGCGCCTGCAGCAACTGGTCGACAGCACCCTGAGCCGCCTGCAATTGCCGGCCGACAAGACCCTGGCCGATCTGTCCGGTGGCTGGCGCCGCCGGGTCCTGCTGGCCCAGGCCCTGGTGTCCGAGCCGGATCTGCTGCTGCTCGACGAACCGACCAACCACCTGGACATCGGCGCCATCGCCTGGCTCGAAGAGGCCTTGAAGGATTTCCAGGGGGCGGTGCTGTTCATCACCCACGACCGTTCTTTCCTGCAGAACCTGGCGACCCGCATCCTCGAGCTGGATCGCGGCGGCCTGATTGACTGGAACGGCGACTACGCCAGTTTCCTGGTGCACAAGGAAGCCATGCTGGCGGCCGAAGAAACCGCCAATGCCTTGTTCGACAAGCGCCTGGCCCAGGAAGAAGTCTGGATTCGCCAGGGCATCAAGGCCCGGCGTACTCGCAACGAAGGCCGCGTACGCGCCCTCAAGGCCCTGCGTGTCGAACGCAGCGAGCGTCGCGAGCGTACCGGCAAGGCCAATATCCAGCTCGACACCGCCGAGAAGTCCGGCAAGCAGGTGATGGTGCTGGAGAACGTCAGCTTTGCCCATCCGGGCGGACCGCTCCTGGTCAAGGACTTTTCCATGGTCCTGCAGCGGGGCGACCGTATCGGCCTGCTGGGTGCCAACGGCACCGGCAAGACCACCTTGCTCAAGCTGATGCTCGGTGGCCTGACGCCTACCAGCGGCAAGGTAGAAGAGGGCACCAGGATCGATGTCGCCTACTTCGACCAGTTGCGCCATCAGCTGGATCTGGAAAAGACGGTGATCGACAACGTCGCCGAGGGCCGCGACTTCATCGAGATCGATGGCCAGAGCCGCCACGTACTGAGCTACCTGGGCGACTTCCTGTTCAGCCCCCAGCGTGCGCGTACGCCGGTCAAGGCCTTGTCCGGCGGTGAGCGTGCCCGTCTCTTGCTGGCGAAGCTGTTCAGCAAGCCGGCGAACCTGCTGGTGCTCGACGAACCGACCAACGACCTGGACGTGGAAACCCTGGAGTTGCTGGAAGAAGTGTTGCTGACCTTCAGCGGCACGGTGCTGATGGTCAGTCACGACCGGGCCTTCCTCGACAACGTGGTTACCAGCACCCTGGTGTTCGAAGGCGAGGGACAGGTTCGCGAATACGTCGGCGGGTATCAGGACTGGTTGCGCCAGGGTGGCTCGCCGCGCCTCCTGGGCGTGACCGAGAGCAAGTCCGGCAAGGCCGACCTGAACTCGGCCGTGGTCAAGGCCGAACCTGCACCGGTTGTCTCGGCTGCCGCCCCGGCACCGGCCAGGAAAAAACTCAGCTATAAGCTGCAGCGCGAGCTGGAAGCCTTGCCCGGCGATATCGAGGCCAAGGAAGCGCAGATCGCGGCGGTGGAAGCTGAAATGGCGGAGGCCGGTTTCTATCAGCGCCCTCCCGCCGAAACCGCCAAGGTGATCGCGCAGCTGGAGCAGTTGCAGGCCGAGCTGGATGCCTTGGTCGAGCGCTGGGCCGAACTGGACGCGTGATCAACCGTTGCAAGTAAATCCCGGCGTTCAGCAATGAATACCGGGATTTTCATTTGAAAACGCTCTCCATGGGGAGCAAGCAGGCTCGCTCCCCATGGATCATGTGCGCTTGATCAGGTGCACCGCCAGCACATCGCAAGGCGCGCCGTGCAGCACATCATTGGCGGTAGAGCCCAGCAGCAGTGCCAGGCCATGGCGACCGTGGCTGCCGACCACGATCAGGTCGCAACCCTGTTCCTTGGCCAGGTGGTGGATTTCCTGGCGCGGCTGGCCGTAGGTCAGGTGGCTGAATTCCTTCTTCATGGCCGGATATTTCGCGATCAGTCGGTCAAGGCGTTCCTTGGCCTGGTCGAATTGCTGTTGTTGCAGCTGGGATAGGTCCATTGGCACGTCGCCGCCGAAGGCCATGGCCATCGGTTCGACGATATGCACCAGCGAAAGCTTGGTGTCTCGGCCTTCGCAAAGCGCGAGGGCACGCTTGACGACGGGATCGCATTCTTCAGTAAGGTCGACGGCGACCAGGATGTGTTCGTAGTACATGGAAAGCACTCCAGAGAATTGCGATACGGTTAAGTATGGCTGGTTTCAAGCGCATTGACGGCGACCTCGGTCAATGGCCCATCAGAATTCGGGAGTACAGATATGACGGTCTGGATAGTGGTGTCAATCCTGCTGGTGGTGTTGAGCCCCCTGGCATGGTTGCGGCCGTCCCGTGTACAGAGCGGTCGCATGGCCCTGCGCATGGAGGCGCGGCGCCTCGGCCTGGCCATGCAACTGGCACCCCAGGAGTGGCCGCACTGGCTCGAGCCGCAGCCACCGAATCCTTGCGCCCAGTACCTCCGGCCCCGGCGCGGCAAGCAACCGGCCAGTTGGAGCTACTGGCAAAGCGCGCCAGGTGTCTGGGTCAACCAGTGGCGGGAAGCCTGCCAGGATGAGGCGCTGCTCGCCCATCTGGAGAAGCTGCCCGCCAACGTCTACAAGATCCAAGCCGATCGGCAAATGATCGCGTTGTACTGGGGCGAAAAAGGCGAGGCCACTGTATTGCAGGACATTTCCGATGTGCTCAAGGCATTGGCTTGACGGGGCGGCGGAAGGTCATGGGGCGTCGCCGTCCGCACCCATAAAAAAGCCCGACAGCTTCATCGGGCGGGTTGGCCAGGCAGGCCGGTAAACAGAATTCTTGTCCGGACGTTCGTTCGCGACCTCATCAGCCGACCGTTTTCAAACGCACTTACGCCAGCATAGCCGGTCGAAATCAGCGTGCCTGGAATTAGGGCGACTTTTCTAATTATTGATCTTATGAATGGCCTTGCATGCGGCGCCGTGTTGCGGATCCGTACGGTACGGAAATGACTGTCAAGTCGCGCTCGGCGCCCTGTTTAGGGCGATTGACAATTGTCGGAATTTCCGTGAAGGTGACGTACCCAAATCAAACGGGCGTATGAATTGAGCGTTTGTATTTTCCGAATGCTCCTACAGAACCCCGACTATCGCGTTGGCGGGTGTGCCTGGCGGATTGGCGTAGCATCGACGGTAACGTCAATGCCGAACCAGTGGTCAGCGTTCAACGTGTACTGTTCAGCGTCCATATCGTGGAGATCAGTTGATGATTTACGAAGGTAAAGCCATCACGGTTAAGGCTCTTGAAAGCGGCATCGTCGAACTCAAGTTCGACCTCAAGGGTGAGTCCGTCAACAAGTTCAACCGTCTAACCCTGAATGAATTGCGTCAGGCCGTGGACACTATCAAGGCAGATGCTTCGATCAAGGGTGTGATCGTCAGCAGTGGCAAGGACGTCTTCATCGTCGGCGCCGACATCACCGAGTTCGTCGACAACTTCAAGCTGCCCGATGCCGAACTGATCGCCGGCAACCTCGAAGCCAACCGTATCTTCAGCGATTTCGAAGACCTCAATGTTCCGACCGTCGCGGCTATCAACGGTATCGCCCTGGGTGGCGGCCTGGAAATGTGCCTGGCGGCGGATTATCGCGTCATGTCCACATCGGCCAAGATCGGCCTGCCGGAAGTCAAGCTGGGCATCTATCCGGGCTTTGGTGGCACCGTGCGCCTGCCCCGCCTGATCGGCGTCGACAACGCCATCGAATGGATTGCCGCCGGCAAGGAAAACCGTGCCGAAGACGCGCTGAAAGTCGGTGCCGTGGATGCCGTGGTCGAGCCTGGCAAACTCCAGGAGGCCGCCCTCGAGCTGGTCAAGCGTGCCATCAGCGGTGAGTTCGATTACAAGGCCAAGCGCCAGCCGAAGCTGGAAAAGCTCAAGCTCAACGCCATCGAACAGATGATGGCTTTCGAAACCGCCAAGGGTTTCGTGGCCGGCCAGGCTGGCCCGAACTACCCGGCGCCGGTCGAAGCCATCAAGACCATCCAGAAAGCCGCGAACTTCGGTCGCGACAAGGCCCTGGAAGCCGAAGCCGCCGGCTTCGTCAAACTGGCCAAGACCTCCGCTGCACAAAGCCTGATCGGTCTGTTCCTCAATGACCAGGAACTGAAGAAAAAGGCCAAGGCCTACGACGAAATCGCGCGTGACGTGAAGCAGGCTGCCGTGCTGGGCGCCGGCATCATGGGCGGTGGTATCGCTTATCAGTCGGCGTCCAAGGGCACGCCGATCCTGATGAAAGACATCAACGAGCACGGTATCGAGCAAGGCCTGGCCGAAGCCGCCAAACTGCTGGTGGGCCGCGTCGACAAAGGCCGCATGACCGCCGCGAAGATGGCCGAAGTGCTCAACGGCATTCGCCCGACCTTGTCCTATGGTGACTTCGGCCATGTCGACCTGGTGGTCGAAGCGGTTGTCGAGAATCCGAAGGTCAAGCAGGCGGTATTGGCTGAAGTCGAAGACCAGGTCAAGGAGGACACCATCCTTGCTTCGAACACTTCGACCATTTCCATCTCGCTGCTGGCCAAGGCCCTCAAGCGCCCGGAGAACTTCGTGGGCATGCACTTCTTCAACCCGGTGCACATGATGCCGCTGGTGGAAGTGATCCGGGGCGAGAAGTCCAGCGAACAGGCTATCGCCACCACCGTGGCCTATGCCAAGAAAATGGGCAAGAACCCGATCGTCGTCAACGACTGCCCGGGCTTTTTGGTCAACCGCGTGCTGTTCCCGTACTTCGGCGGTTTTGCCAAGCTGGTCAGCGCCGGCGTGGACTTCGTGCGCATCGACAAGATCATGGAGAAATTCGGCTGGCCGATGGGCCCGGCCTACCTGATGGACGTGGTCGGCATCGACACCGGTCACCATGGCCGCGACGTCATGGCCGAAGGTTTCCCGGACCGCATGAAGGACGACCGTCGTTCCGCCGTTGACGTGCTCTATGAAGCCAAGCGCCTGGGCCAGAAGAACGGCAAGGGCTTCTATGCCTACGAAACCGACAAGCGCGGCAAGCAGAAGAAAGTGGCCGACCCGTCGGTGCTGGAAGTGCTCAAGCCGATCGTCTATGAGCAGCGCGAAGTCACCGACGAGGACATCATCAACTGGATGATGATCCCGCTTTGCCTGGAGACCGTGCGTTGCCTGGAAGACGGCATTGTCGAAACCGCCGCCGAAGCCGACATGGGTCTGGTCTACGGTATCGGTTTCCCTCCATTCCGTGGCGGTGCGCTGCGCTACATCGATTCGATCGGTGTTGCACAGTTCGTTGCCCTGGCTGACCAGTACGCTGATCTGGGCGCGCTGTACCACCCCACCGCGAAGCTGCGTGAAATGGCCAAGAACGGCCAGAGCTTCTTCGGTTAAGCGCCCAACGACTAGAGCGAGAGAACATTTATGAGCTTGAATCCTAGAGACGTCGTGATCGTCGACTTCGGTCGTACGCCGATGGGCCGCTCCAAGGGCGGCATGCACCGCAACACCCGTGCCGAGGACATGTCGGCGCACCTGATCAGCAAGCTGCTGGAGCGCAACGTCAAGGTCGACCCCAATGAAGTCGAAGACGTGATCTGGGGCTGTGTGAACCAGACCCTGGAGCAGGGCTGGAACATCGCCCGCATGGCTTCGCTGATGACCCAGATTCCCCACACGTCGGCCGGCCAGACCGTCAGCCGCCTGTGCGGTTCCTCCATGAGCGCGCTGCACACCGCCGCCCAGGCGATCATGACTGGCAACGGTGACGTGTTCGTCGTCGGTGGTGTCGAGCACATGGGCCACGTGAGCATGATGCACGGCGTCGATCCGAACCCGCATATGTCGCTGTATGCGGCAAAGGCCTCTGGCATGATGGGCCTGACCGCGGAAATGCTCGGCAAGATGCACGGCATCACCCGCGAACAGCAGGACGCCTTTGGCGTGCGCTCCCACCAGCTCGCCCACAAGGCGACCGTGGAAGGCAAGTTCAAGGACGAGATCATCCCGATGCAGGGTTACGACGAGAACGGCTTCCTGAAGTTGTTCGACTACGACGAAACCATCCGTCCGGAAACCACCCTGGAAAGCCTGGCGACCCTCAAGCCGGCCTTCAACCCGAAGGGTGGTACCGTGACGGCCGGCACTTCGTCGCAGATCACCGATGGTGCTTCGTGCATGATCGTGATGTCCGCCCAGCGTGCCCAGGACCTGGGGATCCAGCCGATGGCCGTGATTCGTTCGATGGCGGTAGCGGGTGTGGATCCGGCGATCATGGGCTATGGTCCAGTACCGGCTACCCAGAAAGCCCTGAAGCGTGCCGGCCTGAGCATGGCCGATATCGACTTCATCGAGCTCAACGAAGCTTTCGCTGCACAGGCCCTGCCGGTGCTGAAAGATCTGAAAGTGCTCGACAAGATGGACGAGAAGGTTAACCTGCACGGCGGCGCGATCGCCCTGGGACACCCGTTCGGTTGCTCCGGTGCGCGTATCTCCGGTACGTTGCTGAACGTCATGAAACAGAACGGCGGCACTTTCGGGGTGTCCACCATGTGCATTGGCCTTGGCCAAGGCATCGCCACTGTCTTCGAACGCGTCTAAGCGTTGCGTCGATGGAAGCCGGGGCCGAGTGCCCCGGTTTTTGTTTTTCCGGATTTATTTTGTTTTTATTTTGAAAGGACTTGAGCGAGGGCCGAAGCATGCCGATACAACCAGGGCTCTACCAACATTACAAAGGTCCGCAGTACCGCGTATTCAGCATCGCGCGGCATTCCGAGACCGAGGAAGAAGTGGTCTTCTACCAGGCCCTGTATGGCGATTACGGCTTTTGGGTGCGTCCCTTGAGCATGTTCCAGGAGTCCGTCGAGGTTGACGGCGAACAGGTGCCGCGCTTTGCTTTGGTGCAGGCCGAAGAGAGCATTTTTTCCAGGCCATGAGGCCTTCGTGCGGGACCCCCTGCGCTTGACCTCACCTTACAGCCACTATATATAGCGGTGCCGCGTCAGGCGCCAACCGCCTTTCACTTTTTAGAATTCAGGAATTTTCTGATCCATGGGCAAATCGCTGGTCATTGTGGAATCCCCGGCTAAGGCCAAGACCATCAACAAGTATCTGGGTAACCAATACGTGGTGAAGTCGAGTATCGGCCATATCCGTGACCTGCCCACCAGCGGTTCGGCTAGCGCCAGCAAGGAGCCAGCCGCCAAGCGCGGCAAGGCCACTGCGGGCGAAGCGCCGGCGCTGTCGCCGAAGGAAAAGGCGCGCAAGCAGCTGGTCTCGCGCATGGGAGTCGATCCGGAGCATGGCTGGAAGGCCAAGTACGAGATCCTCCCGGGCAAGGAAAAGGTCATCGAAGAATTGCGTCGGCTCGCCAAGGACGCCGACACCATCTACCTGGCGACGGACTTGGACCGCGAAGGGGAAGCCATCGCCTGGCACCTGCGCGAAGCCATCGGGGGGGATGACAGCCGCTACAAGCGCGTGGTGTTCAACGAGATCACCAAGAAGGCCATCCAGGAAGCGTTCTCCGAGCCGGGCGAGCTGGACATCGATCGGGTCAACGCCCAGCAGGCGCGTCGTTTCCTCGACCGGGTGGTGGGCTACATGGTTTCGCCCCTGCTGTGGGCCAAGATCGCCCGCGGCCTGTCGGCCGGTCGTGTGCAGTCGGTAGCAGTGAAGCTGGTGGTGGAGCGCGAGCGGGAAATTCGTGCGTTCATTCCCGAAGAGTATTGGGAAGTGCATGCGGACCTCGGCACGACCAAGGGCGCGACCGTGCGCTTCGAAGTCGCCCGCGAGAAGGGCGAAGCCTTCAAGCCGCTCAACGAAGCCCAGGCCATGGCTGCGCTGGAGAAGCTCAAGGCTTCCAGCTACAGCATCGTCAAGCGTGAAGACAAGCCGACCAGCAGCAAGCCATCGGCGCCGTTCATTACCTCCACGCTGCAGCAGGCCGCGAGCAACCGCCTGGGCTTCGGCGTGAAGAAAACCATGATGATGGCCCAGCGTCTGTACGAAGCGGGCTACATCACTTACATGCGTACCGACTCGACCAACCTTTCGGCCGATGCCGTGGCGATGGCGCGCACCTACATCGAAAGCGAATTCGGCAAGAAGTACCTGCCGGACACGCCAAATGTCTATAGCAGCAAGGAAGGCGCACAGGAGGCTCACGAAGCGATTCGTCCCTCCGATGCCAATACCGAGCCGAGCAAGCTGTCGGGCATGGAGCGTGATGCCGAGCGCCTGTACGAGCTGATCTGGCGTCAGTTCCTGGCATGCCAGATGCTGCCTGCCCAGTACCTGTCCACCACCGTCAGCGTCGGTGCCGGGGACTTCGAGCTGCGCGCCAAGGGCCGCATCCTCAAGTTCGACGGCTACACCCGGGTCATGCCGCAGATCACCAAGCCTGGGGATGACGATGTCCTGCCGGACATGGCCCAGGGCGACGTGCTGAAACTCATCAAGCTCGATCCGACGCAGCATTTCACCAAGCCACCGGCACGCTACTCGGAAGCCAGCCTGGTCAAGGAGATGGAAAAGCGTGGTATCGGTCGTCCTTCGACTTATGCAGCGATCATTTCCACCATCCAGGATCGTGGCTATGTAGCGCTGCATAATCGTCGGTTCTACTCGGAAAAGATGGGCGATATCGTGACCGAGCGCCTGTCCGAGAGCTTCTCGAACCTGATGGACTACGGCTTTACCGCCGATATGGAAGAGAATCTCGACGATGTGGCCCAGGGCGAGCGGGACTGGAAAAACGTCCTGGATGAGTTCTACGGCGACTTCAAGAAAAAACTCGAAGTGGCGGAGAGCCCGGACAACGGCATGCGGGCCAACCAGCCGGTCATGACCGATATTCCATGCCAGACCTGCGGTCGTCCAATGCAGATCCGCACGGCTTCGACCGGCGTCTTCCTGGGTTGCTCGGGCTACAGCCTGCCACCCAAGGAGCGCTGCAAGGCCACGGTCAACCTGGTTCCGGGGGATGAAATCGCAGCGGACGACGAGGGGGAGTCGGAATCCCTGGTGTTGCGTGGCAAGCATCGCTGCCCGATCTGCAGCACGGCGATGGATGCCTACCTGCTGGATGAGAAGCGCAAGCTGCACATCTGCGGTAACAATCCGGATTGTGCGGGCTACGAGATCGAAGAGGGCAGCTATCGCATCAAGGGGTATGAAGGCCCGAGCCTGGAGTGCGACAAGTGCGGTAGCGAGATGCAGCTCAAGACCGGCCGTTTCGGCAAGTTTTTCGGTTGCACCAACCCGACCTGCAAGAACACCCGCAAACTGCTGCGCAGTGGTGACGCCGCACCGCCGAAGATGGATCCGGTGAAGATGCCTGAGCTCAAGTGCGAGAAGGTCAACGACACCTACATCCTGCGTGACGGTGCGTCCGGCCTGTTCCTGGCCGCCAGCCAGTTCCCGAAAAACCGTGAAACCCGGGCACCGCTGGTGATAGAGCTGCTGCCGCACAAGGACGAGATCGATCCCAAGTACCATTTCCTTTGCGAAGCGCCGCAGAAGGATCCGGACGGTCGCCCGGCGGTGATTCGCTACAGTCGCAAGACCAAGGAGCAGTACGTCCAGACTGAGGTCGACGGCAAGCCCACCGGCTGGAAGGCGTACTACGACGGCGGCAAGTGGACCGTTGAAGACAAGCGCTGATTGTCGGCAATGGCTTGGGAATGAAAGTGCTTGCGTGCGCAGAATGACCGGGCAGCTCCCACAGCACCGTTGTTGAACAGAAAAGGCCCCGTCATGGGGCCTTTTCTGTTTTTGGCTTGCAGTCGCCTCGGTTGATCCATGACACTGTCGCTCTTGCGTGAAGCTTTCATGTCGTTGGGAGGATGCCGCCATGGCCCACGAGCTCTATACCCGCACCAACCAGAAAATCTATTTCGCCGGCCTGTCGCTCGAGGCGCTCGCCAGGGCCGAGGATGGGCGAGCAATGAACTCCCCTGCACTGATCCAGGCTGGGCGTGAGTCCGCCTTGTTTCACCTGTACGGTGCGTTATTGGGGTTGTGTCATGAAATCGCAGGCTTCTATCGCTTGCCTCAGGCCAATGCTCCGCGTGCAGAGCTGCTGTTGACCCGCGAGGTCCTCCAGGACATCGCCATCCCCGAGCTGGCGGAAATGCTCGAACTGGCTCAGAACCCTGAAACCTGGCTGGCCAGATTGCTGGCGGCCCATGGGGCGCTGTTCCAGCCGCCGCGGGCACCGCACAAGCCCAAGGGCGATGTAACCCAGCCGTTGATTGTGGCGGTCAACCTGGACGAACCGGAGCCTGAGGACGAATTGAGTCGGGAGGAGCTGGAGAGCTGGCGCCAGAATCTCAAAAGCCTGGCGATTCGTTTCCGTGAAGGGTTGAACGAATGCTGATGGTCTTTTCGGACCGTAACGTTCATTGACAACGCTTGGTCAAGATCCCGAGCGAATCCTGGCCGATGGCGATATAATCCTCGCCTTTCGTGGAGAACAGACTTTTATGCCTACGTCCTTTCTAGAAATTGTCGAACTTCCTGACGGCCGCATCGAGCTGCGCAGGGCTGAGGACGAGGGTTCCCTGGTTACCCTGAGTTTCTCCGAAGACGCCAAGGCGTTCCTTCAGGGGCAGCACGTCGAAGTCGCCAAGGCGATGTTGAGCGTGGGTGTCCAAATGGCAGGGCGCCTGGTTGAAGGTGAGTTCAGCAAGGAAGAAGGACCACGGGTTCTTCATTGATACCCGTTTGTCGGTTTTTGAAAGATGATTTGCTGACCGGCTTCTCTGTCCTGGAGAAGCCTCGTGGTTGTCCTAGCCCAAACGAATATTCAGGCTTTGTGCGTCTCCGACGCGAGCGGCGCTGATCAACTGTTGCCGCGCGGCAGGGGATAGCGGGTTGAGCCAGCTGACCACCGTATGGCTACGGCCCAGGCGCAGTGCTTCGCACGTCAACTGTAGGGCGCTCTGAGTGCCTCGGGGCTGCAGCAGCAGGATACGCTCGCGATTGAGGCCGGCATCTCGCAGCCAGGCTTGGGTAACGCTCGCCGGAGGCGCGATCAGCGTCAACCAGCGAGCGTCCTGGTCCTGGCTCAACTCCCGCAGGATCGGGGCCAGCAGGTTCAGGCAGTTCCCGGCCGCACCACGTAACGACAATTCACTGAAGGCCTCGGGCTCGACGCCCCAGGGTGATTCGATCACATCTTTCAGGACTGGAGCCAAAGGCTGGGCCATGAATGCCTCGAACAGCGGCAGTTGCGTGTGCTGTGGTGTGTGAGGGAAATGCATAAAGCCTCCTTTAGCGGCGAATGACGCCGACGCTCAAGCCTTCGATGACGAGATCCTGTTCTTTCAGGTTCACTTCGATGGGGGCGAATTCGGGGTTTTCGGCGATCAGCCAGACCTTGCTGCCATCGCGCTTGAAGCGCTTGACGGTCACTTCGTCACCGATACGCGCCACGACGATCTGGCCATTGCGGGCTTCGCGAGTGGTGTGCACCGCCAGCAGGTCGCCATCGAAAATGCCGATGTCCTTCATGCTCATGCCGTGGACGCGAAGAAGATAATCGGCCCGGGGATGGAAGAAAGAAGGGTTGATGTTGCAGGATTCTTCGACGTGTTGTTCAGCAAGGATCGGAGCGCCTGCCGCCACGCGGCCAATGATCGGCAGGGTGGTTTCGTCGGCCTTGGCTTCGAAGCCGGGGATGCGGATCCCGCGGGACGCGCCGGGCGTCATTTCGATCGCGCCTTTGCGAGCGAGGGCCTTGAGATGTTCTTCCGCCGCGTTGGGCGACTTGAAACCCAGTTCCTGAGCGATTTCCGCGCGGGTCGGCGGGTAGCCGTTGTCTTCTAGGCAGCGTTTGATGAAGGCCAGAATCTCTGCTTGGCGTGGCGTCAGCTTTAGCATATTGATCGCTCTGTCTTTTTATACAGTGACTGGGATTATATACAGTGGCGGCCGCTTGGCAATCCTCCTTTTTTCTCGGGCCGCCGGACGGTAGAAGGAGCTGCTGGATGCGCCATGGCTACAGCCTGTCAAAGGTATGGTTAAATAGCTGACCGCCCGTTCGCAAAACGTCCCGCCAGGCTTGACAACGCGGGGGCTGAAACGTATGTTTCAAACAAGTGTTTGTCAGGCGGAGTAGCCATGGCCCAGTCGGAAACCGTTGAACGCATTCTCGATGCTGCCGAGCAGTTGTTCGCGGAAAAAGGTTTTGCCGAAACCTCGTTGCGTCTGATTACCAGCAAGGCCGGGGTGAACCTGGCGGCGGTGAACTATCATTTCGGCTCGAAGAAGGCGCTGATCCAGGCGGTCTTCTCGCGCTTCCTCGGGCCTTTCTGCCTCAGCCTCGACCGCGAGCTGGAACGCCGCCAGGCCAAGCCCGACGTCAAGCCCACCCTCGAAGAACTGCTGGAGATGCTGGTCGAGCAGGCGCTTGCCGTGCAACCACGCAGTGGCAACGACCTGTCCATTTTCATGCGCCTCCTGGGCCTGGCCTTCAGCCAGAGCCAGGGGCACCTGCGGCGTTACCTCGAAGACATGTACGGCAAGGTGTTCCGCCGCTACATGCTTCTGGTCAACGAAGCCGCACCCCGTATCCCGCCCATCGAGCTGTTCTGGCGCGTGCATTTCATGCTCGGTGCCGCTGCGTTCAGCATGTCCGGTATCAAGGCCTTGAGGGCCATCGCCGAAACCGATTTCGGCGTGAACACGTCCATCGAGCAGGTGATGCGCCTGATGGTGCCGTTCCTGGCGGCCGGCATGCGCGCCGAGAGCGGCGTCACCGACGACGCCATGGCGGCCGCGCAATTGCGTCCGCGCAGCAAATCGACACCGGCGCTCGCCAAGGCCTGAGTGCCCGGTGCATGGGTGGGCGCGGCGGCCTACATCCGCTAAGCTAGCCGCCCATGCACACTCTCGTTTCGAATCCGCCCCATCTCCCATTGCGTGACCGCGTTCTGCCGGGCCAGGCGCCTGAGGGTGCGGTCGCGCAGCCGCCGTGCGGATTCATCATTATCAAGGAACTATTATGACTGCTGGCCTGCAAGGCTCGTTGATGGTGGACGTCGCCGGTACCTGGCTGACGGCCGAGGACCGCCACCTGTTGCGTCAGCCGGAAGTGGGCGGCCTGATCATTTTCGCTCGAAATATCGAGCATCCACGGCAGGTTCGCGAGTTGAGCGCGTCGATACGGGCCATTCGTCCAGACCTTCTGCTGGCGGTGGACCAGGAGGGGGGGCGCGTTCAGCGCCTGCGTCAGGGGTTCGTCCGTTTGCCGGCCATGCGGGCCATTGCCGACAATCCGAATGCCGAATACCTGGCCGAGCAGTGCGGCTGGATCATGGCCACCGAGGTGCTGGCTGTCGGTCTCGACCTGAGCTTCGCGCCGGTGCTGGATCTCGATTACCAGCGCAGCGCCGTGGTTGGTAGTCGTTCTTTCGAAGGTGATCCCGAGCGCGTGGCATCGCTGGCAGGTGCGTTCATTCGTGGCATGAAGGCCGCCGGCATGGCGGCCACCGGCAAGCATTTTCCCGGTCATGGCTGGGCCGAGGCCGACTCTCACGTGGCCATCCCCAATGATGAGCGCAGCCTGGAGCAGATCCGCGCCAATGACCTGGTGCCCTTCGCCAGATTGAGCAAGCAGTTGGCCGCAGTGATGCCCGCCCATGTCATCTATCCCCAGGTCGATGCCAACCCGGCAGGCTTTTCCCGACGCTGGCTGCAGGACATCCTGCGAGGCGAGCTGCAGTTCGACGGCGTGATCTTCAGTGATGACCTGTCGATGGCTGGCGCCCACGTGGTTGGCGATGCTGCCAGTCGCATCGAGGCCGCGCTATCGGCCGGATGCGACATGGGCCTGGTGTGCAACGACCGCGCAGCCGCTGAGCTGGCCTTGAGTGCTGCACAGCGGTTGAAGGTCAAGCCGTCGGCACGGATCGCCCGCATGCGTGGCCAGGCGTTCGCCACCACCGAGTATCGCCAGGACCCACGCTGGCTGACGGCGATCGGCGCCTTGAAGGCTGCCCAACTGATCGACTAGGACATCATCGATGGCCGTTCACGCAATCATCGGCGGTACCGGCCTGGCCCAACTGGAGGGCCTGGCCATTCGCCAGTCCCTGACGGTTGAGACACCCTATGGCGCACCGTCCTCCCAGGTGCACATTGGCGAATTCGCCGGGCGTGAAGTCCTGTTCCTGGCTCGTCATGGTCATCCTCATCGCTTCCCGCCCCATCAGGTGAACTATCGCGCCAATCTCTGGGCCCTGAAGCAGGCCGGTGCAGAGGCGATCCTGGCCGTCAACGCCGTGGGTGGGATTCATGCGGCCATGGGGACCGGACATCTTTGCGTGCCCCATCAGTTGATCGATTACACCAGCGGTCGTCAGCACACCTATTTCGCCGATGACCTGGAAGCGGTCACCCATATCGACTTCAGCTATCCCTACAGCGAGCTGCTGCGCCAGCGGCTGATCGCTGCCCTGGCCGCCGAGGGCTGCGACTACAGCGATCGAGGCGTCCATGGCTGTACCCAGGGGCCGCGCCTGGAGACGGCCGCCGAGATCGTACGGCTGGAGCGCGATGGTTGCGACATCGTCGGCATGACCGGCATGCCGGAAGCGGCACTGGCCCGTGAACTGGAACTGGACTACGCCTGCCTGGCCCTGGTGGTGAACCCGGCCGCCGGGAAATCCGCGACGGTCATCAGCATGGCAGAAATCGAGCAGGCGTTGCGTGACGGGATGGGAACAGTGAAGTCAGTGCTGGCCCGGGTGCTGGCGGCGGGATAGCCGGCTATTGCGGGTCTGTGCGCTCTCACTGGGGAAGGGCGTGGACAGGGGCTTCGCCGACGTCAGCGCTTTTCCAGCTTATCCGGCAGCGGGGCAAACAGCGCCTCGATATCGTCGCTCTGCAATTGCCAGTCTCCTGCCACGCGGCCGTCCAGCACGCCCGCAGCGAGGTCGGATTTTTCTTTTTGCAGCAGCTGTATCTTTTCTTCCACTGTGCCTCGGGCAATCAGCTTGTAGACGAACACCGGTTTTTCCTGGCCGATGCGGTAGGCGCGATCAGTTGCCTGGTTTTCGGTGGCGGGGTTCCACCACGGATCGTAGTGGATCACGGTATCGGCCTCGGTCAGGTTCAGGCCCACGCCTCCAGCCTTCAGGCTGATCAGGAAGATCTGGCGCTTACCGCTCTGGAACTCCTTGACGGGCGTGCGCCGATCCCGGGTCTGGCCGGTCAGGATGGCGTAATCGATCCCGCGTTTTTTCAGCTCGCTCTCGATCAGCGCCAGCATCGAGGTGAACTGGGAAAACAGCAGCACCCGGCGGCCTTCTTCGAACAACTCTTCGAGCATTTCCATCAGGCTGTCGAGTTTGCCCGAGGTGCTGCCCTTGCTGGGCAGGTTGGCGTCGTTGATCAGGCGCAAATCGCAACACACCTGGCGCAGCTTGAGCAACGCCTCGAGGATGATGATCTGGCTGCGAGCCACGCCTTTTCGGGTGATCTCGTCGCGGACTTTCTTGTCCATGGCCAGGCGCATGGTTTCGTAGACGTCCCGCTGGGCATCGCTGAGTTCAACCCAATGGACGATCTCGGTCTTGGGCGGCAGTTCCGTCGCCACTTGTTCTTTGGTCCTGCGCAGCAGGAAGGGTTTCACCCGACCATTGAGGTGCTTGAGCCTCGCGTCGCTGCCGCGTTTTTCAATCGGCACGCGGTAATCGCGGTTGAAGCTCTTGACGTCGCCCAGCCACCCCGGCAGAAGGAAATGAAACAGGGACCACAGCTCGCCCAAGTGATTCTCCAGGGGCGTGCCGGACAGGCACAGGCGCTGCCGGGCATTGAGTTCTCGGGCGGCCTGGGCGGCTTTGCTGGTGGGGTTCTTGATGTACTGGGCTTCGTCGAGGATCAGTACATGCAGCGATTGCGCCGCTAGGCGCTCGACATCCTTGGGTAGCAGCGCGTAGGTGGTCAGTACCAGGTCGTAATCGGCCAGCCGATCGAAGTGCTTCTTGCGTCCGGCGCCATACAGGGCCAGCACCTTCAGTTGCGGTGTGAAGTGGGCTGCTTCGTCGAGCCAGTTGGGAATCAGGCTGGTGGGCATTACCACCATGCAGGGCCGGTCCAGGCGGCCGGCATTTTTTTCGCTGAGAATATGCGCCAGTGTCTGTAGGGTCTTGCCCAGGCCCATGTCGTCCGCGAGGATGCCGCCGACTTCCAGCTGCCGCAGCGATTGCATCCAGCTCAAGCCTTCGAGCTGATAAGGCCGCAATGTCGCGTTCAGTCCCTCTGGCGCGGTGGCCGTGTAGTCCTTGATGTCTCGAAGGCGCTGGGCAAGGCTGCGGATATGCTCGCCGCCTTCCCAACGCAAGGGCATGTCCTGCAACGGGTTGAGGCGCAAGGCGTCCGCGTTGTTCAGGCGTAGCTTGGTAGTGCCCGGTTCCTGCAGGTAAAACTCGCCCAGGGTCGCCAGTACCGGTTTCAGTCGGCCATAGGGCAGGGCCACTTGTTGCGGGCCAAACTGCGAATTCGGGCGGTTCGGCAGGTTGACCAGAATCAGTTCGTCGTCGCGCCGTCTCGCCAGGCGTTCCGGGTTGAACAGCTCGATGTGCGAGCGCATCAGGTTCAGCAGGATCGGCAGCAGGCTCAGCCGCTCGCCATTGACGATGATCCCCAGCTCCAGGTCGAACCAGTCCCGCTCCGGCGTTTGCTCGACGGTGGCGTACCAGTCATCCACGGCGGTGAGGTCGAAGCCGAAATCCTCGTCGATCTGCAATTCCCAGCCCTGGCTACGCAGTTTCGGCAGGTCATTGAGCGTGAATGTCAGCCAGGCGCTGTCGTTGACCATTTCGTACAGTTCACCGGCGCTTTCCGGCAGGGCCTTGCTTTGTCGGGTCGCCACCTTGAAGCCGAGGATCCTTAGCTGTTCGCGATAGGACTGTTCCACATCGGTCTGGCGTTTGATCCGCAGCGTTTGGGTTTCCTGGCGAATCAGTACGTCGGTATTGCGCTGGCCGCTGACGTACTCGTCCAGGTAGCTGAACGACAGGGCGGCACGATGCTGGATATAGCGTTGCATCTTGCCATTGCGCGGCTCGAAGGCACTGAACTCGATGCTGGCCAGCCAGAGGCGCGGCACTGGCTGGACGTTGTCCACAAGCACTTGCGGCGGGGCCTTGGGGCTGCGGTTGTCCAGCACCGCCTGAAGTTTTTCCAGCAGTTGCGCGTCTTTTTCGGCGGCCGGGTAGGCCAGGGTTTCCTGGACTTGCAGCAGCACCGCCGCACAGTGCTTGCAGTTGATGCGTACCGGGCAGGAGCACGCCGCTTCAAGCAACAGCAGTGTCCCTTTGGCTGACTCTTTCAGGCGAATGGTCTGACGGTAAACGTTGCCGCCAGAGCCTTCGCAACTGGCGGTAATGGTGCTTTCACCGGCCTCGACGATCCTGATGCGGTTTTCCTGCGCGTAGCGGCGCCCGCGTTCCAGGCTCTGCTCCTTGAATCGATTGACCCAGGAAGGTGCCAGGGGTTTGCTCAGGGGCGAGGGCATAGGCGCGCCGGTCAGTCGGGAATGACGTCAGGCGCCTGCCGTGGGGCGGGCGTGGTCATGGAGGTGATCTTGATCAGCAAGGCAAGATGACCGTTGTCCAGGTAATTGAGCTGGCCATTCTTGGTGTGGCTTTTCTGTTTCAGGCGTTCGCTGGCGGTGACCAGGCCATTGCCATCGATCTGGTTGACCCAGAAGTCGGCATCCACGTCGGTGAAGCGTCCCAGTTTCAGTTCCAGGGTGCCTTCGATAGGGAATTGACCGAACTGTTCGGTGCCGTCGCTGATGGCGACCTTGCTGCCCTGTTCGCCCAGGGTCTGTTGCCAGGCTTTGTGCATCAGCACCGTGTACTGGCCGCTTGCGTTGAGTTTCTCCACGATGTTGCCCATGGCTGGCGCGCGCTGGCTGTCCGCGGCCAGGCGTTGCGCGCCGGCATCCCAGTCCTCCGGTGCGGCGCGACTGATGATTGCCGGCTCGGCATTCTGGCGTACCAGGATCATTTCAACCTGATACAGGTCGTCGGCGAACGCCAGGGGAGCGACCAGGGTCATCAACAAGGTCAGTGAGCGAAACAGGCGCATGGGGCGTCCTTCAAGCAGTGGTCGGGGTGAGGCGCTCGAACAGCGCTTCTACGGTATTGAAACGCTCTTCCGGGCGTTCCATGGGCACCATGAACTTGAACATCGTGGCACCCTCGAACTTGTAGCGTTTGGGCTGGCCCTGGATCAGCTTGATCAGCACCAGCGGATCGACCGGGGTCTGGGCCTCGAACTCGATACGGCCGCCGTTGGGCCCGCCGTCGACTTTCTTGATGCCCAATTGCTCGGCCTTGAGCTTGAGCAGCGTGGTACGTACCAGGTTCTTGGTCGGCTCCGGCAGCAGGCCGAAGCGGTCGATCATCTCCACTTGCAGGTCCTTGAGGCCTTCTTCATCGCTGGCCGAGGCGATGCGTTTGTAGAGAATCAGCCGCGCATGCACGTCCGGCAGATAGTCCTCGGGAATCAGCGCCGGTACCCGGAGGTTGATTTCCGGCCCGCCACCCAGGGGCTGGTCGAGGTTCGGCTGTTCGCCCTTGCGGATCGACTTGACGGCCCGTTCGAGCATTTCCATGTACAGGGTGAAGCCGACGGCCTGAATCTGGCCACTCTGGCCATCGCCCAGCAGCTCACCGGCGCCGCGGATTTCCAGGTCGTTGGTCGCCAGTACGAAGCCCGCGCCGAGGTCCTGGGTGTTGGCGATGGCCTCCAGGCGTTTCTCAGCATCCGGGGTGATCTGCTGGCGTGGCGGTGTCAGCAGGTAGGCATAGGCCTGATGATGGCTGCGTCCGACCCGACCGCGCAACTGATGCAACTGGGCCAGGCCGAACTTGTCGGCGCGCTCGATGATGATGGTGTTGGCGCTGGGCACGTCGATGCCGGTTTCGATGATGGTCGAGGCGATCAGCACGTTGAAGCGCTTGTGGTAGAAATCGCTCATCACCTGCTCGAGTTCACGTTCGCGCATCTGTCCATGGCCGATGCCGATCCGGGCTTCCGGTACCAGCTCGGCCAGGTCGGCGGCGCATTTCTCGATGGTCTTGACGTCGTTGTGCAGGTAATAGACCTGGCCGCCACGCAGCAACTCCCGCAGCAGGGCTTCCTTGACCGTGCTCTTGTTCTGTTCCATGACGAACGTGCGCACCGACAGGCGACGGGCCGGCGGCGTGGCGATGATCGACAGGTCGCGCATGCCCGACACCGCCATGTTCAGCGTGCGCGGGATCGGCGTGGCGGTGAGGGTCAGGATGTCGACTTCGCTGCGCAGGGCCTTGAGCTGTTCTTTCTGGCGCACACCGAAGCGGTGCTCTTCGTCGATGATCACCAGTCCGAGGTTTTTGATCTTCACATCGTCCTGCAGCAATTTATGCGTGCCGATGACGATGTCGATCTTGCCCTCGGCCAGATCCTTAACCGCAGCGTTCACTTCCTTGGCGGATTTGAAGCGGCTCATCACTTCCACTGTCACCGGCCAGTCGGCGAAGCGGTCGCGGAAACTGTTGTAGTGCTGCTGGGCGAGCAGGGTGGTCGGCACCAGGATCGCCACCTGCTTGCCGCTGTGCACGGCAATGAACGCGGCGCGCATCGCCACTTCGGTCTTGCCGAAGCCGACATCGCCGCACACCAGCCGGTCCATCGGCTTGGGCGCGAGCATGTCGGCGCGCACGGCTTCGATGGTGGTCTGCTGGTCGACGGTCTCTTCGAACGGGAAGCCGGCGCTGAAGGTCTCGTAATCGGCTTTCGGGTCGGTGAACGCGAAACCTTCCCGCGCGGCCCGGCGGGCGTAGATATCCAGCAGCTCGGCGGCGACGTCGCGCACCTGTTCGGCGGCCTTGCGCTTGGCCTTCTGCCAGGTTTCCGAGCCCAGGCGGTGCAACGGGGCCAGGGCATCGTCGCTGCCGGTATAGCGTGCGATCAGGTGCAGGTTCGCCACCGGCACGTAGAGCTTGGCACCCTCGGCGTATTCCAGGGTGAGGAATTCGGCCGTCTGGTTATCGACTTCCAGGGTGGCCAGGCCCAGGTATCGGCCCACACCGTGGTCGATGTGCACCACCGGGGCGCCCTCGCGCAGCTCGGTGAGGTTCTTGATGACGGCTTCGTTGCTGGCGTCGGCCCGTTTCTCGCGGCGCCTGCGCTGCATCACGCGCTGGCCGAACAACGGGCTTTCGGCGACCAGTGCAAGGGCCGGATCGTCGAGCACCAGCCCTTCGTCCAGCGGCGCGATGGTGATCGCCAGTCGATCCGTGCCGGCGACGAAGTCCGGCCAGCTGTCCACGGTCTTGGGTCGCAGCTTCAGGCGCTCGAGCAGTTCCAGCAGGACTTCTCGCCGTCCGGCGGACTCGGCGGTGAACAGGACGCGGCCGGGAAATTCGTCGAGAAAGCCCGCCAGGGCCCACAACGGTTGGGTGGCCTTGGCTTCGATGGCCAGGTCGGGCAGGGGCTTGGCGGGGAAACGTTCGCGGCCGACACCGGGCTCCACGTCCTGCTGGCTGGCCACCACGCGGGGCCAGCTCTTGAGGCGGGCAAAGCAGTCTTCCACCGGCAGGAACAGCTCGGCCGGCGGCAATAGCGGGCGGGCCGGGTCGACGCGGCGCTCTTCGTAACGGTTGCGCACGTCGTTCCAGAAGTTTTCCGCCGCCTGTTCGATGCCGGGCAGGGAAAACACCTGGGTGTCCTGTGGCAGATAGTCGAACAGCGTGGACGTGTCTTCGAAGAACAATGGCAGGTAGTACTCGATCCCGGCCGGGGTGATCCCGCTGCTCAGGTCCTGGAAGATCGGGCAGCGGCGGAAATCCACATCGAAGCGTTCGCGAAAGCGTGCCTTGAAACGGGTCACGGCTTCCTTCTGCAGCGGGAACTCCTTGGCGGGCAGCAGGCGGACCGACTGGACCTTGTCGATGGATCGCTGGTTTTCCGGGTCGAAGGTGCGCAGTGTCTCGATTTCGTCATCGAACAGGTCGATGCGATAAGGCAGCTTGCTGCCCATCGGGAACAGATCGATCAATGCCCCGCGTACGGCGAACTCGCCGTGCTCGTAGACGGTATCGACGCAACGATAGCCGCTGGCTTCCAGGCGGCTGCGCATCTGCTCGACGTCGAGTTTCTGGCCGATGTCCAGCACCAGGCTGCTACCGAGCAGGAACTGGGTCGGTGCCAGGCGATGTAGGGCCGTGGTGATCGGCACTACCAAAACGCCATGACTGAGCTCGGGCAACCGGTAGAGGCTGGCGATTCGCTGGGAAATGATGTCCTGGTGCGGGGAAAACAGGTCGTAGGGCAGGGTTTCCCAATCCGGGAAATGCAGCACTGGCAAATCCGGGGCGAAGAAACTCAGCTCCTGTTCCAACCGCTCGGCGCTCTGGCTGTCGGCGGTCAGCAGCAGGGTGAAGCGCTTTGCAGCGCTGGCGGCCTCGGCGATGGCCAGGCTCAGGGCGGCACCGGGCAGGTTGCCCCAGTGCTGTTTACCTGCACAGGCAGGGAGATGCGGGAGACGCAGAACGGGCACGGAAGGTTGAGCTCCAAGCGTTGCGACAAAGTCGACAATTGTAGCGGGGTAAAGGGGGGGCTGTCAGTCGTAGACTACCCTGGCGAAGGGGAAAACCACGGCGCGACAGGCGCGCATTGCTCAGCCGTGGACTCGGCGGCATAATGTAGCCCCTTTTTTCAGCCCCTACATGTGGAAGGTTCCCGTGACTCAGAAGCCCGACCAGTGTCTTGGTGAATGGATCGACCGTGAAGCACTCGCCGAAGCGATGATCCCTCTCATCGGTCAGCTCTACCGCAATAACAACGTGGTGAGCTCGATCTATGGCCGCAGCCTGATCAACCAGTCTGTCATCGCGATTCTCAAGGCTCACCGCTTTGCTCGCCACCGTCAGTCTGACGACAGCGAATTGTCCGTCCACGAAACTTTCCCTCTGCTCAAGGCCATGAGCGAGCTCAAGCTCGGTGCCGCCTCGGTGGACCTGGGCAAGCTGGCCGTCAAGTTCAAGGCCCAGGGCAATGGCCGCAGCGCCGAGCAGTTCGTTCGCGAAGAGCTGGCCGATGTGGTGGGTCAACAGAACGCTTCGGCCCGTAAAGGTACCGACGTGGTGCTGTACGGCTTCGGTCGTATCGGCCGTCTGCTGGCGCGCATCCTGATCGAGAAGACCGGTGGCGGCGACGGCCTGCGCCTGCGGGCCATCGTGGTGCGCAAGGGCGCCGAGAACGACCTGACCAAGCGTGCCAGCCTGCTGCGCCGCGATTCGGTCCACGGTTCGTTCAACGGCACCATCATCATCGATGAAGAAAACAACACCATCTGCGCCAACGGTAACCTGATCCAGGTGATCTACGCGAAGAACCCCACCGAGGTGGACTACACCCAGTACGGCATCAAGGACGCCCTGCTGGTGGACAACACCGGCGTATGGCGTGATGCCGATGGCCTGGGCCAGCATCTGGCCTGCCCGGGCATCGACCGGGTCGTGCTGACCGCGCCTGGCAAGGGCAAGCTGAAGAACATCGTTCACGGTATCAACCATGGCGATATCACGGCCGAGGACAAGATCGTCTCCGCCGCGTCCTGCACCACCAACGCCATTGTGCCGGTGCTCAAGGCGGTCAACGACAAGTTCGGCATCGTCAACGGTCACGTTGAAACCGTGCACTCGTATACCAACGACCAGAACCTGATCGACAACTTCCACAAGGGCGATCGCCGTGGCCGCAGCGCCGCGTTGAACATGGTCATCACCGAAACCGGTGCCGCCACCGCCGCTGCCAAGGCCCTGCCTGAGCTGGCCGGCAAGCTGACCGGCAACGCGATCCGTGTGCCGACGCCAAACGTGTCGATGGCTATTCTCAACCTGAACCTGGAGAAAGCCACCAGCCGCGAAGAGATGAACGAGTACCTGCGCTATGTGGCGCTGCATTCGGAACTGCACAAGCAGATCGATTTCGTCAATTCGCAGGAAGTGGTCTCCACCGACTTCGTAGGCTCGCGCCACGCCGGCGTAGTCGATGCCGAAGCCACCATCTGCAACGACAACCGCGTTGTCCTGTATGTGTGGTACGACAACGAGTTCGGTTACAGCTGCCAGGTGGTTCGCGTAATGGAAGACATGGCCGGTGTAAACCCGCCAGCGTTCCCGCGCTAAGCCCAGGCCGCCCATGAAAACGCCCCGACTTGTCGGGGCGTTTTTTTGTCTGGGCTTTATGTCCTGCGCAAGGCCTGCTCGCGCCAGGACTTATCTGGCGCCGCCCGCCATCGAAGCCTGTGCAGTGCGCAATTCATGACGATTGCCCCTGAACAGCACCAGGGTCGCCACCAGCCCCAACACCGCCGCGCCACTGAGCCATATGCCGGGAGCCGCCTTGTTCCCCAGCTCATGGATCAGATAAGTACAGGCCGCCGGGGTAAAGCCGCCGAAGGTGGCGGTGGCAAGGCTGTAGGCCAGGGAAAAGCCGGTGGTGCGCACCTCAACCGGCATGATTTCCGTCAAGGCCACCACCATGGCGCCGTTGTAGGATCCGTACAGGAACGAGAACCACAGTTCGACCATCAGCAGGTGGCTGAAGCTAGGGTTCGTCACCAGCCATGACAGCGCTGGATATGCCGTTAGGATCGCCAGGATTGTCGCTCCCAGCAGCAAGGGCTTGCGTCCGATCTTGTCGGAAAACGCACCCATCACCGGTAACCAGAAGAAGTTCGACAGGCCGATGCATACCGTGACCAGCAAGGCATCCAGATCCGACAGGTTCAATTCGGCCTTGCCGAAGGTCGGGGTATAGGCGGTGATCAGGTAGAACGACACCGTGGTCATGACCACCATCGCCATGCCGGCCAGGACGATGCCAAAGTTCTGACCGATGGAGCGGATGATTTCCGACAGGGTTGGGCGGTGTTTTCTTGCTTGGAACTCAGGGGTTTCCTCCAGAGAGCGACGGATCACGAAAATGGCCGGCACGATCATGCAGCCCACCAGGAAAGGTACGCGCCAACCCCATTCGCCCATTTCCTGGGGGCTCAGCCAATGATTGAGGGCCACCCCCAGCAGCCCGGCAAACACCACGGCGGCCTGTTGGCTGGCGGACTGCCAACTGACAAAGAAACCCTTGCGTCCCGGCGTGGAGATTTCCGCCAGGTACACCGACACACCGCCCAATTCCACACCGGCGGAAAAGCCCTGCAGCAACCGCCCCAGCAGCACCAGCAGCGGGGCCATCACGCCCAGGGTGGCGTAACCTGGCACACAGGCGATCAGCAAGGTGCCCGCGGCCATCATCGCCAGGGTGATGATCAGTCCCTTGCGGCGACCGTGTCGGTCAATATAGGCGCCGAGAAAGATCGCCCCCAGCGGACGCATCAGAAACCCGGCGCCGAACGTGGCCAGGGACAGCATCAGCGAAGCGAAGGCACTGTCGGTGGGAAAGAACGTCCTGGCGATGGCCGTGGCGTAGAAGCCGTAGACCATGAAGTCGAACATCTCGAGAAAATTGCCGCTGACCACGCGAAAGATCGCCTTGGCGCTGCTCGTGTTGGAAGACATGTCGGTACTCACTCTGGCAAATCTTGTAGGAATCGCAGTACCTGTGGGAGCGAGCCTGCTGGCGGTGGCGACGGATCAATCAGCACCCATGCGACTGACTCTCCACTATCACGACCAGGTTCGCTTCCACAGATTCGCGCATGCACGCGCTGACGCCCATAATGGCGGGCGCGGTTTTGAGGGGAGATGAAGATTTGTTAATTGGACGCAGGGAGATGCTTGTGGTCCTGGTTGCTGCCTTGTCCGGCTGCGGCAACGGCGACACCCTCGAGCGATTCGACGGGCCCACCATGGGTAGTCGTTATTCTGTCCAATACGTCAGGCATTCCGCCGCCCCTGGCCCGAAAGCGCTGCAGGGCGAGGTGGAAAGCATCCTCGCCGAAGTGGACCGGCAGTTCTCGACCTATCGCAGCGATTCCGAGATCGAGCTTTTCAACGGGTTGCCGGCCAACAGTTGCAAGGTCATGCCCGGGCCGGTCCTGGAACTGATACGAGTGGGGGAACGGTTGTCCCTGGACAGCGAGGGGGCTTTCGACCTGACGGTGCAGCCGTTGTTGAACCTGTGGGGATTCGGCCCCCAGTCCCGGGAAGAAAAGGTGCCAACCGCGCAAGCCCTGGCCCAGGCGCGGCAGCGTGTCGGCTACGGGCTCCTGCGTATCGACGGTGAGCGGTTGTGCAAGGACGCCGCGGTGGAAGTCGATTTCAACAGCGTCGCCGCGGGCCATGCCGTGGACCGGATCGCCGCCAGGCTCCAGGCCCTGGGCATCGACAGCTACCTGGTGGAAGCCACGGGAGAGCTCAAGGCTGCCGGACACAAGCCCGATGGCGCGCCCTGGCGAGTCGCCCTGGAAGAACCCCGGGACGACCGGCAGGTGGCCGAGCGTGTCATCGAGGTCGATGGTTATGGGGTTTCGACGTCCGGTGACTACCGTCATTATTTCGAACAGGACGGAACGCGTTATTCCCACACGCTCGACGCACGCACCGGTTCGCCGGTCCGACACAACCTGGCGTCAGTGACTGTGATTCATCCTTCGGCGTTGATGGCCGATGGACTATCGACGCTGTTGCTGATTCTCGGCCCGGAAAGGGGCTGGGACTATGCCGAAAAACACGGCATCGGGGTATTTTTCGTGGTGCGGGAGCAGGGGCGCTTCGTCATCCGCACCAATGATGCATTTGAACGGTTTAGCACCGACAAAGCCCAACGATGACAGGCTGGTGAGAGGGTTGGTGTGGCGAAATGGCGCAGGCAAAAGGGGGTGCCCCCTAGCCTAGGACGCGACCAAGGGGTAATGTGCGCGGCGTTGACGCTTCTATAGACTGTGGCCGGGCTCGTGAACCGGCCCCAAATTGTTCCTTCATGCCGCAAACGGCGTGATTTAGCCGTGGTCGCCAAGTCCGGCGCCGCGGCCTGTTCTGAGGAGTACGCATGGCTGTCTACAACTACGACGTGGTGGTACTGGGTTCCGGCCCGGCGGGGGAAGGCGCGGCTATGAACGCCGCCAAGGCAGGGCGCAAGGTGGCGATGGTCGACAGCCGTCGGCAGGTCGGCGGCAACTGCACCCACCTGGGCACCATCCCGTCCAAGGCCTTGCGTCACTCGGTCCGGCAGATCATGCAATTCAACACCAATCCGATGTTCCGGGCGATCGGCGAGCCGCGCTGGTTTTCCTTCCCGGACGTGCTCAAGAGCGCCGAGAAAGTCATTTCCAAGCAAGTGGCCTCGCGTACCGGCTACTACGCTCGCAATCGCGTGGATGTGTTCTTCGGCACCGGCAGCTTCGCCGACGAGCAGACCGTCGAAGTGGTCTGTGGCAACGGCGTCGTGGAAAAGCTGGTGGCCAAGCACATCATCATCGCCACTGGTTCGCGCCCGTATCGCCCGGCCGATATCGACTTCAACCATGCGCGGATCTACGACAGCGACACCATCCTGAGCCTGGGCCATACCCCGCGTAAGCTGATCGTCTATGGCGCCGGCGTGATCGGTTGTGAATATGCCTCGATCTTCAGTGGCCTTGGGGTACTAGTGGAACTGGTGGACAACCGTGGCCAGCTGTTGAGTTTCCTGGATTCGGAAATCTCCCAGGCCCTGAGCTATCACTTCAGCAACAACAACATCACCGTGCGCCACAACGAAGAGTACGACCGCGTCGAGGGTGTGGACAACGGCGTGATCCTGCACCTCAAGTCCGGCAAGAAGATCAAGGCCGACGCCTTGCTATGGTGCAATGGCCGCACCGGCAACACCGACGCCCTGGGCCTGGAAAACATCGGCGTGAAGGTCAACAGCCGTGGCCAGATCGAAGTCGATGAAAACTATCGCACCTGCGTGCCGAACATCTATGGCGCCGGTGACGTGATCGGTTGGCCGAGCCTGGCCAGTGCCGCCCACGACCAGGGTCGTTCGGCCGCCGGCAGCATCGTCGACAATGGCAGCTGGCGCTTCGTCAACGACGTTCCGACCGGTATCTACACCATTCCGGAGATCAGCTCCATTGGCAAGAACGAGCAGGAGCTGACCCAGGCCAAGGTGCCGTACGAAGTGGGCAAGGCTTTCTTCAAGAGCATGGCGCGGGCACAGATCGCCGGCGAGCCGCAAGGCATGCTCAAGATCCTGTTCCACCGCGAGACGCTGGAAGTGCTGGGCGTGCACTGCTTCGGCTACCAGGCCTCGGAGATCGTCCACATCGGCCAGGCGATCATGAACCAGCCTGGCGAGCTGAACACGCTGAAGTACTTCGTCAACACCACGTTCAACTACCCGACCATGGCCGAAGCCTATCGGGTAGCGGCCTACGACGGGCTCAACCGGCTTTTTTGAGCGGCTCCGGCCGGTGGCCTGAGCCGGCCGGGGAGACCGATTTCAGCAATTCTCGAGCGTGGCAGTGGCCAAACCGGGAAAGTCTGTAATCAGGCTGTCAGCGCCAAAGTCGGCGAGCCTGCGCATGAGCGCGGGCTCGTTGACGGTCCACACCGACACATGCAGGCCCTGACGCTGCGCCTTGATCAGGCGTTCCGGCGTGCACAGGGTCCAGTTCAGCGCCAGAATCTCACAGCCATAGCTCTGCGCGACCTTCAACGGGTCGAGCCAGGCGTATTCCGCCACCAGGCCACGGGAAATGTCCGGGGTCAGCTCCAGGGCAGCCTTGAGCACCTCCCGGGAACTGGACGTGATGGTGACCTTGTCCAGCAGCCCGAAGCGCTGGGCCATTTCGCGAATGCCCAGCACCGTCGCCGCCGCCCGGGTGCGTGACGCGCTTTTGACTTCCAGTTGCCAATGCTCGAAATCACACTTCTCGAACAGCTCTTCGAGGCGCGGGATCGGGCATGGCGTGATCCAGCCCGGGCCACCTTTGCGCGCATCGTAGGTCACCAGCTCGGCGGCGGTATGTTCCACCACCTTGCCCCGGCGATCCGTGGTGCGCTTGAGGGTCGGGTCATGGATCACCATCAACTCGCCGTCCATGGAGAGGTGCAGGTCCAGTTCGCAACGGCGCACGCCGTGCTTGAGACATTCCTGAAAACCGGTCAGGGTGTTTTCCGGTGCTTCGCCCTTGGCGCCGCGGTGGCCATAGATGAGGGTCACGGTTGTTCCTTATGGGTACCTGATTCGTTCAGTTCTCGCGCCAGGCGACGTTCTTGCGCCTGTTTCTGCAGGATGTAGCGGGCCAGCAACTGGCGCTGGCCGTCGGTCGGGTGTTCGAACTCGGTACCGACATCATAGCCATCGCCCTTGGGATCGCAGTGGGTGACACGCGCCCGCAGCAACAGGCCCAGGGCCTGGGGCATCAGCACCAGTTTGATGGACAGGTGCGCGCCGACGGCAATGGGCGTGGGGTATTGGAAGTCGATGCCGCCTTCGGAAATGATCACCGGTTGTGGCTCGCCGATCTCCCCCAGCACCGTCAGGGCAATCACCTGGCTGAGCAGGTCGATGCGTTTGTTCATCACCTTGAGGTACGCCGCGATGCTGCGTTCGCGCTCGCTGATCTGGCGCAGCAGGTGTTGTGACTCGAATTCGCTCAGGTGCAGTTCGCTGAGCAGATTGAATAATGGAGAAGCATCCTGCAACAGTTCCTGGCTGGCGGCTTCAGGAATCGACAGGGGCTGAATTTCCAGTGCGATCGTGTCCTCGATACGGTAGTATTCGCGGCGATCTTCTTCATCTAATGTCGACATGGCGAACCCATGGTAGCGGCGGTGGTCTGAGTGTAAAGCTGGTTTGTGACCCCCGCCACAAGGACGTTCCTTTTCCCTCCGAACAAGCCCCGACATGTTCAGACCTCTCTTCGTATTTATCGGCACGCGTTATACCCGTGCAAAACGCCGCAACCATTTCGTATCGTTCATTTCCCTGACGTCCATCATCGGCCTGGCCCTTGGCGTGGTCGTGATGATTGTCGTGCTGTCGGTGATGAACGGCTTCGATCATGAAATGCGCACCCGTGTACTGGGCATGGTGCCCCATGCCACCGTCGAATCCGGCGAGGCCATCAGCGACTGGCCGAGCCTGGCCGCCCAGGTCAAGCACAATCCGCAGGTGCTGGCCGTGGCGCCTTTCACCCAGATGCAGGGGCTGCTGACCAACGACGGCAAGGTGTCCAAGGTGTTGCTCAACGGCATCGACCCCGGGCTCGAACGGCAGGTGTCGATCATCGACAACTTCATGCGGCAGGGCCGGCTGGACGACCTGGCGCCGGGCAGCTTCGGCATCGTCATCGGCGACAAGGCCGCGACCAAGCTCGGCGTCGCCATCGGCGACAAGCTGACGTTCGTCGCACCGGAGGTCACCGTGACCCCCGGCGGCATGTTCCCACGCATGAAGCGTTTTACCGTGGTCGGCATTTTCCATGTCGGTGCCGGCGAGCTGGACGGCTACCTGGGGGTCACCAACCTCCAGGACCTGGCGCGCCTGCATCGTTGGAAACCGGATCAGGTCCAGGGGTTGCGGTTGAAGTTCGACGATCTGTTCCAGGCGCCCCGTGTCGCCTGGAACATCGCCCAGCAGCTTGGCGAAGATCGTTATTACGCCCGCGACTGGACCCGTACCCACGGCAACCTGTACCAGGCGATCCGCATGGAAAAAGCCATGATCGGCCTGTTGTTGCTGCTGATCGTCGCCGTGGCCGCGTTCAACATCATTTCCACGCTGGTGATGGTGGTGAACGACAAGAAGGGCGACATCGCCATCCTGCGCACCCTGGGTGCCACGCCGGGGCAGATCATGCGCATCTTCATGGTCCAGGGCACGGTCATCGGTGTGATCGGCACGATTGTCGGCGCCCTGGTCGGGATGTTCGCCGCGCTGAACGTCAGCGCCGCGATTGCCGCCCTCGAAGGCCTGATCGGCCACAAGTTCCTCAACGCCGACGTGTACTTCATCGACTACCTGCCGTCGCAATTGCAGTCCGATGACGTGGTGATGGTCTGCGGCGCCGCGTTGATCCTGAGTTTCCTCGCCACCCTGTATCCAGCCTGGCGTGCCGCACGCACCCAGCCTGCGGAGGCGTTACGTTATGAGTGAGTCGGGCATGAGTGAAAAAGCGATCTTGAGCTGCCGCAACCTGGGTAAATCCTACGAGGAGGGCCCGGAGTCGGTAGTGGTGTTGTCGGGCCTGCAACTGGAGCTGTTCCCGGGTGAGCGCGTGGCGATTGTCGGCACGTCCGGGTCGGGCAAGAGTACCTTGCTCAATCTGCTGGGCGGTCTCGACACGCCCACCGCCGGCAGTGTCTGGCTGGCGGGCGAGGAACTCTCGGCGCTGAACGAGAAGGGCCGCGGCCTGCTGCGCAACCGTTCCCTGGGCTTCGTCTACCAGTTCCACCATCTGTTGCCGGAATTCACCGCACTGGAAAACGTCTGCATGCCGTTGCTGATCGGCCGTACCGCGATTCCCGAAGCTCGCCAGCGGGCCACGGCGTTGCTGGAGCGGGTCGGGCTGGGGCACCGCCTTGAACACAAGCCGGCCGAACTGTCCGGTGGCGAGCGCCAGCGGGTGGCGATTGCCCGGGCGTTGGTCAACAAGCCGGGCCTGGTGATGCTCGACGAGCCGACCGGTAACCTCGATTCCCACACCGCCCAAGGCATCCAGGACCTGATGCTGGAGCTCAGCACCTCGTTGCGCACCGCGTTCCTGGTGGTTACCCACGACATGAATCTGGCCCGGCAGATGGACCGCGTGCTGCATCTGCAGGAAGGTTGCCTGACCCCTATCTGACCGACCGGAACCCGGCGCAGCATCCATGCGCCGGGTCATTTATCTTTTTACGGTGCCCCGAATGTTCAGACCGTTATCGATCTTTATCGGCACGCGCTATACCCGCGCCAAGCGTCGCAATCGCTTCGTTTCATTCATCTCCATGACGTCGATGATCGGCCTCGCCCTGGGCGTGCTGGCGATGATCGTGGTGCTCTCGGTCATGAATGGTTTCCAGCGCGAAATGAGCTCGCGCATCCTTGGCATGGTGCCCCACGCCACCATCGTCGGGGTCAATCCCATCGATGACTGGCAACCGGTGGCCGCCGCGGCATTGAACAATCCCCAGGTGACGGCGGCCGTGCCGTTCACCGAAATGGAAGGCATGCTCAGCCATAAGGGCTCGATGCAGCCGATCCAGATCAGCGGTATCGATCCGGCCCAGGAAGGCAAGGTGTCCATCGTGGCCCAGCATATTGTCCAGGGGCGTCTCGATGCCTTGAAACCGGGCGAATATGGTGTGGTGATCGGTGAGATCACGGCTCGACGCTTTCGTTTGAACGTCGGCGACAAACTGACCTTGATCGTGCCGGAAGTCAGCACCGCGCCGGGGGGAATCACTCCGCGCATGCAGCGACTGAACGTGGTGGGTGTGTTCAAGGTGGGCGCCGAGCTGGATGGTTCCATGGCGCTGATCCACCTGGCCGACGCCGCACAGATGCAGCATTGGCAGCCGAACCAGGTGCAGAGCGTGCGTCTGGCGGTGAAGGACCTGTACGCCGCGCCCAAGGTGTCTGGCGATATCGCCAGCAGCCTGGGTGCAGGCTACAAGGCGGACGACTGGACCCACACCCAGGGCAGCCTGTTCAGTGCCATGAAAATGGAAAAGACCATGATCGGCCTGCTGTTGCTGATGATCGTCGCAGTGGCGGCGTTCAATATCATCGCGACCCTGATCATGGTGGTGAACGAAAAGGGCGCGGACATCGCGATCCTGCGGACCATCGGCGCCACGCCGCGGCAGATCATGGCGATCTTCATGGTCCAGGGTACGGTAATCGGCGTCGTCGGTACGGTGATCGGCGGAGTGCTGGGGGTGATCGCGGCGTTGAATGTCAGCGAGCTGGTGGGATGGCTGGAGCGGGTCAGTGGCCAGCACATCTTCAGTTCCGATGTGTATTTCATCAGCAACCTGCCGTCGGAGCTTCAGCGTGGCGACGTGATCCTGATCTGTGCCGCCGGCTTTATCCTGAGCTTCCTCGCCACGATCTACCCGGCCTGGCGTGCGGCGAAGACCGAGCCGGCGCAGGCGTTGCGGTATTCCTGATATCCAGGACCGGCTGCAGGGCCCTTGTTGCCAGGGAATTTACCCCGTTGGGCTGCGAAGCAGCCCTGAACCTGAAAGCTCGGTACATCAGACAGGTTGAATTGACAGTTTTGGGGGGGGCGCTTCGCGGCCCAGCGGGGATAAATCCCCTCGCCACAGGGTCTTGTGTCAGGGCTGGCCTGCCTTCGGCAATTCAATCATGAAGCGTGTCCAGCCATCGGCCGACTCGCAGTGGATATGCCCGCCGTGGGCATGGATGATCGAGCGGGTAATGGCCAGGCCCAGCCCCGCATGTTCACTGCTGCCTTCCCGGCGGGCCGGGTCGGCGCGATAGAAGCGATCGAACAGGCGCGGCAGCAGGTCTGCTGGAATGCCTTCGCCGCTGTTCTCCACATAGATCTTCAGCGCATGCGGGCCGTCAAGGATCTGCAGGCGCACTTCGCCGCCGCCGGGGGTGAAGCGCAAGGCATTGTCCAGCAGGTTGGAGAAGGCCCGGCGCAACATGCTGCGATCCCCCTCCACGCGACCGTCGCCTTCCCGGTTCAGCCGTACATTGACGTCTTCGGCCAAGGGTGCGAAGAACTCCAGCAGCACATCCACTTCCGCCGCCAGTAACAGCGGCTCACGGTTGGGCGCCAGCAGGCCATGGTCGGCCTTGGCCAGGTACAGCATGTCGTTGACCATTTGCGCCATCCATTGCAGTTCTTCGAGATTGCTGTGCAGCGCTTCGCGGTAGTCCTCCAGCGGACGTTCCCGGGTGAGGGTGACCTGGGTGTGGGTCAACAGGTTCGACAGCGGCGTGCGCAATTCATGGGCGATATCGGCGGAGAACGCCGAGAGCCGTTGAAACGCATCGTCAAGGCGTTCGAGCATGGCGTTGATGCTGTGGGCCAATTCGGCCAGTTCGGCAGGCATCTGCTCTTCGGGCAGGCGGGCGTTGAGGGAGCGGGCCGAGACGCTGCCGGCAATGGCCCCCATGCGCCGCAACGGCCGCAAGGCGCGTCGTGCGGCCCAGGCGCCCAGCAGGGCGGTAGCGAGGGCGGAGAGGCCCACGGTCAACCAGATCAGGCGCTGCATGCGTTGCAGAAAATGCTGGTGGTGGGTGATGTCCAGCAGCAGCGTCAGTTGTGGCGAGCCGGGACGGTTGGGGTCCAGTGGCGCATTCAGCACCCGGTAGTCGGTGTCTGCATCGCTGAGGGTCGACAGGCCAGGACTTTCCGGCAGTTGCTGTGGAATCCGGATCGAGCTGTCGTACCAGCGCACACCATTGCTGTCCTTGATACGCAACGCCAGGTCGGCCTGGCGGCTGAGTTCATCCTCCAGGCGCCTGCGGGTCTGCTCGGCGTCGAGATCCTGCAAGGCCCGGCGCAAGCCGATCAGCCGGCCTTCCAGCAACTGTTGATCCAGCTCGATGAAGTGCGCCTCGCTGCCGCGGCTGAACAGCACCCCGGCAAACAGCGACACCACGGCGGTGCAGGCGGCGAACAGCAGCGCCAGGCGACTGCTCAAGGACCACCGGGCCTTCACAGGCTTCGCTCTTCGAGCACATAGCCCATGCCGCGCACCGTGTGGATGAGCTTGCTGGGAAATTCGTCGTCAATCTTGATCCGCAGGCGGCGGATCGCGACTTCGATGACGTTGGTGTCACTGTCGAAGTTCATGTCCCAGACCTGGGAGGCGATCAGGGACTTGGGCAGCACCTCGCCCTGGCGCCGCAAAAGCATCTCCAACAGGGCGAATTCCTTGGCGGTGAGGTCGATGCGCCGACCGCTGCGTTCGACGCGGCGACGGATCAGATCCAGGCGCAAGTCGGCCAGTTGCAGGCTGGTTTCCTGGGGCGACGAACCGCCGCGACGCAACAGGCTGCGGACCCGTGCCAGCAATTCGGAAAACGCGAAGGGCTTGACCAGATAGTCGTCGGCGCCCAGTTCCAGGCCATGCACCCGGTCCTGGACAGCGTCCCGCGCGGTGAGAAACAGCACCGGAGTATCCAGCCCGGCGCCGCGTACGGCCTGCAGAATCTGCCAGCCATCGCGTCCGGGCAGCATCACGTCAAGGATCAACAGGGCGTATTCACCGCTCAGGGCCAGTTGCTGGCCGGTGATGCCATCGGCCACCAGGTCGGCATTGAACCCGGCTTCGCTCAGGCCCTGGCGCAAGTATTGGCCGGTTTTCGTTTGGTCTTCGACGATCAGCAATTTCATGGTGGCGGCTCGAGGCAGGATTGGAACGAGGGCGTTATACCGTGGCACGCAGGGCCATGGTGCAACCTGACAAAGTTGTAATCGAGCCGTCAGCCGATTGGCAGGCGCACGGCGATAGAGTTTCGCACAAGCTGAACCTCATCCCTTGGGAGTCTGAACATGTTAATGGGTAAACGCCTGATCCTGGCTGCTTGTGCAATCGTCCTCAGTGCGCCGTCATGGGCCTCGCCAGGCCATGTCGATTTTGGCCAGCCAGCGCCGGCGGCCAAGGCCAGTCGCAGTATCGAAGTGGTGATGGGGGACATGACCTTTTCGCCCGCGTCCCTCGATATCAAGGCCGGGGAGACCGTGCGTTTCGTATTGATCAATAAAGGCCAGTTACTCCACGAATTCAACCTGGGCGACGCGGCCATGCATGCCGAACACCAGCAGCAGATGCTCAAGATGCAACAGAACGGACAGTTGATGCCGACCGCGATGAAGCAGGGCATGGACCACGGCGCCATGGGCCACGGCCAGGCAGGCATGCGCCACGACGATCCCAACAGCGTGCTGGTGGAGCCGGGCAAGACAGCCGAACTGACCTGGACCTTCAGCAAGGTCACTCGCCTGGAGTTCGCTTGCAATATTCCCGGCCATTACCAGGCGGGAATGAAGGGTGACCTGACCGTCAGACAGTAAGCACTCAAAGGCGCTGGCAAAGGCTGATAGAATCCGCTGATTATTCAGTCAGGTTTCCGTCATGCATCCCGCAGCCGAACATTCGCCGCTGGGCAAATCCAGCGAATACATCGCCACGTACACGCCATCACTGCTGTTCCCGATCCCGCGCACCGCGAAATGGGCGGAACTGGGCCTGACGGCCGAGACCCTGCCGTACAAGGGCGTGGATTTCTGGAACTGTTTCGAGTTGTCGTGGCTGCTGCCTTCCGGCAAGCCGGTGGTGGCTATCGGTGAGTTCGCGATTCCGGCGGATTCGCCGAATATCATCGAGTCCAAGTCCTTCAAGTTGTATCTCAACTCCTTGAACCAGACCCCGTTCGCCGATACCGCAAGCCTGGAGGCGACCTTGCGCCAGGACCTTTCGGCCGCGGCCGGCAAGCCGGTGGCGGTGCGGGTTCGCAGCCTCCAGGAGGTGGAAAGCGAAGGCATCGTGGCACTGCCCGGCACTTGCATCGACGACCTGGACATCAGCGTCGATTCCTACGCGCATCCGCGCCCGGAGTTGCTGCGTTGCGACGCGTCGCGCATCGTCGAGGAAAGCCTGCACAGTCATTTGCTCAAATCCAACTGCCCGGTCACCAGCCAGCCGGATTGGGGCAGCGTGGCGGTGGAATATCGCGGCGCGGCCCTGGATCACGCCAGCCTGCTGGCCTACATCGTCAGTTTCCGCCAGCATTCGGATTTTCACGAGCAGTGTGTGGAGCGGATCTTCCTCGACCTGCAGCGTTTGCTCAAGCCGGAGAAATTGACGGTGTATGCGCGTTATGTGCGCCGTGGTGGACTGGACATCAACCCGTATCGCAGCACCGAAGCGATGCAATTGCCGAATCGTCGTCTGGTCCGTCAATGAAACGCCGACGGGGAAACGAGCCTGTTCGCGATGAGGGCGCCGCATTCAGCCTTGGGGTTGAGCAACGGTACGCAATCGCGAGCAGGCCCCACGAAGGATCGCATTTGAGTTCGTGAGTAACGCAAAGCCCCACTGTCGAAAGTGGGGCTTTTTACATGCGCAGGGGTCAGATACCCATGCTGCCCAAGGCTTGCACGATATTGCGCAGGGTCCCGGCGATGGTAGGGTGTTCGACTTCGAATCGTTCCACGGCCAGGTTCACGCCGTCGACCAGGCTGTTGTCCTGAAGAGTGTTTTCCAGTTCGATTTCGGCCTCGATCTGAGTCATCAACTGGTGCAGGTTCTCGCGTTCTGGTTCGGACAGCGGCGGGTTCTGTTCCAATTGATCGCGCAATTGGTCGAGCTGTTTTTGCAAATCGTCGCGGCCAGGCATGGCGTACTCCTTATTGATCGGCACAGCCATGGACCGCGACGCTTCGTCAAAGGTCCATGGCCTGCTTTAAGAGTAATCCACCCCCGCACAACCTGCATGATCCGGGTCAGGGCTTCTCGCCTTTGAGCCGACGCAGGCTGATATCGGCCAGGCAGGCGTCGAGTTCGCCCAAATGATCGATCACCGAATGCACCCCCAGCCCGAACAATTGCACGGTGGCCTTGGCCCGCCTGATTTCGCGTTGCTGTTGGTCCAGGGCCTGCCATTGCGCCGGCGCCAGGCCGCACAGCGAGCCGCAGGATGCGAGACCGATGGTCCATAGGCCGGCGTTGAGTCCGGACTGCAACAACCGGGGTTCGCCGCTCACCAGGACGCATCCGTCCAGTTGCTGGACGTTCAGGGCCATCAATGCTTGCCAGCAGGCATGGGGCGCTGGCCACGGATTATTTGTTGCAGGAAGTTGCGGCGATTTGATCCACGCCGGCAAGGACGCCGCCAGGCCATGGCTGACGGCGGGAGGCAGTTCATCGAGCCAGGCGCAGGGTATCTCTTGAAGTTGCAGGCGGTGGAGGCTTTCCAGCGCACCGGGCGTCGGGTGGGCATGCTCGGCCGGTTTCGCACCCGGTTGACGAACCCGCGCTCCGAAATCCACCAGGCACCCGCTCAGGCCAAACAGTACGGCGGTAAGACTGGGAGCGGGAAGGGGCAGGGCTTCGGCGCGGGGCATGGGAACGTCCTTGAAATAACCTGGAGCCTACCGGCCCTCGATGACAGCTCTGTGACAGGGAAATGAAGGCGCTGGATGAAAGAAAGGTCCTACAGGCATATTCCTTTACCCTGCTGCCTATCGACACGTTCCGCTTTATACTAGCCACCTCACCGCCTGGGCTCGGCGCCCTTGCCTGAACAATCCAAGGAGTTTTCCCCTATGCGCTGGAGCCATCGTCTAGCTCAGCTGTGTCTTTCTGCCAGTGTTCTGCTGGTACCGTTCGCCGCCCAGGCCGCCACGGAAGAAGATCCTTGGGAAAGCATCAACCGGCCGATCTTCAAATTCAACGATACCGTCGACACCTATGCGCTCAAACCGCTGGCGCAGGGTTATCAATATGTAACGCCACAATTCCTCGAAGACGGTATCCACAACATGTTCCGCAACATCGGCGACGTGGGCAACCTGGCCAACGATGTGCTGCAAGGCAAGCCGGCCGCCGCCGGGGTCGACACCGCCCGACTGCTCTTCAACACCACCTTCGGCCTGCTGGGCTTCTTCGACGTAGGCACCAGGATGGGCCTGCAGCGCAACGACGAGGATTTCGGCCAGACCCTGGGCTATTGGGGACTCGACAGTGGTCCCTATGTCATGCTGCCGTTGCTGGGCCCAAGCACCTTGCGCGATGCCCCGGCCAGGTTTGTCGACAGCTACACCACGCCGTATCCCTATATCGACAACGTCTCGGTGCGTAACTCGATCTTCGGCCTGAACATCGTCGACACCCGCGCCAGCCTGCTGTCGGCCGAGAAGATGGTGACCGGTGACAAGTACGTATTCATCCGCAATGCCTTCTTGCAGAACCGTGAGTTCAAGGTCAAGGACGGTCAGGTAGTGGACGATTTCTGATCCACCCTGCTGCGCACGAAAGGCGGCCCCGAAAGGCCGCCTTTCGTGCTTTCGGGGTGCATCGGGCGGGATTTATCCTTCCATTGAGTTACGCTTCGCTCGGTTCTTATAACTCTCTGTACTTTGACAAATAAAGACGGCAAGCGGCTATCCGCATGAGCTTGAAACGCCCCGCGGATGGGAGTACCGTCTGCGCCTTAGAAGGGCACCTCTGATGTAAACGTGTGTAGGGCAAACGCCTGAAAGCTGTACGACAGAGAGGCTAGAAAGCGAATCCAGTAGTGCGCGCCCGGCCCGACAGCCCAGCCCGCTACGCCAACCTAATTCTGGCGCCGTTTGCCCACATGCCAAAAACCAGTGCCACGCTGCTGATAATCGATGATGACGAAGTGGTGCGAGCCAGCCTCGCAGCCTACTTGGAAGACAGTGGTTTCAGCGTCCTGCAGGCCAGCAACGGCCAACAGGGTCTTCAGGTATTCGAGCAAGACAAGCCCGACCTGGTCATCTGCGACCTGCGCATGCCGCAGATGGGCGGACTCGAACTCATTCGCCAGGTCGCCGAGATCTCCGCGCAGACACCCGTCATCGTGGTCTCGGGCGCGGGTGTGATGAACGACGCGGTCGAGGCTTTGCGCCTGGGCGCGGCGGATTACCTGATCAAACCCCTGGAAGACCTGGCCGTGCTAGAACACTCGGTGCGCCGGGCCCTGGACCGTTCGCGGCTGATGGTGGAAAACCAGCGCTACCGCGAAAAACTGGAAACCGCCAACCGCGAGCTGGAAGCCAGCCTGAACCTGCTGCAGGAAGACCAGAACGCCGGGCGTCAGGTGCAGATGAACATGCTGCCGGTCAGCCCCTGGTCGGTCGACGACTTCCATTTTGCCCACCAGATCATCCCGTCGTTATACCTGTCGGGTGATTTCGTGGACTACTTTCGGGTCGATGAGCGGCGAGTAGCGTTTTACCTGGCAGATGTTTCCGGTCATGGCGCCTCGTCGGCGTTCGTGACGGTGCTGCTGAAATTCATGACCACGCGCCTGCTGTTCGAGTCCAAGCGCAATGGCACGTTGCCGGAGTTCAAGCCTTCGGAGGTCCTGGGGCATATCAACCGGGGCCTGATCAGTTGTAAGCTGGGTAAACATGTCACCATGGTCGGTGGAGTCATCGACGAGGAGACGGGCTTGTTGACCTATAGCATCGGCGGCCATCTGCCGTTGCCTGTGTTGTACACCCCGGACAGTGTTCGGTATCTGGAAGGGCGTGGTCTGCCGGTGGGCCTTTTCAACGAGGCGACCTACGAGGACCACGTACTGGAATTGCCACCCGTATTCAGCCTGACGCTGATGTCTGATGGCATTCTGGATCTTTTGTCGGAGCCTACACTCAAAGAGAAAGAAGCGGCCTTGCCTGAACGGGTGAGTGCTGCGGGCGGCAGCCTGGAAGGTCTGCGGCAAGTGTTTGGATTAGCTACGCTAGGGGAGATGCCGGATGATATCGCCCTGTTAGTGTTGAGCAGGAACCTTTGATGAGTACCGGTAGAATCCAGTTCGCCGAGCAGGACGGCACATTTGTCCTGAAGTTTGTCGGTGAAGTGCGTCTGACCCTTTGTTCGGCGCTGGATGCGACTATTGAGCGGATCTTCACTGCATTGAATTTCAATGCCATCGTGATCGACCTGACTGAAACCCGCAGTATCGACAGCACCACCCTTGGCCTGCTGGCCAAGTTGTCGATCCTGTCGCGGCAAAAGGTCGGCCTGCTGCCGACCGTCGTCACCACCCACAGCGACATTACCCGCCTCTTGCAGTCGATGGGCTTCGACCAGGTGTTCAACATCGTCGGTGACCCGGTGCCGTGCCCCGAGTGCCTGGACGACCTGCCTGATCAGGACCAATCCGAAGAAGACGTGCGGATCAAGGTACTGGAAGCCCACAAGATCCTGATGGGGCTCAACGAGTCCAATCGTGAGGCGTTCCATGACTTGGTGAATGCGCTGGAACGACCTGGCTCTTGATTCATCTCCGTGGGCCGACATCAAGGCTTGCGGATTGATGCAATGAAAAAAGGGGGCGAACCCATCCAGGTTCGCCCCCTTCTTGTTTCGACTGCGCTTAGAGCTTGGCTTGCAGCAGCGCCTCGAGTTTCTCCTGGTCCCGGGCGAACTGGCGGATACCTTCGGCCAGTTTCTCGGTGGCCATGGCGTCCTCGTTGGATAGCCAGCGGAATTGCGCTTCGTTGAGGCTCAGGCGTGCTTCACCGGCCTGTCCAGGCGCCAGCTTGCGTTCCAGCTTGCCTTCGTCGGCGGCCAGTTTCTCCAGCAGTTCCGGGCTGACGGTCAAGCGGTCGCAACCGGCCAGTTGTTCGATCTGATTGATGTTACGGAAGCTGGCGCCCATGACTACGGTCTTGTAGTCATTGGCCTTGTAGTAGTTGTAGATGCGTGTCACGGACTGCACGCCTGGATCATCGGCGCCGGTGTAATCGTTGCCATTGGCCTTCTTGTACCAATCGTAGATACGGCCTACGAACGGCGAAATCAGGAATACCCCAGCGTCGGCACAGGCCGCGGCCTGGGCGAAGGAGAACAGCAGGGTCAGGTTGCACTGGATACCCTCGCGCTCCAACTGCTCGGCGGCGCGGATACCTTCCCAGGTCGATGCGATCTTGATCAGGACGCGATCACGGCCGACGCCGGCCTTCTCATAAAGATCGACCAGGCGATGGGCACGCTTGAGCATGGCGTCGGTGTCGAACGACAGGCGCGCATCCACTTCAGTGGAAATACGCCCCGGAATCACCTTCAGGATCTCCTGGCCGACCGCCACGCCAAAACGGTCGCTGGCCAGGCCGACATCACCCTTGCAGTCCGCCACGCAGGCGTTCAGCAGCTCGGCATAACCGTGCATCGCCGAAGCCTTGAGCAACAGGGAAGGGTTGGTGGTGGCGTCCACGGGTTTGATGCGGGCAATAGCTTCGAAATCGCCGGTATCGGCCACGACGGTAGTGAATTGCTTGAGTTGTTCCAGCTTGGAAGTCATGAGCGTGCTCTGTCCTATGGGTCTGTTGACATTACCCGAGGGCTGACAGCCACTCAAGGGCGTGAAGAGGTATCGACAGCCCCGGCGGCAACAACCTGAAAACGGCTGTTTGAATGGGCGGGGCGAGTATCCGTAAATACGATGCCAAAACACCACGCAGGTTCAAACCCAGTGACGATCAACGCCCTTCCAGCAACTGAGCGGCCTGATCCAGCAATGCCAGCGGATCCTTGGCCTTGTGGATATCCACCGACAACAACTGCCGAAACCGCCGCGCGCCCGGAAACCCGGTGCCCAGCCCCAGTACGTGGCGAGTGATGTGATGCATCGCCCCGCCTGCGGCCAGATGATCGGCAATGTAAGGTCGCAACCGCGCCAGGGCCTCGGCCCGGGTGATGACTGGTTCCATGCTGCCGAACAGCTGTTGGTCCACCTCGGCCAGCAGATAAGGGTTGTGATAGGCCTCGCGCCCCAGCATCACCCCGTCGAACGTCTGCAGATGCTCATGGCAGGCCTCCAGCGTCTTGATGCCGCCGTTGAGCACGATCTCCAGGTCCGGAAAGTCTGCCTTCAACCGAGCCGCCACGTCATAGCGCAAGGGCGGAATGTCGCGATTCTCCTTGGGGGATAGCCCCTCCAGAATCGCGATACGCGCATGTACGGTGAAACTCCTGCAACCCGCCTCGCGCACCGTCCCGACGAACTCGCACAGCTGCTCGTAGCTGTCGCGCCCATTGATTCCGATGCGATGCTTGACCGTCACCGGAATCGATACCCCATCACGCATCGCCTTCACACAATCGGCCACCAGCCCCGGATGCCCCATCAGGCACGCACCGATCATATTGTTCCGCACCCGGTCGCTGGGGCAGCCGACGTTGAGGTTCACCTCGTCATAACCATGGGCCTCGGCCATACGCGCGCAGGCCGCCAGATCAACCGGGACACTGCCACCCAGTTGCAGCGCCAGGGGATGCTCGGCTTCGTGGTGACGCAGGAAACGCTCATGATCGCCGTTGAGCAACGCCCCGGTGGTGACCATCTCGGTGTAGAGCAAGGCGTGTTTCGAGAGGATGCGCAGGAAGAAGCGGCAGTGGGCGTCTGTCCAGTCCATCATCGGAGCAACAGAAAAACGACGGGAGAGCGGAGCGGTTTGTAGGGACATTGGCAATCTGAGTCAACGAGGCGAATGGCGCAGTTTATCAGGGTTGTATCGGGGATGCCGGTAGGCGTTCATCCCTTGAAGCCATCACCGCCTCCCGACTAACCCATCGTCAGGCCTGGATGGCCGGCCCGATACACTTCTCGAATACCTGCTGCATCGGGCCCGGCACGCAGTTGTAGGCCGAGATGTTCGCAACGATCCATTCTTCCTTCTCGATCCCCCACCAGCTGATCTCGAATCCGGCGTTCATGATGAGGTGTTCGAAGAGGATGCGCTGGGCTCGTCCGTTGCCTTCGCGAAAAGGATGTACGACGTTGATATCGGAATAGGCGTCGGCCACGGCAATGATCAGGTCTGCCCGGGGCAGGCCTTCGAACCAGTGGGCGGCGGCCATGTGGCTGAAGATCTTGCCGGCTTCCTTTTCCATGAACTGTGGTTGGCAGAAGCGCGTATCTTGCTTGGCCATCCCGACGGTTCGCAATTCTCCAGCCCATTCATACAAGTCCGAGAACAGTCGTCGATGGATGTTCTGGAGGTAAACGAGGTCGTAGGGAGGAGGGTTGAATTCGACGCTGTCCGCCGCGATGGCCGTGAGTTGCTGCTCGGCTTCGCTCAGGGTGGCGTCGTCGCGAATGTCGAGTTTGTTTCGAAGGACAGTGGAGCCGGGATAGCAGTAGGCGTCTTCACCGACGCCATATTTGTCCAGCATCAGGTTCTGGGCTTGGTGAAGGTCTTGAGGATTTCTTCGCGGGTCGGCATCTTGAGGTTGCCGTCGGCGAAGTCCACTTTGAAGCCTTCCAGGCGCAGGCTGGCCGCATAGTTGGATCTACGGGTTCTGGCTGCATAGGCCTTTTTGGCTTCAAGGCTGATAGTGCCCATGGGCTGGACCTCGGATTGCGTGGGTGAGCCGATTATAGCCCATCTCGCGGCTTGGCCCCAAAGCCTCTGGCGCGATGAGTGGACCGACGGGGCTTGCATCGCCGTGCGACTCAAAATACTGTATTTATGTCCAGTATCGAGAATCGCTTCCATGCAACTGATCGCCAAGCTCGGCATTCTTGCCGATGCCGCCAAGTACGACGCCTCCTGCGCCAGTAGCGGAGCCCCCAAGCGCAGTTCGCGAGGCCGCGATGGGCTAGGGGCCACGGACGGTATGGGGATCTGTCACAGCTACACGCCTGATGGGCGTTGCGTCTCGTTGCTCAAGGTGCTGCTGACCAATTTCTGCCTGTATGACTGCCAATACTGCGTCAACCGTCGTTCCAGCAATGTGCCGCGGGCGCGCTTCACGCCGGAGGAGGTGGTGCGCCTGACGCTGGATTTCTATCGTCGCAACTGCATCAGTGGCCTGTTCCTGAGCTCCGGTATCATTCGTTCGGCCGACTACACCATGGAGCAGTTGATCCGGGTGGCGCGGCTGCTGCGCGAGGAGCATCAGTTTCGCGGGTATATCCATCTCAAGACCATTCCCGATGCCGATCCTCTGTTGATCGAAGAGGCCGGGCGGCTGGCCGACCGGCTGAGCGTGAACATCGAACTGTCCACCGAGGTGAGTCTCAGGCGCCTGGCGCCAGAGAAGCAGTTGTCGACGATCCGCCAGGCCATGGGCACCATCCAGGAGGGACAGCAAGCGGTGGCTGGCGAAGCGCGGGCGCCCCGGTTCGCTCCCGCCGGGCAGAGTACCCAAGTGATCGTCGGGGCCGATGCCACCGATGACCATGCCATCCTCAGCAATGCCGAGTCGCTCTATCAGGGGTATGGCCTGCGGCGGGTCTACTATTCGGCGTTCAGCCCGATTCCTGACAGCCCTGCCAGCGTACCCCTGGCGGCGCCTCCGCTGTTGCGCGAGCATCGTCTCTACCAGGCTGATTTCCTCATGCGCGGCTATGGCTACAAGGCCGGCGAGTTGTTGCGGCAGACCGGCAACCTGGACTTGGATATCGACCCCAAGCTGGCCTGGGCGTTGGCCAATCGTGAGGTCTTCCCGGTGGATCTCAACCGTGCCGAGCCGGCCCTGCTGGCGCGAATTCCCGGTATTGGCCTGCGTAGTGTGCAGCGTCTGGTTGCGCTGCGCAGGGAGCGTCGCGTTCGTTATGACGACCTGGTGCAGTTGCGTTGTGTACTGGAGAAGGCGCGACCGTTCATCGTCACCAGTGATTATCGGCCGCCCGATGCGCAGGTGCGCAGCGGCTTGTTGAGGGCTCGTCTGCGTGATCCCCAGCGACCCGTGCAGATGGGGTTGTGGGGATGATTGCGCTGGATTGTGACGACAGTTTCTCCCTCTGGCGGGAACAGGCGCGAACGCTGCTGGGTCACGGTATCGACCCGGTCGAGGTAACCTGGGCCCAGGGGCCCATGGTTGACCTGCTCGCCGTGCCGGCGCCATTGCCACGAGACCCGGGGCCGTTTCGCACACGGGTACCGGCCACTTTGTTGCCATTGCTCGAACAGGCCAGTCGTTATCGGGGCGAGCAACGCTGGAACCTGCTGTATGAAGTGCTCTGGCGGGTGGCTCATGGCGACCGCACCGCGATGCTCGCCGGTGACCGCCTGGGAAGCGAGCTGCAGCGACGGATCAAGCAGGTCAGCCGCGAGGCCCATCATCTGCACGCCTTCGTGCGCTTCATACCGTTGCCACAGGAAGTCGCCGGTCAGTTGCAACTGGACCTGGTGTCCTTCCACGAGCCGGCCCATGACATCCTTGAAAGCGCGAGCGGTCATTTTGCCGAGCGACTGGGACGCCAACGCTGGTTGATCGCAACGCCCCGCGACGGCATCCGCTACGATGGTCACAAGCTGGACTACCAGCGTCATTGCCCTGAACAGTGGCGGCAGTGGGCGCAGCATGCCCAAGACCCCGGCGCGGAACTGTGGCGCACCTATTACCGGCACATTTTCAACCCGGCGAGGCTCAATCCCCAGGCGTTGCGCCAGCATATGCCCGGGCGGTTCTGGCAGCATCTGCCGGAGGGCGATTTGATCCCCCGGTTGGTGGGGCAGGCGCGCCAGGGCAAGCAGCGGGATGGACAGGCGCTGGAGGTGGGGGAAAAGGTCGGCAAGCGGATCGTCGTGGATGCCCAGGTCCTCAGGCCAGCCACTTGACGAAATTCCATTGGGCGGCGTCATTTGTGCAAGAATCAAACATGTCCTGTCTTGGCCGCGCTGTGTTCCATTTCCGCCGGTCCCCCTAGCATTCCTTCGTCCATTGTCCAGAAGGAATTCTCCATGCAACGTTTTACTCGCCGTTTTCTCACCGCCTGTGCATTTTCCGGCATTATCGCCAGTGCCGGGGCATTGGCTGAAAGCAATCCAACCATCCGCGCCATGTCGGGTGCCCAGGCGGTGAGCCAACTGCCCGCCGGTAAGACCGCGTTACTGATCATCGATTTCCAGAACGAATACTTCACTGGCAAGATGCCGATTCCCGATGGCGTAGCGGCGCTGGACAAGGCCCGTGAGCTGATTGCATTCGCCGACGAGCACAAAATGCCGGTCTATCACATTCAACACATTGCACCCCCAGGATCGGCAGTGTTTGCCCAGGGGGGTGAAGGCGTGAAGTTCCATCCGCAGATGCAGCCCAGGGCCAGGGATGGGGTATTGCAGAAAACCACTGTCAGCGTCTTTGGCAGTACCGACCTGGACAAGCGCTTGAAGCGCGCCGGTATCGAAAACCTGATCATCTCCGGCCTCATGACCCACGCCTGTGTCGCCGGCGCCGCCCGTGACGCCGCGCCACTGGGTTACAACGTGCTGGTCGCGTCCGACGCATCGGCCACCCGTGCCATTACCCGAACCAACGGTGACTCCATCGACAAGGATGCGTTGCACAAAGCCGCGCTGGCCGAAGTCGAGGACACTTTCGGCGATGTCATGACCACTGCCCGGATCCTCAAGCTACCGGTGCGCTGACGCCATGAACCAGATGCTCGCCATGCGCGTGTTCCGCTGCATCGTGGAGGCCCAGGGGTTTTCGGCGGCGGCCGAGCGGCTCGATACAACCCACTCTTCCGTCTCGCGGCATTTGCAGCAGCTGGAATCCGCGCTGGGCGTGCGTCTGCTCAATCGCAACACCCGGCGCATGAGCCTCACCGCAGCCGGGGAGCGCTATTACGCCGCTTGCGTGGACATTCTGGATCGCGTCGACGCGGCGTCCCAAGCCGTGACGCAGGAACATGAACGTCCCTCCGGGTTGCTTCGGATCAGCGTCCCGCTGACCCTGGGTACCTTGGAACTGGGCCGCTGGCTGCCGGCTTTCCAACAGCGCTATCCAGACATCCGGATTGATCTGTCCTGCTCCGACCCGCTGGTCGACCTGGTGGCCGACGGTTTCGATGTGGCGTTGCGCATCTGCGGTCCGCTGGCCGACAGCAGCCTGGTCGCCCGCTTGCTCGGCGTGTCGCCGCAAGTGCTGGTCGCGGCGCCGGCTTACGTGTTCGAGCATGGCCTGCCTCGGAGCGTGGTTGAACTGGACGCACATCGGCTCCTGACCTACGCGTCGGCGACCCGCTGGTCGCTGGTGAACGAAGAAGGGGAGTCGTTCAGTTGGGATTGCGCCAGTTTCTTTCATTCGGACACCATCACCGCTCTGCACGCCGGCGCCCTGGCTGGTACAGGCATCGCAGCGTTTACCCTGGCGACGGTACAGGACGACCTGCTGGCGGGGAGGTTGGTGCGGATCCTGCCGGACTACACCCTGGGGTCGAGGCATTGTTATGCGCTCTATCCCCATGCTCGTCACCTGCCGGCCAAGGTCCGGGCGTTCGTCGAGCATATGGCGGAGTATTACCGCGACAAGAGCTGATGCCCTGGCAGGTTCTGGCTGTCAGACCACGCTGATATCGCGACCGGCCTCCCGCGATGCCGCGATGTCCCGCTTGGGCGGCAGGCCGAACAGGCGACCATATTCGCGGCTGAACTGAGAGGGGCTTTCATAGCCCACTTTCGAGGCCGCGCTGGCCACGTCCATGTTTTCGTCGAGCATCAGGCGCTTGGCTTCGTTCAATCGCAGCCATTTCTGGTATTGAAGCGGGCTCATCGCGGTGAGCTGGCGGAAATGATGGTGGAAAGTCGGTGGGCTCATCTGCACCCTCGCCGCAAGGTCTTCCACGCGGACAGGGTCGGTGTAGTTCAACTTCAGCCAGTCGATGGCCTTGGCGATGCGGTAGCCCTGGCTGTCGACGGACGCAATCTGGCGCAGCCGGGCCGCCTGGTCGCTGATCAACAGTCGGTAGTGGATCTCGCGCTGGATCAGCGGCGCCAGCACCGGGATCGCTTCGGGTTCGTCCAGCAGGGCCAGCAGGCGTACGAACGGTGCGAGAAGATCCGGCGTCGCCTGGCCAATGCTCGCGCCAATCCCGGAGGGCCGGTCACGGGACGGTGCCATGCTGTCCTGGGCAATCAGGTCGGCCACCAGGCGCAAGTCGAGCTTCATGAGCAGGCCCAGGCAGGGCTGTTCCGGGCTCGCCTGGAGCACTTCCGAGTTGGCGGGCAGGTCCAGGGAGGTCATGAGCAGGCGCGTATTGTCGTAGCCATAGGCCTGGCCGCCGATCCAGATCTGCTTCACGCCTTGGGCCACCAGCACGATGCTCGGCTCGATCATGCAAATGGCCGGCGGCGCCGGGGCTTCACGTCGAAACAAGCCCAGGCCGGCGATGGGCGTCTGGAAGTCGCCGGTGTGGGGCGTCCGTGCGCCGATGAGGTCGGCGAGTGCTGCTTGCAAGGAGCTGCGCTGGGTTGCCATGTCGGGTTGCAGTCATCTCGGGTTGACAGTGATGCAGCGAACATTAACCCGTCCGGCAGGCGCTGCCCATGGTGCACCGACCGCCTCACAGGATCAGGCAAGCATTCAACCGGAATGCATTACCGGACATCAGGGTCTGGCGCTGAAACTATCGCTTGCAAATCGATGACATGCCCCTTGCCGACGGAGTAAACGTAGCCCCGATGACTGATCGCTATTGGATGAAAACCCAAACCCCACCCGCCTGGAGCGCGGTATTCGCCATGTCGCTGGCCGCGTTCGCCCTCGTTGCTTCCGAGTTTCTGCCGGTCAGCCTGCTGACGCCGATCGCGGCGGACCTTCAGGTCAGCGAGGGGCAGGCCGGGCAGGGCATTGCCGTGTCCGGCGCCTTTGCCTTGATCACCAGCCTGTTCATTGCGTCCATCGCCGCCCGGGTCGATCGCAAGAGGCTGCTGCTGGCGCTGACCCTCCTGATGATCGTTTCCGGGACCGTGGTGGCACTGGCGCCCAGCTATCTGACGTTCATGGCAGGCCGTGCGCTGATCGGCGTGGCAATCGGCGGCTTCTGGTCGCTGTCGGCGGCCACGGCCATGCGACTCGTGCCGCAGGACCAGGTCCCGCGAGCCTTGGCCCTCGTCAACGGCGGCAACGCCTTGGCGACCGTCGTGGCAGCGCCGTTGGGCAGTTTCCTGGGTGCGATCATCGGCTGGCGCGCAGCCTTCTTCTGCATCGTGCCGGTGGCGCTGGTGGCGCTGGTCTGGCTTGTGCTGCGACTGCCGTCCATGCAGACCCGGACGAAGCAGGGCTCGGGCAATGTCCTCGCGCTGATGACCCGTCCTCCGATTGCGTTGGGCATGCTGGCCGTCAGCACATTCTTCATGGGGCAGTTCATGTTGTTCACCTATCTGCGACCTTTCCTTGAATCGGTGACCCAGGTGAGTGTCTCCATGCTTTCGTTCATGTTGCTGGTGATCGGCCTGGCCGGATTGCTCGGCACCTTCCTGATTGGCGCATTGCTGCGCAACGGAGTGTTTCGCACCCTGGTGATCATCCCCCTGGTGATGGCGGTCATTGCCATTGCGCTCGTAGGGTTCGGTAAGTCGGTGTTGATCACGACTGTCCTGCTGGCGCTCTGGGGTCTGATCGCGACTGCCGCGCCCGTTGGATGGTGGACCTGGTTATCCAGGGCGTTGCCTGAAGAAGCCGAGGCCGGTGGTGGTCTGATGGTGGCGATCGTTCAGCTCGCCATTGCGGCGGGCGCGACGGTGGGCGGTGTCCTGTTTGACCTGAGCGGCTACCAGGCCACCTTCGAGACCAGCGCGGCGGTGCTGGTGGTTGCCGCCATGCTCACCCTGATGGCCGCACGAGCGACGGTTCGGGCGTCTTCAGGCGCTTCGAACGCGGCCGATTACGGTGTGGTGAATTGAGCAACGTCCAGAAGGCACCGTGAGGCCCAAGGCGCTATCGACAATGCCTTGGGCCTTTCTGGCAGAAGCGAGCCGTGACCTCGGGGCGGTTGCTGCCTGCGTCGAAGCGCCCGGCTTGCATCAAAGCCCCAAGCCTTGCTCCACCAACGTGAGCAGGCGGTCCTCATCCAGCGTCAACAGCTCGGGGCGCGACTGCGCTGGCGGCTGCGCAGCCTGAAGATGCCAGAGCGATTCACCGTGCTCGCCGACAGTACGAAGGATGCAGTGGGTCTGACCTTTCATGTGAACCTCGATACAGCCTTCGCCCCTGGAAGAGAAGCGGGCGATCGGGTCGAGCTCGATACGATGGTGGTTGCCTTCCATCACCAACTGGTCGATGGCGTAATGGTAGGTCGAACCGCTGGAGTGGCTTTCAAATACATGGGTGGGGTTGCGCCGGATGTTCAGGCCGGCCTCGCAGACCGGCGCCAGCCAGGTTTCGATCTGGCGGTACAACTCGTAGACCTGGGCGGGCCAGTGTTCGATGGCCAGGTCGGCGCAGTTGTCGGTGTCGGCGCGGGTTTGCCGGGTCTGCCGCAATTTCGCCGCGAGCGCGTCTGCCTTGTTCATGTCGATTCCCTGTCGTTGTGATGCAAAAAGCTTAGCTCAAGGGCAAGGGGGCTCATTGCGTTGGGTCATGAAGCGACGTTGTCTGGTCAATGCCGCGCGCCATACGCTGGCGAGTTCTGCATCGAGGTGTCGTGTCCGGTGTCTGTGGAGCGCTGCGGCATGTCCGGCAACGAGGCCACGTGGACGGTGCGCGCCGGTGTGGCCAGGCGTACGCCGATTTCGGCGAATGCTTGCATCATGCCGAGGTTGATTGCCTGCTGGATATCCATGTAGATGTTGTAGCTGGGGTCCAGCACGATATAGACCGTCTCGAACTCCAGCGCACTTTCGCCAAAACCGCGAAAGTGGGAGCGGTCGAAGCGGGTCTTTTCCTGGGCCCTGATGATGCGCTCGACAATGGCCGGCACCTGCTTGATCTGTTCGATCGAGCATTCGTGGGGCAGGGCGAACTCGAAGACGATGCGTCGTTCCTGCAGACGCTTGTAGTTCTGGATGGTGATGCTGATCATCTGGGCGTTGGCCATCACGATCTGTTCGCCGCTCAGGCTGCGGATCCGTGTGGTTTTCAGGCCGACATGTTCCACCGTACCGGCCAGGGAGCCCACGACGATGAAGTCGCCGACCTCGAAAGGCTTGTCCACGGCGATGGACAGCGAGGCGAACAGGTCTCCGAGGATGTTCTGCACAGCCAGGGCCACCGCGATTCCCCCGACCCCGAGGCTGGCGACGAACGCGGTGATGTTCACACCCAGGTTGGAGAGCATGGCCAGCAGCACCACGGCCCAGAGGAACACCTTGGCGCCCCACAGGCTCAGGGTTGCCAAGGCGCTTTTCTGATGAATGTCGCTGTGGCTGTGGCGAGCGAAATAATGCAGGAGCGTGAGGGCGATCGCCCGGTTGGCCCACAGGCCGACCTGCAGGGCGGCCACCACGAACCAGAGGCTGCTGACGCGGCCCAGCCAACGCTCGGGCAGGTCCAGCACACCGACACCGATGAGGATCGAAGCCAGCAACAACAGCGTATTGCTGGTGCTGGACAATACCTCGACGGCGATGTGACTGACGTGGGCGTTGGGCTTCTGTGCCAGGACCTCTACCTTGCGCAGCAGGAAGCCGATGCCTGCCCGGGCGACGATAAAACTCACCGTCATCACGCCCGATGCGAGCAGCCAGTTGGCGATGGAGATCCCCAGCAATTGGGTGGTGGTGAGGATGTCGAGAGCGTTTGATTCCATGGATCGGTCACCTGGGCCAGGCAATCAGGCAGCGAGCGACTGCGTCATTGCTGTTCTGGTTCGAGCCCTTGCCGTTGTTGCGCGAGGGCGTGGCAGGGCCATGAACTTCATTAGGTGACCAACGGAAAAGGGTGTTCAATTTTTTGCCCGCAGGCATCCAGGCTTCGCTTGCAGTCACTGACGCAACAGATGCACCGCCAACCCGGCCAGCCCGCACGCCAGCAAGACCTGAATCACGCCACGTCGGTACCTGAACAGAGCGATCGTGGCAAGGATTGCAATGATTGCCGACGGCCAGTCCAGTGCGCCGGCAAAGCCGTTGGGCCACAGAACGTGGTAGCCGAAGAAGCAGGCCAGATTGAGGATCACGCCGACCACCGCCGCGGTGATGGCCGTCAGCGGTGCGGTGAATTTCAGGGTGTTGTGGGTCGACTCCACCAATGGGCCGCCGGCCAGGATGAACAGGAACGAGGGCAGGAAGGTGAACCAGGTCACCAGCGTGGCCGCGACGGCGCCAGCGAGGAAAGCCTGTTCGGGGCCGAACACCTGCGTGACGTAGCCGCCGACGAAACCGACGAACGCCACCACCATGATCAAGGGGCCGGGCGTGGTTTCCCCCAGGGCCAGGCCGTCGATCATCTGGGCCGGTGTCAACCAGCCGAAGTGTGCGACTGCGCCCTGGTAGACGTAGGGCAAGACCGCATAGGCGCCACCGAAGGTCAGCAAGGCAGCCTTGGTGAAGAACCAGGCCATTTGCGTAAGCGTGCCTCCCCAGCCGAACGCCAGGGTCAACAGGCCCATGGGTAACGTCCAGAGTAGCGCGCCGACGATGACCAGCCGGGTGAGCCTGCCGACGCTGAACCGGGCATGCTCCGGGGGAGGGGTATCGTCGTCGATCAAGGCGCTGCCGAAGGAGCGATGCCCGGTATCGTGTCCCCCCAGGCTGAATTTTTCCGGTGCCCAACGGCCTCCCAGGTAACCGATCACAGCCGCCCCCAGCACAATCAGCGGGAAGGGCAGGTTGAAGGCAAATATCGCGGTGAACGACGCAGCGGCGATTGCCCACAGCCAGTTGTTCCTGAGGGCGCGGGAGCCTATACGGTGGGCTGCATGCACGACGATCGCCGTCACGGCCGGCTTGATGCCATAGAAAATGCCCGCCACCACCGGTACTTCGCCAAAGGCGACATACAGCCAGGACAACGTGATGAGGATGAACAGCGAAGGCAATACGAACAGCGCCCCGGCGATGACCCCACCCCAGGTCCGGTGCATCAGCCAGCCCAGGTAGGTCGCCAATTGTTGCGCCTCGGGGCCCGGCAGCAGCATGCAATAGTTCAGGGCATGCAGGAAACGCCGCTCGGAAATCCAGCGGCGACGCTCCACCAGTTCCTGATGCATGATCGAAATCTGTCCCGCCGGTCCGCCGAAACTGATGAAGCCCAACTTGAGCCAGAACCAGAAGGCTTCACGCAGGCTGACAGCCGAAGGGGCGTCGGCGATTGGGGGCTGGATGTTCATGGGCGATGGGTGCTTGAGGCCGGGGACGGTCTACGTTAGGGGGCGCCATGCAATTTGAATAGCCCCGGGCAAGGTTTACCTGTAAAAAACTCGTCCTTTCATGGGGTTGAAACACAACCCTGGCACAATCGCCGGCCGAGTCGTCGTCATGATTATTTCCATCGCTACCCAAGGAGTGGGTCAATGAAACAACGTTTTGCAATCGCGGTGCTGCTCGCCTTTACACTGGGCTGCATCCACACGGGCAATGCCCGGGAGTCGCGCAATGCTCGGGCGGAATCCGTCGCGGGCGTATTCGATTATTACGTGCTGGCACTGTCCTGGTCGCCGACTTTCTGCCTCACACACCCGAGCGATTCGCAATGCTCCGGCAAGGGCTACGGTTTCGTGCTCCATGGGCTCTGGCCGCAATACGCCAAGGGCGGCTGGCCACAGTCTTGCGCGCCGCGGGTGCCATTGACGGCAGCCGAGCGGGACAAGGGCCTGACCTTGTTCCCCACGCCGAAACTGATGGAGCATGAATGGTCCAAGCACGGCACGTGCAGCGGCCTCGGCGCGATGGGCTACCTGGAGGCTTCCGACAAGGCCCTGGGGGCGGTGAAGATTCCGCCACAGTTGCAGCCTCTGAGCTCGTCCTACTATTTCGAGGCCGAGGAGATTGCCCGACTGTTCCGGCAGAGCAATCCCGGTATGCCGGACAAGGGGATCGCCGTGATTTGCAGCGGGCCGCAATTGTCGGAAGTGCGAGTGTGCATGGACAAGGACCTGGGCTTCAGTGCATGCGGCAAGGGCGTACGGACGCAATGCCGGGCCGGAGAAATCCGCGTGCCGCCAGTACGCTGATTGCAGCGGAAACGGCCTGAGGCCGGCCCGCCTCAGCCGTTGTAGAGGCGGGCTTGTCCGCGAAGGCGACAGGTCAGAAGGTAGCGATTCGGGCAGGTCCGATGCTATCGCAAGCAAGCTCGCATCGGTGCTGCGAGCCTGCTTTTTGGATCCAACCCCGCCATCTATCGCCTTCATCGCTAAGGCAAATTGCCGCCCCACAGGCGGTAGGCTAAGCTCACGGATATTGGGGGCTTTGAGCGATTCGCTCATGTTTTGCCCTCCCCAGGAATTCGCTTGCCTATCCCCATCCATGATCCGCTCCACACCCCTGGCGGTGCACTGAAGCGCCTGCCGCTGCTCAAGGCGGCGGTGGCCTTTATTGCAGCGGTCTGCCTGTGCCTGTGCGGTTTGCTGTACCTGCAACTGGAGCAGTCTCGCCGGCACGACCTGGAGTCGGCGAGAATCGCTTCGGCCAACCTGACCTGGGCCATGGCCCAGCAGGCCCAGGACACGTTCCGTCAGGCCGACCTGGTGCTGGACAGCCTGACGGACTGGATCCAGGTCGATGGTTTCGGACCTTCGCTGCAACCGCGCCTGCAGAAAATACTCGCCCGGCGTGTGCAATCGCTGGAGCAGTTGCATGGCCTTTTCCTGTTCGACAAGGACGGGCAGTGGGTCGTCACCTCCTTCGACAATCTGAAGAAAGGCAGCGGCGTGGCGGACCGGGAGTACTTCGTCTTCCATCAGCAGAACGCCTCCTTGATCGCCCATATCGGACCGGCGATCCGCAGCCGGCAAAACGGCGACTGGATCATCCCCATTTCGCGGCGCCTGAATGATGAGGACGGCAACTTCCAGGGCGTGCTCATGGCCGGCATCAAGATGTCGTACTTCGACAGGTTCTTCAAAAGTTTCAGTCTCGACGACAAGAGCGAGATGGTCCTGACCTTGTCCGATGGAACCCTGCTGGCCCGCCGGCCTTTCGACGAGACGATGATCGGGCGCTCCCTGGCCCAGGAGCGTCTGTTCCGGCATGACCTGGCTGGTACGCAGCCTCACAGCGCGATGATCCGCTCCACCACCGACGGCGTCGTCCGGCTCTATGACCACCAACACCTGCAGGCTTATCCGCTGATGGTCACGGTCGCGATGTCCAAGCAGTCGATCCTGGCGGGCTGGTATGCGAAGGCCTTTCAATCCAGCCTCATCGTGGCCCTGGTGGTTACCGGTATCTGCCTGTTCGGCTGGGTATTCGTACGCCAGGTGCGTAACAACGAGCGGATCGAGGCCGACCTGCGCAAGGCCCAGGAAACCTTGCGATTGATCGCCACCCACGACAGCCTGACCGGGCTGGCGAACCGGCGATTGTTCGAGCGGGCCCTGGACATCGAATTTGGCCGGGGCGCACGCCAGCGCAGTTCGTTGAGCCTGATCCTGCTCGATATCGACTTCTTCAAGCGCTACAACGATACCTACGGGCACGTGGCCGGGGACCATTGCCTGGCCGAAGTGGCGAAGGTCCTCAAGAGCTGCTGCCATCGCAAGGCCGACCTGGCGGTGCGTTACGGAGGGGAGGAGTTCGCCGTGTTGCTGCCCGACACCAACCTGCAGGGCGCCGTGACGCTGGCCGAGCAGATCCGCAGCAGCCTGATCGAGAAACACATCACCCATTCCGGCTCCCCGACCGGCTACCTGACGGTGAGCCTGGGCTGCTATGCCTTCGTGCCCAGCAGCCTGGACAGTACCGAAGTCTTCATCCAGAGGGCCGATGCCGCGCTTTACCAGGCCAAGCACAGCGGCCGCAATCGCGTGGCGGTGTGGTCGACGGAAGATGGGCGCGGTGTGCTGGAGCGATCCGACCGTTGAGGTTCGTTGGAGTCATCGACCGCTGAAGACGGTCAACTGCACATCGAAGTCAGGGTCGATGTACAGGAGCAGGTGAATGGACACTTCTGCCGATACGCCTTCAAACGTCATGCGCCATACCCCCATTACCCGTCGCCTGGTGGCCGCCGTTGCGGGGCTGTTCGTCGTCGGCGTGCTGTTGACCGTCGCGGCGCTGCTCGACATCGCCAGCGACCTGGATGCCGAGGATGTGCGCAAGACACATTTCTACACCGAGCGCGCGGTGGAAAATCGCATCACCGCCTCGAAAAACTACATCACCAGCTACGCCTTCTGGACCACGGGATACGAACATCTCAATGGCGAGGTCGATGTGAACTGGGCCTACGCCGAACAGAACATGGGCAAGACGCTGTTCACCAACGACGAATACGAAGGCGTGTTCGTCATCGACCGTGAGCGCACCAAGTACGCCTTGATACGGGGACAGCCTGTCCAGGCCGACGTGTCAGCCTTCATGGACATGCCGTTGCAGGAACTGATGAACCAACTTCAGGACCAGTCCGATCTGTCGACGCCCCGGATCCGCTATACCTTGTTCGAGGGCTGGCCGGCCATCGTCACCGCTGCGGTGATCCTGCCCAATGACGAGCGCCCCCGGATCGATCCCAAGGGCACGTCGATCCTGCTGTTTGTCGATCAGCTGACACCCGTCAAGCTGCGCAAGCTGGGCCAGAGCTACGGCTTGATCGATTTGAATCTCAAGCAGGATACGACGCTGGAGCCAGGCCAGCCGGCGGTACCGCTGGACAGTACCGGCTACAGCCTGGTGTCTCGGCTCGAACGACCGGGCCGGCAGTTGCTCTGGTCGCTGGTACCCCCGCTGGGCGCGGCACTGTTGATCCTGGCGTTGCTCACCGCCTGGTTTTTCCGCTACGCCATGCGTACCGCACGGCATGTGGACGCCAGCCATGATCGCCTGGAGAGATCGACCCAGGCCCTTGAAGCCAGCGAAGAGCGGTTCCGGGCCGTGGCCGAGGCGGCTTCCGACTGGATCTGGGAAATCGACGGCCAGCGTCGCATCACCTACCTGTCGGGACGCTTCAGTACCGTTACCGGGTTTTCCGACCGGCAATGGCTGGGGCAGGACATCGAACAGTTGTTGTTCTGCGACACGACACCGATTGCCTTGTGGCTGGGCAACCTGACGGAGGAACACAATGCCAGCAACCTGCGTTGCTCCTACCGCGATCACTCCGGGCAATTGCGCTTTTGTCGGGTTTCGGCGCGGCCGATCCAGGACAAGGGCGAGGTGGTGGGGTATCGCGGCACCGCCAGCGACATCACCGACGAGGTGGCCGCCCACGCCCAGGTCCAGCACTTGTCATTGCACGATGCGCTGACTGGCCTGCCGAACCGCAACAAGCTGGCGCGGCACCTGGACGACGCCCTGCTGGCCAAGGAGCATTCCGCACCCTTGACCCTGCTGATGGTGGATCTGGACAACTTCAAGCCGATCAACGATTCCCTCGGCCATCCGGCCGGCGACGCGGTGCTGCTGGAGGTGGCCCAGCGGTTGCGCGACAGTACCCGTGAGCAGGACCTGGTGGCGCGGTTGGGGGGCGATGAGTTCGTCGTGGTTCTCAGCGGCATGGAGAACACCACCGAGATCGATCGGTTCTGCGCACGGCTGATCGACAGCCTGCAGCAACCGATCCACTATGAGACTCATGCCCTGCACATCGGCGCCAGCATCGGCATTGCGGTGAGCCGTCGCCAGGGCTACGTGCCCGGTGAGTTGATCCGTTGTGCCGATATCGCCTTGTACCAGGCCAAGTCCGAAGGCAAGAAGACCTGGTGCTACTTTGCCCCGCACATGAATGACCAGATCCAGCATCGACGCCAGCTGGAAAACGACCTGCGCCAGGCCTTGAAGAGAAACGAGTTCGTCCTGCATTTCCAGCCTCGCTACAAGGTCGACGGTCGCGAGATCGTCGCCGTCGAGGCCCTGGTGCGCTGGCAGCATCCAAGCCAGGGCTTGCTGGGGCCGGATGCCTTCATTCCAATGGCCGAACAGACCGATCTCATCGTTCCGCTTTCGCGCTGGGTGCTGCGCGAGGCTTGCGAAACCGCGCTGACCTGGCCGGGGGACCTGATGGTCTCGGTCAATCTCTCTCCCGCGCAGTTCGAACGCAGCGATGTGGTGGAGGATGTGCGCCAGGTGCTGATCGAAACCCATTTCCCGGCCAGCCGCCTGGAACTGGAAATCACCGAGAACGTGATGCTCAACGATGTGGACGGTGCCCTCCAGGTCATGAATGCCCTCAAGGAGCTGGGCGTGCGCCTGAACATGGACGATTTCGGTACCGGCTATTCTTCACTCGGCTACCTGCGCACCTATCCGTTCGATGGCATCAAGATCGACAAGCGTTTCATCGCGTCCATGAGCAACAGCAGCAACGACCGCGCGGTGGTGCAGGCGATCATCAACCTGGGCAAGGCCATGGGCCTGACCGTCACGGCCGAAGGGGTGGAAACCCTGGATCAGCTCGGTTCGCTGGGAACGGACCAATGCCACGAGGTCCAGGGCTATTTCCTCAGTCGACCCATCGACAAGGCGGCTTTCACGCACCTGCTGCAAAGTGCTCGGCCCTCGTCGAGAACCGGATCCTGAACATCGTTGCAACCACTGCGGTTTGTTGTCGGTCACACAGGAGTGTCCTGGCATTCGAGTTCTGGCCCATGAAAAACCTGCGGATCGCGACCTTCAACATCAATGGCATCCGGGCCCGGTTGCCCAACCTGCTGCAATGGCTGGAGCGGGAGAGCCCCGATATCGTCTGTCTGCAGGAGCTCAAGGCGGCCGACAAGGATTTCCCGGCGGCGGAACTGGAGTCGGTGGGGTATGGATCGATCTGGCATGGCCAGGCGTCGTGGAACGGTGTCGCGATCCTGGCCCGCGATGCGCAACCCCTGGAGAGCCGCCGGGGCTTGCCCGGCGGTGATGCCGACAGTCACAGCCGCTACCTGGAGGCGGCCGTGCATGGTGTCCTGGTGGGGTGCCTGTACCTGCCCAACGGCAATCCACAGCCAGGCCCCAAGTTCGATTACAAGCTGGAGTGGTTCAACCGGCTGATCGACTACGCCAAGGACCTGCAGGCCAGCGATCACCCGGTGGTGCTGGCGGGGGACTACAACGTAGTGCCCACCGACATGGACATCTACAACCCACGCTCCTGGCTCAAGGATGCGTTGCTGCAGCCTGAAAGCCGGGAGTGCTACCAGCGGCTGCTGGACCAGGGCTGGACGGATGCGTTGCGCCATCTGTATCCGCAGGAGAGGATCTACACCTTCTGGGACTATTTCCGTCAGCACTGGCAGAAGAACTCCGGGCTGCGTATCGACCACCTGTTGCTCAACCCGGCGGCCAGTCCTTATCTGAGCGAGGCAGGGGTAGACGCCTGGGTCAGGAACCAGCCTCATCCCAGCGATCATGCCCCCACCTGGATCCGGCTCGCCTCACGAAAACGACGCTGAAGGGCGAAACCCGGCGGGCCGGGGTGTTGTCGGTGCACAAGTAATGCCTTATACCTGCTGCCAACTGCAGTGAGCTTGCTGCAAGCCCTGCGCCGGACCGGATAAGGACACCCTCATGGACACCGCACGACTGAGCGATACGGGCCGTTATCTGCATCGCCTGGGCTTCGACGCCCCACCCGTACCGACCCTCGAGACATTGCGTCAGCTGCAATGGCGCCACACCGCCGAGTTCCCTTTCGAAACGCTTTCCACGCTGCTGCGTCAACCGGTGCATATCGACCTTGAATCGATCGAGCGAAAAGTCTTCGAGCAAGGTCGCGGTGGCTACTGCTATGAGCTCAATCACTTGTTCATGGCGCTCCTGCTGGAGCTGGGCTTCGACGTTCGTGGCATCACCGGCAGGGTTCTGATGAACGCCTCACAAGGAGCGTGGCCAGCGCGTACCCACCGCATTACCCTGGTGGTCATCGATGGCGTGCGCTATATCACTGATGTGGGGTTCGGCGGCATGGTGCCCACCGCCCCGCTGTTGCTCGATAGCCGGGACGTGCAGGCCACGCCCCATGAACCGTACCGCATCGAGGTGCATGAGGACGGCTATCTGCTGCAAGCCAATGTCGCGGGCGAATGGCGGCCGATGTACCTGTTCGACCTGCAACGCCAGGAGGACATCGACTACGCCGTGGGCAACTGGTACGTCTGCAGCCACCCTGAGTCTCCGTTCATGGGCCGGCTGATGGTGGCCCGCACGGGAGACGGCTTGCGCAAGACCCTCAACGGCAACAGCTATGCCGTGCACCGGCTGGGACAAGAGAGCGAGCGACGGATCATCGCGCACGCCGATGAACTGATCGAGCTGCTGGAGGAGGAATTCAGCCTGCGCGTTCCGCCGCGAGAAGTGCTGCGGCCCGCGGTGAAGGGGCTGCTCTAGGCTCTGTTTGAAAAGACTTGAGGCAAAGGTCATGCAAGGCGAAAACCGGCGAGGAACGGCCGGGGTCGCGCTCGTTTTTACTGGAGTAAATGAGCATTGCGATCGACTCGCGCACGAGCCGGTTTTCACCGCCGCCTGAACGAGTATCGAGGCTTTTCAGGCAGAGCCTGGAGGCAATGGGGTCACGGATGAGGTGATGACCCTTTGGTCATGATGTGGGCTGAAAGTTGTATACAACTATCTGGACATTTGTCCTGATTTTTGAATACAGTGTGCCCATAACAAAAAACAGGGAACCCCCGAACCATGAAAACGCCCCATGTTTCACTCCCACGGCCCGAGGACGAAAACCTTGGTGTCGGCGCGAATATGGCTTACGGCCTGCAACATGTGTTGACCATGTACGGCGGTATCGTCGCGGTGCCTTTGATCATTGGCCAGGCAGCCGGCCTGTCGTCGGCGGACATCGGCCTGTTGATTGCGGCGTCGCTGTTCGCAGGGGGGCTGGCTACCTTGCTGCAGACCCTGGGCCTGCCGTTCTTCGGGTGCCAGCTACCCTTGGTGCAAGGCGTATCCTTCTCCGGCGTCGCGACCATGGTGGCGATTGTCGGGACCGGCGGGGAGGGTGGTTTCCAGGCCATCCTGGGGGCGGTCATCGCCGCATCCTTGATCGGTTTGCTGATCACCCCGGTGTTTTCACGCATCACCCGGTTCTTTCCACCGTTGGTTACAGGCATCGTGATCACCACCATCGGCCTGACGCTGATGCCGGTGGCGGCACGTTGGGCCATGGGAGGCAACAGCCATGCCGCCGATTTTGGCAGCATGGCGAACATCGGGCTGGCTGCCGTCACGCTGGTGCTGGTGCTGTTACTCAGCAAGATGGGCAGCGCGACCATTTCCCGGCTGTCGATCCTGCTGGCCATGGTGGTCGGCACCGTGATCGCGGTGTTCCTGGGCATGGCGGATTTTTCTTCCGTCAGCGAAGGGCCGATGTTCGGCTTCCCCGCACCGTTTCATTTTGGCATGCCCACGTTCCACATCGCGGCGATCCTGTCCATGTGCATCGTGATCATGGTGACCCTGGTGGAGACCTCTGCCGACATCCTGGCGGTGGGGGAGATCATCGACACCAAGGTAGACTCCCGGCGCCTGGGCAATGGCCTGCGGGCCGACATGCTGTCGAGCATGATCGCCCCGATCTTCGGGTCCTTTACCCAGAGCGCCTTTGCCCAGAACGTCGGGCTGGTGGCGGTGACCGGAATCAAGAGCCGCTTCGTCGTGGCCACCGGCGGGGTATTCCTGGTGGTGCTCGGCCTGCTGCCGTTCATGGGGCGGGTGATCGCGGCGGTTCCGACCTCGGTACTGGGCGGTGCTGGCATCGTCTTGTTCGGTACCGTTGCCGCCAGCGGCATTCGCACCCTGTCGAAAGTCGATTACCGCAACAACGTCAACCTGATCATCGTCGCCACCTCCATCGGCTTCGGCATGATTCCCATCGCCGCACCGAACTTCTACGATCATTTCCCCAGCTGGTTCGCGACCATTTTCCATTCGGGCATCAGCTCTTCGGCGATCATGGCGATCGTCTTGAACCTGGCCTTCAACCACTTCACCACGGGCAATTCCGACCAGCAGTCGGTCTTCGCCGCCGGGACCGAGCGGGTGTTGCGCTACCAGGATCTCGCGGCGTTGCGCGAAGGCGATTATTTCAGCGATGGCAAGCTGCATGACTGCGACGGCAATGAGATCCCCGTGGTGGCGGAGCCTGCTCATTCGACGGCAGAGCATGCCCCGGTGCGGCTTGAAAGCCGCGAGCACGTCTGACGGGGTGATGTAGCGCTCATGAAAAAACAGCCTGTGATTGGCCAGTCACAGGCTGTTTTTTTATGCCGGGTCCAGGTTACCAGCGACCGTAGTGGCCCCGGGGTGGGCCGTAGTAATAGCCCCGTGGTGGCCCGTAATACACCGGTGCCGGACGATAATAGATGGGCCGCTCTATATACACCGGCTGTGGCTGGTAATAGACCGGTGGTGGCTGCTGTACGTAGACCGGCTGCGGCTGGACATAGACCGGCTGCTGCACATACACCGGACGGTCGCGGTTGATGAGCGCCGAGCCGACGATGGCCGAGCCGACGATTGCGCCGAACACTGCGGGCCCCTCCCAACCACCGCGACCATGGGCGGATGCCTGGCCGGTGACCGCGAGTGCCCCCACGAGCAGGGCGATGATGGGGAGTTTACGATTCATGTCGGTTCCTCGTTTCAACCCCGGCGGCTGTGGTCTGGAACAAACCCGATGAGGGTCGCCGGGATACTTGCTCTGACAACGATTTTCCCAGGATCTGCAACGCCGTTGGGTAAATATTGTGTAAGGTCCAACGAGACGGTCATCCGTTTGTCCGAAAGTGAACGCAAGGAACACGCATGCAATTTCATCACGACAAGAACACCCAGCTGTGCATGTCCCTCTCGGGGCGCCCCGGTAACTTCGGTCTGCGCTTTCATAATCATTTGTATGAGCAGTTGGGCCTGAATTTCTACTACAAGGCTTTCAGCAGCCAGGACCTGCCAGGTGCTGTCCGTGGGATCCGCGCCCTGGGCATCCGGGGATGCGGGGTGTCGATGCCCTTCAAGGAGGCCTGCATCGCTCTGGTCGACGAGCTGGATGCTTCCGCCGCCGCGATCCAGTCCATCAATACCATCGTCAATACCGATGGGCACCTGAAGGCCTACAACACCGACTACATCGCCGTCGCCCAGTTGCTGCAAACCCATGCCGTGCCCAAGGAATCGACCTTTGCCCTGCGCGGCAGCGGCGGCATGGCCAAGGCCGTGGCCAGCGCGTTACGCGATGGCGGTTACCGCAAGGGGCTGATCGTTGCCCGCAATGAAACCGCTGGCCGGGCGCTGGCCGCGTCCCTGGGCTACGAGTGGCAAGCGGAGCTGGGCGAGCAGCGGCCGCAGATGCTGATCAACGTCACGCCGATAGGCATGAGCGGCGGGCCGGAAGCCGATCAGCTGGCGTTTTCGGCCGACGCCATCGCGGCAGCCGAGACGGTGTTCGATGTGGTGGCGATCCCATCGGAAACACCGTTGATCGTGCGCGCTCGAACCGAAGGCAAGCGCGTCATCACCGGGCTGGAAGTGGTTGCGATCCAGGCCCTGGAGCAGTTCGTGCTGTACACCGGTGTACGGCCGAGCCTGGAACAGTTCGAAAAAGCCGTGGCCTTCGCCCGCGCGGTCTAGACGCGGGCCTTGCCTGGTTATTCCAGCCGGGCCAGCCGCTCTTCCAGCGCCGCGATGCGGGCTTCGAGCTCTTCGATGCGTTCCAGCGACACGCCGCTGCCCGTCCCGCGCTCCACCGGGTGCTGGCGGGCGGCGAGAATCGCCTCGATGTCCGCCGGATCGCCCAAGGCATGGACGTATCGATCTTCCCGCTGGCCGGCCTGGCGCGGCACCAGCAGGGCCAGGCCGCGGGCGATGAGGCGCTCCAGCTGATGCAGCACTTGTTCGGCGTCTTCGAAATCGTGCATCCGGCCGCTGCGGGTCAACAGTTCGTTGACGGTTTGCGGACCGCGCAGGAACAGCAACCCCATCAGGACCACCTGGGCCGGCACCAGCTCCAGGGCCTTTTCGACCCGATGTTCCCAACGGTCGGCGCGGCTGCCCATCACGAGCCGGGTGAAACCCTGGCCCTCCAGCGCCCGCAGGCTCTGGCCAACCTGGCCTGGGGTGAGGTTCATCACCGGTTCGCGGCTGGTTTTCTGGTTGCAGGCCAAAACCAGGGCGTTGAGGGTCAGTGGGTAGGTTTCGGGATTGGTGGCCTGCTTTTCGATCAGGGCCCCGAGGATGCGGATTTCCGTGCTGTTGAGCCGTGCTGCTTCGGCCTGATCCTGTTCTTCGATGCTCATCGCGCGTCCCCTATGCTGTGAAGCCGCCTAGCCTAATCCTTGCGCAATAAAAGACAAGCTGCGCGACAGCGTGTCTATAATCGCCGACGCTTGATAAGACTCTTTTTTCCATCACCTGCATGAGATCCCCATGACTATTTCCCTGTACGCCGCTTCCATCCCGGTTTTCAAGCAGATGCTCAACGCCATGAGTGACGTCCTGAGCAAGGCCGAAGCCCATGCCAGCGCGAAAAACATCGAGCCGAACGCATTCCTGCAGGCCCGGCTGTACCCGGACATGTTCCCGCTGGTGCGTCAGGTGCAGATCGCGGTGGATTTCGCCAAGGGCGTCTCCGCGCGGCTGGCTGAAATCGAAGTGCCGAAATATGACGACAGCGAAACCACCTTCGCCGAACTGCAGGCCCTGATCGCCAAGGTGCTGGCTTTCATCGACGGCATCCGCCCCGAGCAGATCGACGGCAAGGAAAATATCGAGATCGTCACCCGTCCGGGTACGCCGAAGGAAAAGCGCTTCACCGGCCAGAACTACCTGCTGACCTACGGCCTGCCGCAGTTCTTCTTCCACGTCACCACCACTTACGCACTGCTGCGTCACAACGGTGTGGAAATCGGCAAGCGCGACTACATGGGCGCGTTCTAAGCCCTGGCAGCATGAAAAAGCCCGGGACGGTGTGGGCCGTCCCGGGCTTTTTCATGACTTTCGATGGGTGTGGGCCGGGCCTGGGGGGCCCTGTCTAGCTTCATGGGCGTGACCATGCCCGCGAAGGGGCGGGTTCATCCACGGCCCAGGCTGGGATTCTTCCAATGCATCAGGCCGTGCGTGCGAGCTTCTTTTCTTCACCCAGGCAAGCCGCCGCCGTGAACAGCACATCCGTAGACGAGTTCAATGCGGTTTCCGCCGAATCCTGCAGGACGCCGATGATGAAACCGACGGCCACGACCTGCATGGCGATTTCGCTGGGAATGCCGAACAGGCTGCATGCCAGGGGAATCAGCAACAGCGATCCGCCGGCCACGCCGGACGCACCGCAGGCGCAGATGGCCGCCACCACGCTCAGCAGCACGGCGGTCGGCACGTCCACCACGATGCCCAGGGTGTGTACGGCCGCCAGGGTCAGCACGGTGATGGTGATGGCGGCGCCCGCCATGTTGATGGTTGCACCCAGGGGAATCGATACCGAGTAGGTGTCCTCGTGCAGGCCCAGGCGCTTGCTCAGTTCCAGGTTGACCGGGATGTTTGCCGCCGAGCTGCGGGTGAAGAATGCGGTGATGCCACTCTCGCGCAGGCAGGTGAACACCAGCGGGTAGGGGTTGCGACGCAGTTTCCAGAACACGATGAGCGGGTTGACCACCAACGCGACGAACAGCATGCAGCCGATGAGGACCGTCAGCAGATGGAGATAGCCGAGCAGGGCGCTGAAGCCGGAGGTCGCCAGGGTCGAGGCGACCAGGCCGAAAATCCCCAGCGGCGCGAAGCTGATCACCAGGCGTACGATCACCGTCACGCCGTTGGAGAGGTCCTCCAGTACGGTGCGGGTGGTCTGGCCGGCATGACGGATGGCGATCCCCATGCCGATGGCCCAGGCCAGGATGCCGATGAAGTTGCCGTCCATCAGCGCCCGGACAGGGTTGTCCACCACGCTGAGCAGCAGGCTCTGCAGCACTTCGCTGATACCACCGGGAGCGGTAACGGCGACGTCCTGGGTGGACAGTACCAGGCTGGACGGAAACAGCGTACTGGCTACCACCGCGACCACGGCCGCGGCGAAGGTGCCCAGCAGGTACAGGAACAGGATCGGCCGGATATGGGTTTCCTGGCCGTGCTTGTGGTTGGCGATCGAGGCCATGACCAGCACGAACACCAGGATTGGCGCCACGGCCTTGAGCGCGGACACGAAGACCTTGCCGATGAAGGCAGTGGACTTCGCCACGTCCGGCGCCAGCCAGGCCAGGGCGATACCCAGGATCAGGCCGATGACGATTTGCGTCACCAGGCCGGTGCGTTTGAAGCGTTGCAACAGGGAAGGGGATAAAGCAGTCATGACGACCATCCAGATATTTTTTTTGTGAGCAACGGGCGACGATCAGGGCAACAGGCGGGCAGGCCACATGAGCGGAGCCGGAAGAGTGTTACGTATTTGAGGGCGCGGACTTTAGCACAGCCCGGGAAGAAATCTGACGGACCTGTGACGATCCGTCACCCGGTGTTCAAGTGAATTTGTCTGTCGCGGACATTCTGTTAGGCTTTGGGCTTCTCATCTTTCTATTCCGCCAGCGGGCCCCTGGGCCAACGCTGGTGTCGTCGTTTTGCTGGAGTTATGCATGCTGTTACCCATTTTCCTGTTGTCGGCCGCCGGTTTCACCGTGCTGACCACGGAGTTCATCATTGTCGGCCTCCTGCCGTCCATTGCCCGCGACCTGCATGTCAGCATTCCCCAGGCCGGGCTGCTGGTGACGCTCTTCGCATTTACGGTGGCGGCGTTCGGGCCGTTCCTGACTGCCTGGTTCGCCCGTTTCGAACGGCGCAAGCTGTTCATTAGCGTACTGCTGATGTTCGGACTGGCCAACACACTGGCGGCCGTTGCCCCCGATATCTGGGTCATGGCGATCGCCCGGCTGGTCCCGGCCCTGGGCTTGCCGGTGTTCTGGGCACTGGCCAGCGAAACGGCCGTGGATATCGTCGGGCCGCAACATGCCGGGCGCGCCATAGCCCGGATCGGATTCGGCATCGTCTGCGCCACGGTATTCGGGATTCCAGTGGGCACACTGATTTCCGACATGTTCGGCTGGCGCAGTGCTTTCGCGATCCTGGCGGTCATCGCCTTTGCCAAGGCGTTGCTGCTGTTCGTCTATCTGCCGAAAACCAGCCTGCGCCTGCATCAGGTGAGCTTCCGCTCGCAGTTCAAGATCCTGCGCAGCCCGTTGATGCAGGGGCATGTCCTGCTGTCGATCCTGGTGTTCAGCGGCATGTTCACGGCCTATACCTACCTGGCCGACATTCTCGAACGTCTCGCCGGTTTCGACGGCACGCTGGTGGGTTGGTGCCTGATGGGCTTCGGGGCCGTGGGGCTGTTGGGCAACTCCCTGGGAGGCCGCGCGGTGGACCGGCATCCGCTGATCGCCTCGATGGTCTTCTGTCTGTTCATGATCGGCGGCATGGTGGCATTGGTGCCGAGCATTCATTCCACCCTGGGGCTGGCGGCGGCGATGGGCATCTGGGGCGTGACCCAGGCCGCCCTGTTCCTGGTCAGTCATGTGCGTCTGATGAAGGATGGTGGGTGGACGCGTCATCGATACCTTGGGCCTGGGCAGTGTCGGGTTCGCGGCGGCCGGGTTCATACTGGTCTCGATCCTGCTGGCCTTGTTGCTGATGACGTTCAGTCAGGGCCAAACAGTTCGCGCCGAGCCCCTTCGGCAATTGCGACAATGCCCGGATGACTGACCTTGCGTTCCACGGAAATGGCATAGAACGATTCACTCACGGCATCGGTCCGGCCGATCTCCCGCACGCCGTACTGGCGTATCACCTCTTCGGCGATCACGCTCGGGCCGATGAAGATCCCGCTGCCTGACTGACCGAAGGCTTGCATCAGCGCGCTGTCGTCGAATTCGCCGACGATACGTGGCTGGATCTGCTGCTCGGCGAACCAGCGTTGCAGGCGGCTGCGCACCACGGTTTCCGGACCGGGAATCAGCAAGGGGGCGTCTTGCAGGCCGCGAGGGAAGTCCTGCCCGTACTGTTCGGCCAGGGCGGTGGTGGCAAAGAAGCTGATGCCGCATTCCCCCAGTTTCTGACTGTAACCCTTGATGTCCAGGTGGGTCGGCATCGGGCTATCGGAAATCACCATGTCCAGACGCTGGATCGCCAGGTCCGCCAGCAGCCGTTCGAGTTTGTCTTCGCGACAAGTGATGCGCAGGGGCACGCTCAACTCCATGGTCGGTGCCAACAGCCGATAGACAATGGACTTGGGCACCACATCCGCCACCCCGACCCGGAACAGCGCCTGTTGTTCGTTGGGCTGGGCCCGCAGCATGAGCTCCAGCTCGCCTCCCAACTGGAACATCTGTTCGGCATAGGGCAGAGCCTGGCGACCGGCTTGTGTCAGTTCCAGCTGACGTCCTACGCGGCGAAACAGCTTGATGTGGTACGTCTGCTCGAACAGGGAGATCTGCCCGCTGATGGTCTGTGGAGTCAGGTTCAGTTGTTCGCAGGCCCGTACGATGCTGCCTGTCTTGGCCACGACCCAGAAGTAATGCAGTTGCCGGTAATTGAGCATGGAAGCACCGATTCGGAAAAACCGAAGTATAACCGCTGAAAATACGAATTTCCCTGAACTATCGGTCTCTCTAGAATGCTGCTCCATCGGTGGGGCATCTTCGTGCTCCCTCTACCCTGAGAGGCACTTTATCCAATGACATTCAGATCCTTGGGGCTTGTAGCCCTGTTTGCGATGTCTTCCCTTACGCTGGCAGGCTGCGAGCAGGCCGAAAAAAGCGCCCAGCACCTGGCCGAGCAGTTGAAGGAACAGGCAGTGGAAACCGCCAAAAAGGCCATCGACGACACCCACAAGGCCGCCGAGCAGGCGCTGAACGAGGCCACGGGCGGCCTGATCAGTCCAAAGAAAGAACCAGCGGACGAGGCTGACGAATCGGCAGCTGAACCCAAATCTTCCACCCAAGCCATCTAACCCGTCATATCGAGTCAGGACTGACCTATGGATTATCTTTTACAACTCGTCGCCAGCCCTACAGCCTGGATCGCCCTGGCGACCCTGGTCGTCATGGAAATCGTGCTGGGCATCGATAACCTGATCTTCATTTCGATCCTGACCAACAAGCTGCCCGAACAGCATCGCGCCAAGGCTCGGCGGATCGGTATCGGCATGGCGTTGCTCCTGCGTCTGGGTCTGTTGAGTACCATCGCGTTCATCGTGCAGCTCACGGAACCGGTCATCGAGATCCTTGGCCAGGCCTTCTCCTGGAAGGACATGATCCTGATTGCCGGCGGTCTGTTCCTGCTGTGGAAAGCCACCACCGAGATTCACCACAGCATGGACCCTGCGCCGGATGATCCCAAGTCGGCCACCTCTGGCGTGACCCTCGGATTTGCTGCCGCGATCGGTCAGATCCTGATGCTGGACCTGGTGTTTTCCATCGACAGCATCATCACGGCCGTGGGCATGACCGAGCACTTGCCGATCATGATCATCGCAGTGGTCGTGTCGGTGCTGGTGATGCTGCTGGCTGCGGAGCCGCTGGCCAAGTTCATCAATGACAACCCGACGGTGGTCATGCTGGCCCTGGGCTTCCTGATCATGATTGGTATGACGCTGATCGCCGAAGGCTTCGGGGCCCACGTGCCCAAGGGCTACATCTACGCGGCCATGGCGTTCTCGGCTGCGATTGAAGTGCTGAACATGATGGCCCGCCGTGCCCGGCAAAAGGCTTCGGTCGAAGCCGAAAACGCCTGATTCCACGAGGTCATGAACAAGCCGCCCGGGTCCATGCCCGGGCGGTTTTTTTTCATGCTGGATAGTGATCGGTCAGTGTGCGGCGACGTGGCGCCTGGCGGGTTTCGCGGTTTTTTCCGTTTGTGGCGGTGCGTGATGATGACGGCGGGTGATCCGCAGGACCCCCCACAGCATGGCCGTCGCTACGCTCAGCCAGCCGAATACAAGCATCACAATGGTGGTCGTCAGGCTCATAGGGCCTCCTCAACCCCGGATCGGGGCAACGCACTCTGTTCAATGGACAGTTTAGCTGTTCAAGTATTGCAAGCAGTCGAACGCATCCCTTGGCGTCGGACCGGATCGTTCTATTGCGGCGACCAGACTGCGGTTAAAGGCTATACCAGGGAGGCGCGGGCATCTTATGATCGACGCCCCAAGCCTGGCCCGGATGCCGGGTGCCTGAACAAGAGAGTCATCATGTCGTCGGTCATTCCCTCTATCCGATCATTGGTATCTGCCGTTGCCTGTCTGGTGGCCCTGGCGGGTTGCGCCGGTGGGGTGTCGCCCCAGATCCAGCGCCTGCCCGAACGGGTCGAGCTCAATAGCGTGCCGTTCTATCGCGGCGAGCTTTACCTGGGCGCGCCGCAGTCCCTGGCGGCCCTGCTGACCCTGCAAGGCACGGTGATCACGCCAGGACTGCTGGAGAAACCGCTGCATTTGCCGGGCGGCGAAGCCCATCTGCAGCAGAACATGCAGACGTTGGCGCGTGAGTACGGGCTGGTGGTGTACCCGCTCGACAGTCGCCTGGACGCACTGCTGGAGCAGGTTGCGGCGGGCAACCCCGTATTGCTGCGTTACACCGAAGGCTCCGCATTCTGGTCCGGGCCTCGGTACGCAATCCTTGCCGGCTACAACCGGCAGAAGCAGACGGTCTTGCTGCGTTCGGGCATGAACCGCCGGCTGTCGATGAGTTTCAGTGGGTTCGAGTCTGCCCTGAAGGACGCCGGTGGCTGGGCTGTATTGCTCCAGCGACCGACGCAACTGCCGGCCAACGTTGACTCGCGGCGCTGGCTGAAGGCTGCCGACGAGCTGGCCGGGGCAGGGCAGGAGCAAGCGGCGGCTCGGGCCAGCAAGGCCCTGGGTGCGGCCCATTGAGTGCCTGCCCCGTTCGTCACCTGCCGGGCACGACCTGAGCTGCCAGGGGCTCTTATCGTCAGGGTTCCGACGTTCGGGCCCTGATTCGAGGAGGCACGTATGGCACAGTCGAAAACCCCCACAGGGCCCCATTCTTCCGAACACTCGTCCGCCGAAGACGACCTGGGATTCGATCCGGATTCGCCGGATCTCGACGATCCCCAGGTCGACCCGATAGGACCGGCCAAGGCCCCGCGGGACGACAGGAAAGAGCAGGATCCGCCTTCTTCCAAGGCCTATGATCCGTTGGGCAATCTCAAGCCCTGAACGCAAACAGCCCCGGATATCCGGGGCTGTTCATTTATTGCCGCACGCTTATTGGGAGGCTTCCACCACACCGGTCTGGCGGCTTTTCAGGTTTTTTGCTGCCTTGTATTGCAGGGCCACGGCCGGAGCGCTGGTGCTCTTGCCGGTTTCGACCCAGCTGCGAATCCGGCTTGCGTCGGCAAAATGTGTGTATTTGCCGAAGGCATCGAGGATGACCAGCGCCATCGGGCGATTGCCCATTTTCGTCACCAGCACCAGGCAATGTCCGGCCTGGTTGGTAAAGCCGGTCTTGGTCAGCTGAATATCCCAGTTGCCCCTGTGGACCAGGTGATCGGTGTTGCGAAAGCCCAGGCTGTAGACCGGCTTGCGGAAGGTGACGGTCTTTTCCTTGGTGGTGCTCAATTCGCTGAGCAGCGGATATTTGCGAGCGGCGATCAACAGCTTCGTCAGGTCCCGGGCGGTGGAGACGTTATGGATCGACAGGCCAGTGGGCTCGACATAATGAGTGCTGGTCATGCCAAGGGCCTTGGCCTTGGCGTTCATGGCGGCGATGAAGGCCGCGTAACCGCCCGGGTAGTGGTGGGCGAGGCTGGCGGCGGCGCGGTTCTCCGAAGACATCAAGGCGATCAGCAGTACGTCGCGGCGCGACAGTTCACTGTTGAGCTTGACCCGGGAAAACACACCTTTCATCTCGGGTGTGTTGGCAATCGTGATGGAGATGTATTCGTCCAGGTTCTGTTTGGCGTCCAGCACGATCAGGCCAGTCATCAATTTGGTCACCGACGCGATCGGAACCACCACGTCCGGGTTGCTGGAGTAGACGACTTTATCCGTCTGCAGGTCCAACAGCATCGCGCTGCCCGACGCGACTTGCAGTTTCGAGGTGTCTCGTGGGGTCGCGATGGTTTCCTGCGCGTGGACATCCTGGGTGGCAAGGGCGCCTGAGAAAGCGAAGAACAGGCTGAGGATCGAAAGACGGATTTTCACGCGAGTAGACTCGATGGAGTTGTAAGGTACCGTTCGGCAACGGCTTTGAAAAAAGCGCTGCATTTTATGAGTATGGGTGACAACCGCGCTACATGCCTGCGCCGCGGGTGCGAGTGAATGAATAAAATTTAATCGGGTGCGATCCTGCAGGATCGAACCTGAAAAATATGTCATCGAGTGGCGATGAGGGAGGGCGTGCGTGTCGTTCGATCAGGCGCAGAAACGCCTGCGAAAGCGCCACTGGCTTCCGCAGGGGGCAGGCGGCTGAAGCTGCGATCAGCTATGCAGGGTTTCCGCCGCGTACAAGGTGTTTTCCAGCAGGCATGCACGGGTCATCGGGCCCACTCCGCCAGGCACCGGTGTGATCCAGCCGGCGCGCGGCAGTGCGGTCTCATAGACCACGTCGCCCACCAGCTTGCCGTCATCCTGGCGATTGATGCCCACGTCGATGACGATGGCCCCTTCCTTGATCCACTCGCCCTTCACCAGGCCGGGTTTGCCGGCGGCCACGACCACCAGGTCGGCGCGTCCGACGTGGCCGGCCAGGTCCTTGGTGAAGCGGTGGGTCACAGTGACCGTGCAGCCGGCCAGCAGCAATTCCATGGCCATCGGGCGACCAACGATGTTGGATGCGCCCACGACCACGGCATCGAGCCCATAGAGATCCACGCCAGTGCTTTGCAGCAGCGTCATGATGCCTTTGGGCGTGCAGGGCCGCAGCAGCGGGATGCGCTGGGCCAGGCGGCCGACGTTATAAGGGTGGAAACCGTCGACGTCCTTGTCCGGGCGGATACGCTCCAGCAGCTTGGAAGCGTCGAGGTGCTCAGGCAGGGGCAACTGGAGCAGGACCCCATCGATGTTCGGGTCATCGTTGAGACGATCGATCAGATCGGCCAACGCTTGCTGGGTGGTTTCGGAAGGCAGGTCGTAGGCCTGGGAAAGGAAGCCGACCTCTTCACAGTCTTTACGCTTGTGCGAGACATAAACCTGAGAGGCAGGATCGCTGCCGACCAGGATCACCGCAAGACCGGGGGTGCGCAGGCCTTGCTGGCGACGCTCGGTAACGCGTTGGGCGATCTGCTGGCGCAGGCTGGCGGCGATCGATTTGCCGTCGATAAGTTGTGCAGTCATTGCGCGTGGTTAACCATCGAGAGGGGAAAAAAAGAGAGCGCATTCTCGCATGCCGAGGCGTGAGGGCAAAGGCGCTTGGTCTGCAAATTCCCCTAACCCCTTTAATTAAATGAATTTTTTTTAGAAAAGAGTTGACGACCTGTCAGGCCGTCTATAACATTCGTCGCACTTGTCGGGCACAGCCTAGCACTGGTTAAGTAGGTTGAGCGGAGTTGGTTGTTTCAATTCGGCAAAGCTGAAAGCACTTAGTTTGTAATCGTCAAAGAATACAGATTAAAAAGGCGCCCGTAGCTCAGCTGGATAGAGCATCCGCCTTCTAAGCGGATGGTCGCAGGTTCGAGTCCTGCCGGGTGCGCCATTAGGCAGCTTTGGCACAAGTAACGCAACAAGGCAATATGGTGGGCGTAGCTCAGTTGGTAGAGCACGGGATTGTGACTCCCGTTGTCGTGGGTTCGATCCCCATCGTCCACCCCATATTCTAAAAGGCGCCAGATCTAACAGTCTGGCGCCTTTGCTTTAAAAGCCAGGGGCTTCAAACTGATCCAGATGTCCGGGTCGTTTATACAAGTCGCTGGACATGCGGATGTGGTGGAATTGGTAGACACACTGGATTTAGGTTCCAGCGCCGCAAGGTGTGAGAGTTCGAGTCTCTCCGTCCGCACCATACAAATCGCTATTCAATTAGCAGAGAACGGCGCAGTACCTGAAGAGGACTGCGCCGTTTTTGTTTCTGGCGATCGGCTGTTCATGTCCGGTCCGGTCTCGCTCGGCGCGGCTGGCGGTTCGCGGTGATTGTGTTTCGTGATGATACACGGCATGCCGTTGGTCTTCCGGCGGGGCTGAGTACCGAAGAGCGACGAGTGCTCGCTTCTATATATAGAAGCGTTGGTCCAGAGCTCCTGGCTTGACTGGCTGAATTTGCAATCCGGGCGAGGCATGACCGTTTGTCTCCCCTTAATGTCGGTGCTTGTTTTCCGGTTGTTTTCAGTAGGGTGACTTCTTGAGTTTGACCTACTAGAATGCATGCCCTTGATTCTGGGGTCGGAAACACCCGGCCAACGTCTGTGCAACGAGGAATATCCATGCAAGTTTCTGTTGAAAGTACTTCTGCTCTTGAGCGTCGCATGAGCATCATCGTGCCTGCTGATCGCATCGAGACTCAGGTCAACAAGCGTCTGCAGCAGACTGCACAAAAGGCCAAAATCCCAGGTTTCCGTCCAGGCAAAGTGCCGATGAGCGTGATCCGTCAGCGTTACGAAGCTGATGCGCGCCAGGAAGCAGTGGGCGATGTGATCCAGTCTTCGTTCTACGAAGCGGTTGTCGAGCAGAAGCTGAACCCGGCCGGTGCTCCATCCGTCGAGCCTAAAGTGCTGGAAAAAGGCAAGGACCTGGAGTTCGTCGCCACGTTCGAAGTGTTCCCTGAGTTCACCGTTGCCGGCTTCGAGTCCATCGCTGTCGAGCGCCTGAGCGCCGAAGTATCGGACGCCGACCTGGACAAGATGCTGGACATCCTGCGCAAGCAGAACACCCGTTTCGAAGTGACCGATCGTGCTGCGCAGAACGAAGACCAGCTGAACATCGACTTCGTCGGCAAAGTCGACGGTGAAGTGTTCGCCGGCGGTTCCGCCAAGGCTACCCAGCTGGTGCTGGGCTCCGGTCGCATGATCCCAGGCTTCGAAGATGGCCTGGTCGGCGCGAAAGCGGGCGAGGAGCGCGTTCTGAACGTGACCTTCCCTGAGGACTACCAGAACCTGGACCTGGCCGGCAAGGCCGCCGAGTTCACCGTGACCGTCAACAGTGTCTCCGAGCCGAAGCTGCCTGAACTGAACGAAGAGTTCTTCGCCCAGTTCGGTATCAAGGAAACCGGCCTCGACGGTTTCCGCGCCGAAGTTCGCAAGAACATGGAGCGTGAGCTGCGTCAGGCCATCAAGTCCAAGATCAAGAACCAGGTCATGGACGGTCTGCTGGCCTCCAATCCGATCGAAGTGCCGAAGGCGCTGCTGGACAACGAAGTGAATCGTCTGCGCGTGCAGGCCGTCCAGCAATTCGGTGGCAACATCAAGCCGGACCAACTGCCAGCCGAGCTGTTCGAAGAGCAGGCCAAGCGCCGCGTCGTGCTGGGTCTGATCGTAGCCGAAGTGGTCAAGCAGTACGAACTCAAGCCTGATGACGCCCGCGTTCGCGAGTTGATCCAGGAAATGGCTTCGGCTTACCAGGAGCCTGAGCAAGTCGTGTCCTGGTACTACAAGAACGAGCAGCAGCTGAACGAAGTCCGTTCGGTTGTGCTGGAAGAACAAGTTGTGGATACTGTTCTGCAGAAAGCTAGCGTGACCGATAAAGCGGTCTCTTACGAAGAAGCGGTCAAGCCGGTGGAAGCTGCACAAGCCGATTGATTTTTCTGCGGTAAGAAATACACACCATAAGCCAGCCTTCGCGCTGGCTTATGCGTATTCAAGACATAACTATTTGGGAGTGACTGCGAGACATGTCCCGCAATTCTTTTTATCAGCAGAGCTCTGACATCCAGGCCGCAGGCGGCCTGGTCCCGATGGTTATCGAGCAGTCCGCTCGTGGCGAACGTGCCTATGACATCTATTCGCGCCTGCTCAAGGAACGCGTCATTTTCCTGATCGGGCCCGTCGAAGACTACATGGCCAACCTCGTGGCGGCACAACTGCTGTTCCTTGAAGCGGAAAACCCGGACAAGGATATCCATCTGTATATCAACTCACCTGGCGGTTCGGTGACGGCTGGCATGTCGATCTACGACACCATGCAGTTCATCAAACCGGACGTCTCCACCATCTGCATCGGCCAGGCCTGCAGCATGGGTGCTTTCCTGCTCGCCGGCGGCGCAGCGGGCAAGCGTCACTGCCTGCCTAACTCGCGCATGATGATCCACCAGCCGTTGGGCGGCTTCCAGGGCCAGGCGTCGGACATCGACATCCATGCCAAGGAAATCCTCCATATCCGTTCGCGTCTGAACTCGCTGCTGGCCCATCATACCGGCCAAAGCCTTGAAACCATTGAGCGAGACACCGAGCGTGACAACTTCATGAGCGCCGAGCGTGCGGCCGAGTACGGCCTGATCGACTCCGTGATTAACAAGCGTCAGATGCCTGCCTGAGTCGTTCAAAATGCAGGTGGTTGGGATGACCGGCCGCCTGCGGGCTTGAAAAAGCCCGCAATTGCCTTCATCTTGTGTTGCAAGCCTATCGGATTTGGATCGATCGAATGACTGACACCCGCAACGGCGAGGACAACGGCAAACTGCTTTATTGCTCCTTCTGTGGCAAAAGCCAGCATGAAGTACGCAAATTGATTGCCGGTCCCTCGGTCTTCATTTGCGACGAGTGCGTCGACCTGTGCAATGACATCATCCGCGAGGAGGTGCAGGAAGCCCAGGCCGAAAGCAGCGCGCATAAGTTGCCTTCGCCCAAAGAAATCAGCGGCATCCTCGACCAGTATGTAATTGGTCAGGAGCGCGCGAAAAAGGTACTGGCCGTAGCGGTGTACAACCACTACAAGCGCCTGAACCAACGTGACAAAAAAAATGACGAGGTCGAACTCGGCAAGAGCAACATCCTGCTGATCGGCCCGACAGGCTCGGGTAAGACCCTGCTTGCCGAGACACTGGCTCGTTTGCTGAATGTTCCCTTCACCATCGCCGACGCGACCACCCTTACCGAGGCGGGCTACGTGGGTGAGGATGTCGAGAACATAATTCAGAAACTGTTGCAAAAGTGCGACTACGATGTGGAAAAAGCCCAGATGGGCATCGTCTACATCGACGAAATCGACAAGATTTCCCGCAAGTCCGACAACCCGTCCATCACCCGGGATGTTTCCGGCGAGGGCGTGCAGCAGGCCTTGCTCAAGTTGATCGAAGGCACGGTCGCTTCCGTTCCGCCCCAGGGCGGGCGCAAGCACCCGCAGCAGGAATTCCTGCAGGTCGATACCCGTAACATCCTGTTCATCTGCGGCGGCGCGTTCTCCGGCCTGGAAAAGGTCATCCAGAACCGTTCCACCCGTGGGGGCATCGGTTTCAATGCCGAGGTCCGCAGCAAGGAAGAGGGCAAGAAGGTTGGCGAGTCCCTGCGTGAAGTCGAGCCTGACGATCTGGTCAAGTTCGGTCTGATCCCGGAGTTCGTTGGTCGCCTGCCGGTCCTGGCGACGTTGGACGAGCTGGACGAGGCTGCATTGATGCAGATCCTGACCGAGCCGAAGAACGCCCTGACCAAGCAATATGCCAAGCTGTTCGAAATGGAGGGTGTAGACCTGGAGTTCCGTTCCGACGCGCTGAAATCGGTTGCCAAACGTGCCCTGGAACGCAAGACCGGTGCCCGTGGGTTGCGCTCGATTCTCGAAGGCGTATTGCTCGACACGATGTACGAGATTCCCTCGCAGTCCGATGTGAGTAAAGTCGTGATCGATGAAAGCGTCATAGAAGGCAAGTCCAAGCCGCTGTATATCTACGAAAACAGTGAGCCGGCTGCCAAGGCTGCCCCGGACGCCTGAGCGTCCGGTCGCCGGAATAAAGGAGGGGCCTTCGGGCCCCTTTGCTTTTAGCGTGATTTAGACGTGTCTTAGCGCTTGTTTTTTTTCAAGGCTGCCCCCATCTTGGTTTCAAGCTTACATTCATCTGTTTCCGGCCTTAGTGCCGCCGTAGAGGCGAAATCATGAAGACAACCATCGAATTGCCTCTCCTGCCATTGCGCGATGTCGTGGTGTATCCGCACATGGTTATCCCGCTGTTCGTGGGGCGCGAGAAGTCCATCGAAGCCCTCGAGGCTGCGATGACGGGTGACAAGCAGATCCTTCTGCTGGCTCAGAGAAATCCTGCTGACGATGATCCCGGCGAAGACGCACTTTATCGCGTAGGTACGATTGCAACGGTTCTGCAACTGCTCAAGCTGCCTGACGGCACGGTCAAGGTTCTGGTCGAAGGCGAGCAACGGGGTGCGGTCGAGCGCTTCAGCGAAGTAAACGGCCATTGCCGTGCCGAAGTGTCGCTGATCGACGAAGCCGAGGTGCCTGAGCGTGAGTCCGAGGTGTTTGTCCGCAGCCTGCTGTCTCAATTCGAGCAGTACGTGCAGTTGGGCAAGAAGGTGCCGGCAGAGGTCCTGTCGTCGCTCAACAGCATCGATGAACCTGGGCGCCTGGTCGATACCATGGCCGCGCATATGGCCCTCAAGATCGAGCAGAAGCAGGAAATCCTCGAGATCATCGACCTGTCCGCCCGTGTCGAGCATGTATTGGCGTTGCTCGACGGCGAAATCGACCTGCTGCAGGTCGAAAAACGCATCCGCGGTCGGGTCAAGAAGCAGATGGAGCGCAGTCAGCGCGAGTACTACCTGAATGAGCAGATGAAGGCCATTCAGAAGGAGCTGGGTGACGGAGACGAAGGCCATAACGAGATCGAAGAGCTGAAGAAGCGAATCGATGCTGCCGGCCTGCCGAAGGACGCCCTTGCCAAGGCCCAGGCCGAGCTGAACAAGCTCAAGCAGATGTCGCCGATGTCCGCTGAGGCCACCGTGGTGCGCTCCTATATCGACTGGCTGGTCCAGGTGCCATGGAAAGCCCAGAGCAAGGTGCGTCTGGACCTGGCTCGCGCCGAAGATATCCTCGATGCCGACCATTACGGCCTGGAGGAGGTCAAGGAGCGCATCCTCGAATACCTCGCCGTACAGAAACGCGTGAAAAAGATTCGTGGCCCGGTCCTTTGCCTGGTCGGTCCTCCCGGGGTCGGTAAAACCTCCCTTGCGGAGTCGATTGCCCACGCGACCAACCGTAAATTCGTTCGCATGGCTCTGGGTGGCGTGCGTGACGAGGCGGAAATCCGCGGGCATCGCCGGACTTACATCGGGTCGATGCCGGGAAGATTGATTCAAAAGATGACAAAGGTCGGCGTGCGCAATCCGCTGTTCCTTCTGGACGAAATCGACAAGATGGGCAGCGATATGCGGGGCGATCCGGCCTCTGCATTGCTGGAAGTCCTCGATCCCGAGCAGAATCACAACTTCAACGATCACTACCTTGAGGTCGACTACGACCTGTCGGACGTGATGTTCCTCTGCACCTCCAACTCCATGAACATTCCGCCAGCGCTGCTGGACCGGATGGAGGTGATTCGTCTGCCGGGCTACACCGAGGACGAGAAGATCAATATCGCCGTCAAATACCTTTCGCCCAAGCAGATCCAGGCCAATGGCCTGAAAAAAGGCGAGCTGGAGTTCGACGAGGAGGCGATCCGCGACATCATCCGTTACTACACTCGCGAAGCGGGCGTGCGCGGTCTGGAGCGGCAGATCGCCAAGGTCTGCCGCAAGGCGGTCAAGGAGCATGCGCTGGAAAAACGCTTCGCGGTCAAGGTTACTTCGGACCTGCTGGAGCACTTCCTGGGCGTACGCAAGTTCCGTTACGGCCTGGCCGAGCAGCAGGATCAGATCGGTCAGGTGACCGGGCTGGCGTGGACCCAGGTCGGTGGCGAATTGCTGACCATCGAGGCGGCAGTCGTACCGGGCAAGGGGCAACTGATCAAGACCGGTTCCCTGGGCGATGTGATGGTCGAATCGATCACCGCGGCCCAGACCGTCGTGCGCAGCCGGGCCCGTAGCCTGGGCATCCCCGTGGACTTCCACGAGAAGCGCGACACCCATATCCACATGCCGGAAGGGGCGACGCCCAAGGACGGCCCCAGCGCTGGCGTAGGCATGTGCACGGCCCTGGTTTCGGCCCTGACCGGCATTCCGGTGCGCGCCGATGTGGCGATGACCGGCGAAATCACCCTGCGTGGCCAGGTACTGGCCATTGGTGGGCTCAAGGAAAAACTGCTGGCGGCGCATCGCGGTGGGATCAAGATCGTGATCATTCCCGAAGAGAATGTTCGTGATCTCAAGGAAATTCCCGACAACATCAAGCAGGATCTTCAGATTAAACCGGTTAAATGGATTGACGAAGTCCTGCAAATTGCGCTGCAATACGCGCCGGAGCCCTTGCCGGATGTGGCTCCGGAGATAGTCGCGAAGGACGAAAAGCGAGAGTCTGACTCTAAGGAAAGAATTAGCACGCATTAACACGCATTTGCCTGGGGGGCTTCCTTGACAGTTTTTTAGAGCCCTTGTTATAAAGCGGCTCTTAAGTGTCTGTAGGCCATTCAGCACTCGTTTTTGCTTTCACCAAAAAAACTTAGAATCATCTCAAATAGATATAAGGGGACTTAGAGTGAACAAGTCGGAACTGATTGATGCTATCGCTGCATCCGCTGATATCCCGAAAGCTGCTGCTGGCCGTGCGCTGGACGCTGTAATCGAATCCGTCACTGGCGCTCTCAAGGCTGGCGACTCCGTTGTTCTGGTTGGTTTCGGCACCTTCTCCGTCACTGATCGTCCGGCTCGTACCGGTCGCAACCCTCAGACTGGCCAGGCTCTGCAAATCAAGGCCGCCAAGAAGCCAAGCTTCAAGGCTGGTAAAGCACTGAAAGACGCCGTCAACTAAGGTTTCATTGAGTTTATCCGGGTCGGGGTCATGCCTGGCTTGGCAGCGGAGCGGTAACACGGTCGGTTTTCAAACGGCCTGTCGTGCCAGGGCTCGCGGGTTCGAGCCCGGTCCGCTCCGCCAGTAACGAGAAGGCGCATCCTCGGATGCGCCTTTCTTCTATCCGGATTCTACCCACGCTCCACGGTTGCCTAATTTTTGAAGTTCAACCGTTTCTGGGGGACGCATGCTGCAGAATATCAGGGACAATTCACAGGGCTGGATTGCCAAGACCATCATCGGAGTCATCGTCGCACTGATGGCGTTGACCGGTTTCGATGCCATTTTTCAAGCCACCAGCAACAGCAATGAAGCGGCCAAGGTCAACGGCGAGAAAATCAGCCAGAACGAGCTGAGCCAGGCTGTCGATATGCAACGTCGCCAGCTCATGCAACAGCTGGGCAAGGATTTCGACGCCTCCTTGCTGGACGAAAAAATGCTGCGCGACTCGGCCCTCAAGGGGCTGATCGACCGCAAGCTGCTGCTGCAAGGCGCCCATGACGCGAAATTCGCTTTCTCCGAAGCCGCGCTGGACCAGGTAATCCTGCAGACACCTGAGTTCCAGGTCGACGGCAAATTCAGCGCCGAGCGCTTCGACCAGGTGATTCGCCAACTGGGCTACAGCCGTATGCAGTTCCGCCAGATGCTGGCCCAGGAAATGCTGATCGGCCAGTTGCGCGCCGGCCTGGCCGGCAGTGGCTTTGTCACCGATGCCCAGGTGCTGGCATTCGCCCGCCTGGAAAAACAGACCCGTGATTTCGCCACCCTCACCATCAAGAGCGACGCGTCGGCGGTGAAGCTGACCGATGACGAGGTCAAGGCTTATTACGACAAGCACGCCAAGGAGTTCATGACTCCCGATCAGGTGGTGATCGATTACCTTGAACTGAAGAAGGCCTCGTTCTTCGATCAGGTCAGCGTCAAGGATGAAGACCTGCAGGCGGCTTACCAGAAGGAAATCGCCAACCTGTCCGAGCAACGTCGGGCGGCGCATATCCTGATCGAGGTCAATGACAAGGTCACCGAGGCCCAGGCCAAGGCCAGGATCGAGGACATCCAGGCTCGCCTGGCCAAGGGCGAATCGTTCGAAGCCCTGGCGAAGGAGTTCTCCCAGGATCCGGGTTCGGCGAACAATGGCGGTGATCTCGGCTATGCCGGTCCGGGTGTCTATGACCCGGAATTCGAAAAGGCCCTGTATGCCTTGAACAAGGATCAGGTGTCCGCGCCGGTGCGTACCGATTTCGGTTTCCACCTGATCAAGCTGTTGGGCGTCGAGGCGCCTGAGGTGCCGAGTTTTGCCAGCCTCAAGGACAAGCTGACCCGCGAACTGAAGACTCAGCAAGTGGAGCAGCGTTTCGTGGAGGCGACCAAGCAACTGGAAGATGCCTCTTTCGAAGCCTCCGATCTGGCCCAGCCGGCCCAGGACCTGAAACTGACCGTTCATACGTCCGCGCCGTTCGGTCGCGAAGGTGGGGAAGGGATCGCGGCCAACCGCGCCGTTGTCACCGCCGCGTTCAGCCCGGAAGTACTCGATGATGGCGCCAACAGCACCGCCATCGAACTGGACCCGGAAACCGTCGTCGTGCTGCGCGCCAAGGAACACCGCAAGCCCGAGCAGCTTCCCCTGGAGCGCGTCGAAACGGCCATTCGCGCCCAGTTGACGAAGGAGCATGCCAGCGCGGCAGCCAAGACCCGGGCGGACGAATTGATCGTTAGCCTGCGCGAAGGCAAGACCGCACTGGACAAGCCTGTCGATGGCCAGGGCTGGAAAGTCACCGAGGCGGCGACTCGCAGCCAGGAAGGCATCGATCCAGCCGTCCTGCAGGCACTGTTCCGCATGCCCAAGCCGGAATCCAAGGACAAGCCGACGTTCACCAGCGTCACCTTGCCTGATGGAAGCCTGATGATCGTGCGCCTGAACGGGGTGAACGAGGCTGCGGCGCCGACCGACGCAGAGAAAGCCGAATACCGTCGCTACCTGGCCTCCCGAATTGGTCAGCAGGACTTCGCGGCTTATCGCAAGCAGCTGGAGAGCGAAGCGGACATCAAGCGGTACTGATGCTCCGGTAGTTCGCTTCACAAAGACCCCGACTGGAAAGTCGGGGTTTTTTGTTTCTGCGCGTTGCGATTAACAGGATGTTCATCGATCCGCCGGGTTTGCGTCTTTTTCCGATAAACATCCCCCGGTAGACTTGTAACCCCTTTGAGACACGAATCCCCACATCACCGGAAGCGTTGTGTTGCACAATGCGCCCCGGACCGTTTTCTTCAGGATGTTCAATGTTCAGATCATTTCACATGCGCACCGTCGGGCTGGCACTGATGCTGGCTGTCGCAGCCGGTTGCTCGTCGAAGAAAGCCGCCATTTACGAGCATGAGAACTTCGATGACTCCGGTACCTATTCCCGGACCTATCCGGTGAGCGATGCAGCGACCTGCGAGGCCGGGCGCCGTGCGCTGCTCAGCCAGGGCTACATCATTACCAGCAGCGATCCGAAACTGGTCAGCGGCCACAAGAGCTTCCAGCAGACCGGTGATACTCACATGGAGATCAGCTTCAACCTGGTCTGCGCGCAGGACAGCGGCACCGGACACCGTTCGACCATGTTCGCCAACGCGCTGCAGGACCGTTACGCGCTGAAGAAGATCAACAACTCCGCCAGCCTGGGCGTGGGAGTGCTGGGGTCGGTGTCGATGCCCATCGGTTCGTCGGATGATTCGATGGTCAAGGTCGCCAGTGAAACGGTATCGGCGGCCAAGTTCTATGAGCGTTTCTTTGCGCTGGTGGAGGCATTCCTGCCAGCGGAAGCGAAGAAGGGCGCTGAAAGTGCCGATAAACCGAAAGCTGAGCTGGGCGTTCCGGAAACCAGGGTAGAGCCTGCCGCGTTGACGCCTGCGCCGATGCCGGAGCCGTCAGCCCCGGCGCCCGTAGCGCCGACGCAGCAGGAAGCTGCGCCAGCCCCGGCTCAGGTCCTCCCAGCGGCCTCGGAACCAGTGGTGCCTCCTGCGGAACCTGCACCGATCGCGCCCAGTGAAGTAGCGCCATCAGGGGAGGCCGTGCCCGTTACAGCGCCGGAGCCGACCCAGGAGCCCATCACGCCGCCCCCGCCCAGTGACCTGCCGCCTCCCTCTGAACCCATCCAGCCGCTGCCTGCCTCGTGAAGCCTTGTGGCGAGGTTGAAATACCTTGCCACAGATCACCCTTTAATTTCCTGCCGTTGTGCTACGTTTAATTCATGAAGCTTTTGCTTCATGTTTTATTCATAAAGCAGCTTTATGCTGATACCAGCGCCATCAGGCATCGGTTTCAACGAACAGGGGAAGGATTCGCAATGGACGACTATCAGGAAGAGCTGCTGGAATATCAGGCGTATGAGCTGGATCCGCCGGAACCCGCCGAGGACGCCACCGAGCTGTAGGAAGGCAGCAGGCGGCGGGCTCGAGGCTCATTTGTTCCGATGACTGCGACGAAACTCTCCGGGCGTCTGGCCATTCCAGCGCTTGAACGCGCGTTGAAATGCTTCGGCTGAGGCAAACCCCAGCAAATAGGCGATTTCACCGAACGCCAGTTCAGTGTCGCGAATGTAGGTCATGGCCAGGTCGCGCCGAGTGTCGTTGAGAATGGCGCGAAATTGTGTGCCTTCTTCCGCCAGTTTTCGGCGTAGCGTCCAGGTCGGTAGCTTCAGGCGTGCCGCCACTTCTTCCAGGCCGGGTTCACGGCCACCGCTGAGCAACGGCCCCAGCAGTTGGATGATGCGCTCGCGCAGGCTGCGGGTGCGGGTGAGTTGTTCCAGTTCCCGTTCACACAGTTGCAGCAGGTGCCGCCAAGTGCTGGGGCAGTGCTGTGGGTTGCGCTGGGCGAGGCTTTCCAGGCCCAGGCGCAACTGGTTCTGTTCGGCCCCGAATATGATCGGGCAATCACCGAGTGCCCGGTAGGCTTCCAGGTAGGCCGGCGCTTCGAATTCGATCTCTATGCGCTCGGCTCGCAGCGGGTTGCCGCTCACGCTGGAGAGCTGCTGGAGCCAGCCGGCGATGATCGAGTCCACGACGAAGCGGTTATAGGCGTTATACGGACTGATGGAATAGAACCGTACCCAGGCGCCCTGGGCATCTTCGTGAAAGCTCGATTGACCACGGTAGTTGGAGCCGTAGAGCGGCTCGAAGCGAACCATGCAGCGTGCGGCTTCGCGGACCGTCGGGGCCTGGGCCGCGGTGACACCGGCCAGGCCAGCCTGGCTCAAGCGGCTGAGGCGCCCCATGCGCAGGCCCAGGGCCGGGTCTGCCGTCTGCTGGATCGCGGCATGGCCCAGGCGCATGTAGCGTGGAATCGACAACCGTGCCCCAGGCTCCGCGAGGCGTGCGGCATCGAGGCCATATTGTTCCAGCAAGGGCTGGGGATCCTGTCCGTGGCTGGCGACCGCATCGGCCAGGCTATGGACGAAAGCCACTGACAGGTCCCCCAGGCGCATCGGCTGCGGTTTCATGCTACAACCACAGGTTCAGCAAGCGCGCGCCACGGGCTTCGCCGTCAGGGAAATGCTGGCCGCCGTGGCTGATAAAGCTTTGGCCGGCGCTTCCGTTGTCCCAGAACTGCCCCCGCAGGAACACGCTGACGCCGCCCTTGGCCTGGCTGATGGGCAGCTGGCTGGTCAGGGTCAGGCGATGCCAGGCCTGGCCTTCGCTCACTTCTCCTGGCTTGAGGCTGACCTCGCTGGGGGTGGAGAGGCCTTTATAGCCGCTCCAGGGTTCGTTCCAGGTGTCTCGTCCCAGGACAAAGGCGGGGACGGCGATCAGTTGTGCGCCCTGTTCGTTGAGTTGTCGATAATAGACCGGGTACCAACTGTCGCTGCCGATCAGCACCCCCAGGCGTCCGGCCGGGGTGTCGATGACGCGAGGTGTGTCGGAGCGTTCGCTACCCAGTACCTCGTGTTGATCGAATACAGGATGCTGCTGGCGCTGAGGTTGCCCGAGCGGTCGGCCATCGCGACCGAACACCAGGCTGCTGTTGTACAGCGCGCCCGGACCTATCCGCAGTTCGCCCTCGCTGACGCTGGGCTCGGGCAGTACGATGGAGCCGGCCACCAGGGTCACGCCAAACTCCTTGGCCAGGCCGCCAAACAGCGCCTGGTACTCATGGGCCATGCCCTGGGCCTTCATGCGCAAGTACGCATCGTCCAGTCGTTTATCGCCCTCGGCAGCGAGCAAGGCCCGGATAAAGGCCAACGGGTTGCTGACGGCCAGCCAGTTCATCGCTTCCTTCAATGTCCCAGCCTGATACAGCTCGTCCTTTTCACCGCTGATCATCAGCCACGTACCGATGTGCTCGGGCAGGACCACGATGGTTTTTTCGTTGACAAAGCCCTGGTCGCGAGCAGCCTGCAGATAGGCCGCGAGTTTGCGATGCAGTCGCTCGGGGCTCTGGTAATCCGTGGGGAAGAGCTCGGGCTGGATACCCAGCAGATTGCCTTGATCGGCGGGGATGCCCTGGTCGACCGCCAGGTTGATGCGCAGGTCCGACAGGTAATGGCCCGCCGGACGATCCGCCGTCCACAGCGCGTAGGTGACCAGGGCGGCAATCGAGGCCAGTGAAAACAACAGGTACAAAAGTTTGCGCATGGGGGAACAGTCAACGGCCTTGTGCGGTTCGTGATGCTTGAAGTGTCACGGGCAGGGTACGGTAAAACAAGGGATTAGCAAAAGGATGCGTGCAATCCGGGAAGCACCTGTCCGCCATGCGAGGGCGCAAGGTGACCGACACGGATCCCTGGCCATCGCGAACTGGCTCGCGCAAGCAGGATCGCAGGTGTTCGGGGGAGAAGGGGCGCTACGGCAGCGGGTCGGCGGGTGGTAAGTGATGGGATGGGGTGCTGCACATTTGGATCATCAAGTTGTCAGTTACGGTCATTGAGCCGTTGCGCCGTGGCTCTTAGGCTGTCGGGCATGACAGATGGAGGCCACCAGAGTCTCCGCATTTTTTCCGTGATTTTGCCCGTTGTGGAGTGACCGATGACAGCCTCTCATTACCCGCACCTGCTCGCCCCGCTGGACTTGGGTTTTACCACGCTGCGCAACCGCACCCTGATGGGGTCGATGCACACCGGCCTTGAAGAAAAGCCCGGTGGTTTCGAGCGCATGGCGGCCTATTTTGCCGAGCGTGCCCTTGGAGGGGTGGGACTGATGGTCACCGGTGGTATCGCGCCGAACGACGAGGGCGGCGTTTACTCGGGGGCGGCCAAGCTGACCACCGAGGAGGAAGCCCTCAAGCACCGCATCGTCACCCGGGCCGTCCATGAGGCCGGCGGCAAGATCTGCATGCAGATTCTCCATGCCGGCCGCTATGCCTACAGCCCTCGGCAAGTGGCGCCGAGTGCGATCCAGGCGCCGATCAATCCATTCAAGCCCAAGGAGCTGGACGAAGAGGGCATCGAGAAACAGATCAGCGATTTCGTGACCTGCTCGGTATTGGCCCGCCAGGCGGAATACGACGGTGTCGAAATCATGGGCTCCGAAGGTTATTTCATTAACCAGTTCCTGGCGGCCCACACCAATCACCGCACCGATCGCTGGGGTGGCAGTTATGAAAACCGCATGCGCTTGCCCGTGGAAATCGTGCGTCGGGTACGCGAGGCGGTAGGTCCGGATTTCATCATCATTTTCCGCCTGTCGATGCTCGACCTGGTGGAAGGCGGTAGCAGCTGGGAGGAAATCGTCCAGTTGGCCAGGGCCATCGAACAGGCAGGGGCGACGATCATCAATACGGGGATCGGCTGGCACGAAGCGCGGATCCCCACCATCGCCACCAAGGTACCGCGGGCCGCGTTCAGCAAGGTCACGGCCAAGCTGCGCGGTTCGGTGAGCATCCCGCTGATCACCACCAACCGTATCAACACGCCGGAAGTGGCCGAGCGGATCCTGGCCGAAGGCGACGCCGACATGGTCTCCATGGCGCGACCATTCCTGGCGGATCCGGCTTTCGTCAACAAGGCCGCCGCCGGCCGTGCGGATGAAATCAACACCTGCATCGGCTGCAACCAGGCCTGCCTCGACCATACCTTTGGCGGCAAGCTCACCAGTTGCCTGGTGAACCCGCGGGCATGCCATGAAACCGAGCTCAACTACCTGCCGGCGACCCAGGTGAAGAAAATCGCGGTGGTGGGGGCCGGTCCGGCCGGCTTGTCTGCGGCCACCGTAGCGGCCGAGCGAGGGCACCAGGTGACGCTGTTCGATTCGGCCAGCGAAATCGGTGGGCAGTTCAACATTGCCAAACGCGTCCCGGGCAAGGAAGAGTTCTACGAGACCCTGCGTTATTTCAATCGCAAGTTGCAGACCACCAACGTCGAACTGTGCCTCAACACCCGGGTGGATGTGGCGCAACTGGTGGCGGGTGGTTATGACGAGATCATCCTCGCCACCGGCATCGCGCCGCGAGTACCGGCGATTCCGGGGGTGGAGCACGCCAAGGTCCTGAGCTACCTGGATGTGATCCTGGAGCGCAAGCCGGTGGGCCGCAGCGTGGCGGTCATCGGGGCCGGTGGCATCGGTTTTGACGTTTCGGAGTTTCTGGTTCACCAGGGCGTTGCCACCAGCCAGGATCGGGAAGCGTTCTGGAAGGAGTGGGGCATCGACAGCCGTCTCGAGGCACGGGGCGGCGTCGCCGGGATCAAGGCCGAGCCCCATGCGCCGGCGCGGCAAGTATTCCTGTTGCAGCGCAAGACCTCCAAGGTCGGCGATGGCCTGGGCAAGACCACCGGCTGGATTCACCGCACCGGCCTGAAGAACAAGCAGGTGCAGATGCTCAACAGTGTCCAGTACCTGAAGATCGACGACGAAGGTCTGCACATCCGCATCGGTGACGCTGGCGAGCCCCAGGTGCTGGCAGTGGACAACATTGTCATCTGTGCCGGCCAGGACCCGCTGCGCGAACTGCAGGAAGGCCTGGAAGCGGCGGGTCAGACCGTCCACCTCATCGGTGGCGCCGACGTGGCGGCGGAACTGGATGCCAAACGGGCAATCAACCAGGGCTCGCGGCTGGCGGCGCAGCTGTAGGAAAAGATCGCCCGTTCACTCCGAACGGGCTTGCCCGCGAAAGGTGGATGGGTTTGCCGACCTGTTGAACGTGCCGGCTTCTTCACGGGCAAGCCCGCCCCCAAAAGGGGCGTCAGGAAGTGGACGGTCATCGACGACCGAGCTGTTAAGATGCCGGTTCGTTCCTATCCGGCTTGCTTCAATGCTGCTTGGCGCTCTCGACTGGCATCCTCGACCTCGACTCGAACCCCTTCATCTGGATTGGCTCGCCCGTGCCGGTGTCGAGGTGGCGGTGCTGCGCCTGGACCGGATCGATCCGCTGATCAGCGGTAACAAGTGGTTCAAGCTGCTTCATCATCTGCACTCGGCCCATGAGGTGGGTGCCGAGGGCATCATGAGCCTGGGGGGCGCCTACTCCAACCATCTGCATGCCCTGGCCGCGGCCGGCAAACGCTTCGACTTCCCCACGGTCGGCCTGTTGCGCGGTCATCCCCGACAAACGCCCACGGTGCTTGATCTCATGGCGTTCGGCATGGAGCTGCACTGGCTGGGCTACGGTGGATACCGTGAACGGCACGCGGTGGATTTCTGGACGCCGTGGCGGGCGCGTTATCCGCAGCTATACCCGGTCCCCGAGGGCGGTTCAGGATTGCCCGGCGCGCAAGGCTGCATGGCCTGGGTGGCCAGTGTCCGTGAGCAACTGCCAAGGCTGGGATGGGCGGACTATCATGGTTGGTGGCTGGCATGCGGCACCGGGACGTCATTGGCGGGGTTGGTCCTGGCCGAGGCGGGGGAACATACGGTCCATGGTGTGCTCGCGGTGCCGCCGGACCACGGCGTGGCGTTGCAGGTGTCCAGTCTCTTGAAAGAAGCAGGATTCGCCGATCTGCCTTATGAATTGCATGACGGCAGCCGGGGTGGTTTCGCCCGGGTCGATGCCGAGCTCAGCGCCTTCGTCGCGGACACCCGGGCAATCGAACTGGAGCCGTTGTACACCGGCAAGGCACTGATGATGCTCAAGACCAGGGTCGAAGCCGGGCAGTTCGCACCGGGCACTCGCCTGGTTTTCGTCCATACCGGCGGCCTGCAGGGTCGCCGGGGATTCGAATGAGGGTGGGTCAGCCGCGCTTGGGCATCATTCGCAGCAGTGTGTTATCGCGCACGATGTAGTGGTGATACAGCCCTGCCAGGGCGTGCAGGCCGATCAACCAATAGCCGATGGTCCCGCCCAGCACATGCCAGCCCTCGAGGCGTTTGGCGAAATCCTTGTCCTGGTCGACGAGCAACGGCAGATCGAACCCATAGAACATCACCTGATGTCCCTCGGCGCTGGTGATCAGCCAGCCCAGTAGCGGCATGGCGATCATGAACAGGTACAGCGCCCAATGCATCAGCCGCGCCAGGACGGTCTGCCAGGCAGGCGAAGCCGGAAAGATGGCCGGTGCCTTGCCGATGCTGCGGGCGAACAGGCGCAGCCAGACCAGCAGGAAAACCGTCAGGCCCAGCATGAAGTGCGCTTCCTTGATCAGGGTTCGACCGCCACTGCCCTTGGGGAAGATCCCGCGCAATTCGATGCAGGCATATACCACCGCCAGCAACACCAGCATCAGCCAGTGCAAGGTGACCGTGGCGGTACTGTAGCGGCTTTCGGAGCTTTTCCAGGGCATTGCAGTCTCTCCGGCAATCAGGGGGGAGCGCCGTCTTGGGCGGCGTTGCGCTTACTGTAAGCCCGTTTCGCCGGGTTTGCTTGTGCCAGGTCAATTTTTGCCCACCCCAGGGCATGTATCACGGTGTCGTGTCGGGTGGGTTGAGCAGCCAGTCGAACAGCAACCGTGAATCCCGGTTGTGCGACGATGGCAATGATGGCGCGACGACGCGCCCGCCATTGTCCATCGCTCCAGGGCACAGCACCGGTCGGTCGGGATCGCCATCGAGAAAGCTCACCAGCACTTCGCTGCCGGCGATGAGTACGCTGTGGCCGTTCAATATCTGCCGCGATACCGGCAGGGCGATGCCTTCCTGCTGAGGGTTCCAGAGGCTGACCCGGACCTGGCCATGCTCGTCGAACGGGGCCGGCTGGCCGGAAGGACCAAGCACATACGCAATGTGATAACCGGGAATGCAGGGCCTGGGGTGATCGAGTGCCGGCCTGTACACCGTAGACCAGGGGATGGCCGAGAAGCGGTTTCGGTAGTCCCGGACCGACGGTGCGGCCGACGGGTTCGCCTCGAGAATCGAGGATTGCCGTCCGCGATGTTCGATTTCGGTGATCAGCCATTGATCGTTGAAGGTGGAGACCGGGTGTCCGTCGATTTGCACGACATGACCGCTGCGCAGCGCGGGTTGGGCGCTATGGCCGTGGATCTCCCGCTGCCGGCAGCGCAGCCGCTCCAGGCTCCGGCGCCCGGCCTGGTGGGCGTGAGCCAGCGCTGGATTGCCCCGCAGCGCCTCGCGATCAGCAGCGTCGAAGGCATGATTGGCCGCATCGGTGGCGGCGTGGGGCGTCGCCCGGTCGCTGAAACGGTAGGTCGGGGCAGACGGTGTGGAACGGTGATGCTGGTACAGGTGCTCGATGGTCTGTTGGCCGCCAGCATCGGCACGCAGGGATAATTCGACAGATCGCGTAGGAAAGCTTTTTGGATCTTCCGCAAATACTGCGACGTGACCGTAGGGCGTGTGTTCGAAGTGGTAGTGGATGCCTTCTTCCTCGCACAGCCGTTGCAGCAGTGCCAGGTCGCTTTCCTCGTACTGGATACAAAAGGGGCGGCACGGATACTGCCCATGGGGCAGCTCGAAGCGGTAACCATGGGCGGGCAATGCGTGGTCTTCCAGCAAGCGCTGCAGGATCTGCACGACGCTGAGGCGATGGAAAACCCGTCGTTGCGGACCTTGTTCCAGGTTCTGGAGACAAGGAACCAGCGTCAGGCGATAGCCGATACGGTGCGCGGCAGGGGCGCTGAGGCCGACATCGTGCACGATCCCATGCACCCCGGACGAGCCGTCCAGGCGCAGGAAGGCCGGTTGCCCCAGTAGCGTGTCGGGGCTGATCGGCGGGGCCAGGCCGATCAGTTCGAGGTCGAAGCGATACGGCCGGTTGAGGGCTTCCCGACCACTGAACCGCAGCACTTGCAGGCGCAAGTCGCTTTGCGTGAGCGTCAGGCTGAAGGGGCTTTCCGTGTCGTTGCGCATTGCGGTGCTTACTTGGAGAAGAGGAGGCAACGAGGGTACGAAACCCTTGGGCAAAACGGAGGGGGCGAAGCGCAGTTTCAGAAATTCCCTACGCTACGTTGCGGAAATGTCGATTCCCCGGCTGCATTTTTTGGTCGATCAGCCGGTTTAGGCCGTATAAACTTGCGCCACAGCGCCGGCCGGCAGATGTCTCGGCGCGTCAGACAAGAGAGTGAGTAATGGGCGCACAGTGGAAGGTTAAACACAAAGAAGCGGCTGCCAACGCCAAGGGCAAGATCTTCGGCAAACTGGTGAAGGAAATCAGTATTGCCGCGCGAAACGGCGCCGATGTCGCCACCAATGCCCACCTGCGACTGGTGGTCGAACAGGCCAAGAAGGCCTCCATGCCCCGCGAGACCCTGGAGCGAGCCATCAAGAAGGGCTCCGGACAGCTCGGCGAAACCGTGCAATACCACCGCGTCACCTACGAAGGGTTCGCGCCGCATCAGGTGCCGCTGATCGTCGAGTGCGTGACCGACAACATCAACCGCACCGTTGCCGAGATCCGCGTCGCCTTCCGCAAGGGCCAACTGGGCGCTTCAGGTTCGGTGGCATGGGATTTCAACCATGTAGGCATGATCGAGGCCACGCCGGACACCCCGGACGCCGATCCGGAAATGGCCGCCATCGAGGCCGGTGCCCAGGATTTCGAGCCGGGCGAAGAGGGCGCGACCCTGTTCATCACCGATCCGACCGACCTTGACGCCGTACAGAAGGCGTTGCCGGAGCAAGGCTTCACCGTGCTGTCCGCCAAGCTGGGCTACCAGCCCAAGAACCCGGTCAGCGGCCTGACCGACGAACAGATGGCCGAAGTCGAAGCCTTCCTGGAGGGCCTCGACAACCATGACGACGTGCAGGACATGTTCGTCGGTCTGGCCGGCTGAGACGAAGGTCAGCCTCTGTGTTGTGAAACACAGGCACCCCGTGGCGAGGGGATTTATCCCCGTTGGGCTGCGAAGCAGCCCTAAAACCCGACATCGCGGTGCGTCAGGTCGTTTGCATCGGGGCCGCTTCCCGCCCCGACGGGGATAAATCCCCTCGCCACCAGGATGGGTGAGCTCAGTGGGTATGGGAGTGATCAATTCGCTTGAGTTCGCTAAGCAAACCCTCAATCTCATCAAACCCCGGCCGAGCCAGTACCTGCGGCTGACAACAGCGCGCCTTCAATTCTTCCAGTGTTCCAAGCTCCACGACGCCGGGTTCGACCCGCTCCAGCAGTTCCCCCAGCAGAATCCCAAAGGCCCGCACTTCGATACGTTGCAATGCCCGGGTCTGTGCGCTGTCCGGGGTGCCGTGGAACGACGCTGCGCCGAAATCTCCCAACAGGCAGTCGCCTTGGTCATTGAATAGAATGTTGTGTCCGTACAGATCACCATGGGTGAGCCCTTGGCAATGGAGATGCGCCCCCACCGAGGCGATGCCGTGGGCGATGCGCAACGCTACGGGCAGACTCAAGCGCAGTTCATCGGCATATACATCGCGAGTGCAGGAGGCCAGGCTGGGCAGTCCGGCCAGGTTGCGATAGCTGGGCCCCACCAGGGCCATCACCAGCCCGGCCTGCCCCTGGGGATGACCGGCCACCTGACCCAGTACCTCGATCAGGTTCGGATGCCTGCCGGCGGTGATGCAGGCGTGCATTTCGTGCAATGGCGAGCCATCGCTGGTCATTTCGCCTTTATAGAGTTTCACCGCAACCTCCCTGGCCGCCTGGCCCGGCGGTTGCCATCGGGCCCGGTGGATCACCCCCGAGGCGCCTTCCCCCAGCCGCTGTCGCAGAGCCAGTTGCGACCAGTCGATGGCGGGCGTGGCGTTCAACGGGGCGGCATTGGCCTGGGGCTCCAGCGGATTGCCGGCGTAGGCCAGCCAGCTGAGGCTGGGCAATGTCGACAGCCATTGCGGCAACTCCACCAGGCGGTTGGCGGCGACGCGCAGCAGTTCGAGTCGCTGGCATTGCCCCAGGCTTTGCGGTAGCTGCTGCAATCGGTTGCCGGCCAGCATGAGTTTCTGCAGATGGGGGCGTCGCCCCAGTTCATCCGGCAATCGACTGATGCGGTTGTCGGTCAGGATCAGCCAGCGCAACAGCGGCGGCAGGGCTGCCCCCGTGACACGTTCGATGCGGTTGGCCTTGAAGCCGACCATGGTCAGGGCGGCGCAGCGGCCCAGGCATTCGGGCAGTTCAGTGAAGCGGTTGTCCGAGCAGAACAGCACGCGCAATCGGCTCAGCCGATGCAAGTCGTCGGGCAATGTATCGAGCTGATTGCCGCTGAGGTCGAGGATCTCTAGGGAGTCGGCCAGCTCGAAGATTTCCCGGGGGAATTTCGTCAGGCCACATGCCAGTTTCAATCGGGTGGTCCCCGACAGTTGGCCGGCGCGGAGTTGGGCGAGGGTGTCCATGGAAAATTCGCTGTCGATCAGGAAAGGAGTCTGCAGCCATCGGGCCCGACACAGAACCTTGTGGCGAGGGGCTGCAAGGCAACCCAACGCCACAACCCGAACAGTCTGACACACCTTATGCCAGGCTTCAGGACAGCGCTTGCTGCGCCACGGTTTACCCCTCGCGTTGTACAAAAAAAGCGCCTGGGTGACGGTCGTCGCCTGGCGTCTTTTCAGGCAAGCCCTAGCGTTCGATGCTGCGGTTCCACCGCGCATTCCAGGCCGGACGCTGTTCGTTGACCTGGTCCCAATCCACGGCAATGGCGGTTTCCAGGTATTGCTTCATCGCCTCCACCTGGCCGCGAGTCTTGTCGGTGGTCGGGGTGTTGGGGTTGGACGGGATCTGGTCGCCTTCTTCCAGGGCGATGGCCTGGGCTTCGGGCGTCAGCAGGAAGGCGGCGAGTTTCTGCGCCAGTTCAGGCTGGGTGTTGCGGGCGATGGCGCATTCGGCCACGTTGAGCACTACCGCGCCTTCCTTCGGTTGTGCGTATTCGACCGGCATGCCCTTGAGCTTGAGGGCAGTCACCTGGGTAGGCGTCAGTGGGAACAGCGCCGCTTCGTCGGTTTGCAGCATTTCGGAAATCTTCGCCGAGCTGGGGATGTATTCCAGCACGTTGCGCCCGACAGTGTCCGGCCAGGCCTTGAAGCCCGGTTCCACGTCGGTTTCATTGCCGCCCTGGATGCGGTTGAACATCAGGAAGCCGTGCAGGCCGAAGGTCGATGAGGCCACCGACTGGAACACCAGCTTGTCCTTGAAGCGCGGGTCGGCCATGTCCATCCAGGATGTAGGAGCGTTCCAGCCTTTTTCCTTGAACAACCGCGTGTTGTAGGCAAGTCCCGTGACACCGAGACTCACTGCCACGGCCTGGTCCTTGATGCGCCCCTTGGCCGGAATCTGCGCCAGGGTCGGGTTGTCCTCGAGTCTGTCGCACAGGCCCATGGCGATGGCGCGGTACATGATGCCGTCATCCAGGAACATGACATGCATCTGTGGATTGTCCTTGCTGGCTTGTACCTTCGCCAGGATGTCGGCGGACGTGCCGGGCACGATCACGACCTTGACGTTGTTGGCCTTCTCGAACGTCGGCAGGACCTTGTCGGCGTAGAGCCGCTCCATGGTTCCGCCGTTCATGCCCAGGTAGAGCGTCGGTTCGGCGTGTGCCTGGCCGATACCGAGCAAGGCGCTCAAGCAGGAAATACCCAGAAGTGCAGTGCGTTTGACGTTATTCATTGGCGCGACCTTCCTCTATCAAGCAACGGAGATGGAGTGGAACCGGGTGATGGAAAACGCATCCAGCGACGTGTTCGAAGCGCCGCAACAGATGATTTCGGTGAGCGCCTGGCCCACCGCGGGGCCGATCTGGAAGCCCGCGCCGGCAAAGCCGAACGCGTGCAACAGGCCGGGTTGGGTGCTGCTGGGGCCGATCACCGGTTGGCGATCGGGCAGGTAACCTTCGGTGCCGCTCCAGGTACGGATGGCCTGGGCACCCTCCAGGAACGGGTAGAGTTCGACCGCCTGGCGCAGGATTTCGAGCACCGCGTTCTGCCCGGGTCGGGCGCGGGCCTCGTCCAGGGCGAAACCCTGGCCGCCGCCCAGCACGCAATTGCCCCGAGCGACCTGGCGCGCATAGATCCCGCCGCCTTCCACCCCAGTGCTGGCATCCATCACCAGGGGCAGTGGTTCGGTGACCAGCATCGCCGGGTGCCCGGCATGCATGGGCACGGCTTCGCCGAACTGCGCGGCGAAATGGCTGGCCCAGGCGCCAGCACAGTTCAACAGCCAGGGAGCCTGGAGCCGCGGGCCCACCCGGGTACGCACGGTAAAGCGCTGGCCATCGTGCTCCACGCTGTCGACGGCGCATTGTTCATGGACCTGGGCGCCATGCCGGCGAGCGGCCTGGGCGAAGGCGGGGGACACCAGCCGTGGATTGGCGTGACCATCCTCCGGGCAGAAGGAGGCCCCGACCGCGACGGCACCGACCCAAGGGAAACGGGCATGCAGCTCATCGCGATCGAGCAGTTGCAGATCGAGGCCGAAGCCCTGGCTGGCGCTGGCATAATCGTGCAGTGCCCGCAGGTCCTCGGCGCTGCGGGCCAGTTTCAAGTGGCCGCTGCGCTGGTATTCACCGTCGATGCCGATCAGCTGCGGCAACTGGCTCCAGATTTCGTGGGCCCGTTGCGACAACGGCAGTTGCGACAGTGGCCGCCCCTGGCGCCGCACGCCGCCATAATTCACGCCGCTGGAGTGAGCGCCGCAGAAATCGCGCTCCAGCAACGCCACCCGGCGTCCGGCCTTGCTCAGGAACAAGGCCGCCGAGGCGCCGACGATACCGCCGCCGATGATGATCACGTCTACGTCGATCACGGCTCGACCTCCAGGCCAAAGGGCAACGGCTTGATCGGTGCCTGCGCCCGCAGGCGACCGATCCCACAGACGGGGCGGGCGCTTGCGCTGGCGATGATTTCCGCCGCGGCGGCACCGCACATGCGGCCCTGGCAACGGCCCATGCCGACCCGGCAATGGGCCTTGACCCGGTTGATCTCCCAGTGACCTTCAGCCACCACGCTGCGGATGTCGCCGGCGCTGACTTCTTCGCAGCGGCATATCATCAGCTCGTCGGCAGCATCCTTGGCCCAGTTCTCGGGGAAAGCGAAGGCACGTTCCAGGCCTTGTCGGAAATGGCCGATGCGTTCCAGGGTCTGTTCCAGCTGAGCGCATCGCTGCGGATCGACCCGGTAACCGAGATCTTCCAGTGCGGCCAGGGCCGCCCGCTCGCCGGCCATTTCCGCGGCATCGGCACCCATGATGCCGGCGCCGTCACCGGCCAGGTAGACACCGGGCACGCTGCTGCGACCGGCGTGGTCTCGTTGGGGCAGCCAGGCGCGGTTGAGGGGTTGCCAGGTGAACTGGCAGCCCAGCAGGTCGGCCAGTTGGGTTTCGCTGCGCAAGCCGTGGGCGAAAGCCAGCGCATCGCAAGCGATGGACTGCTCGCCTTGGGTGTCACGCCATCGCACTGAGCGAACCCGTCGTTCGCCCTCGATATGCGTCAGGCTCGCGCCCTGGTGCACGGCGATGCCGTGGGCGGCCAGCCAGCCGCGGTAATAGAGGCCCTTGGCGAGGGTGAGGGGCTGCTTCAGCAAGCCGGGCAGGGCCCGAGCCTGGCTACTGAAGGGCGAGCTGTCGAGCACCGCGATCACGTTGGCACCGGCCTTGGCGTATTGATAAGCCACCAGGTAGAGCAAGGGGCCGCTGCCGGCGAACACCACCCGCTCGCCAATGGCGCAGCCCTGGAACTTCAACGCGATCTGGGCCGCGCCCAGGCTGTAGACCCCTGGCAAGGTCCAGCCTGGCACGGGCAGGATCCGGTCGGTGGCGCCTGTCGCGACGATCACACTGGCGTACTCGAGACGGGCGGCGCGGCCTTCATGCAGGGTGTCCAGCAGGCCGGCCTCGGCGTTCCACACCAGGGTGTCGGGGCGGTAGTCGAGTTGCTCGCGCAGCTCGTCGAGGGTCTGGTGGAGAGCGTTGGCCTTGTTTGCCTCGAAGCCATACAGCGCGGCGGGCGAGCGTTTGAAATTGGCCGGTTGGCGCCGATAGATCTGTCCGCCACCACGGGCGGCCTCGTCCAGCAGGACCGGAAAGACGCCATGGGCGACCAGGGTCTGGGCGGCACGGATCCCGGCCGGGCCGGCGCCGACGATGGCGATGGGTTTCATGACCACCTCGGGGAGTTGGCAGTGCCATGCCACGTACATGGATTCATACCTGGCGCCCCGGCTCGCGAGTGATCTGCTGTCCGGCTTCCAGCAGTGTGGAGCAGGCCCGCACGCGGCGGCCGTCACCCAGGCGCACCCAGCAATCCTGGCATGCGCCCATCAGGCAGAAACCGGCCCGGGGCTGGGCGCTGAAATCGCTGCCGCGCAAGTGGTCGCTGCAGGTCAGCACCGCAGTCAGCAGGGTGTCTCCCAGCAGGCCGGTCGCCGGCATGCCGTCCAGGGTAAAGTCCAGGGCCGGGCGGTCGCCTTCGGCCAGTCGTTTCAGCAGAGCCATGGCGCCCTCATTGTTTGCCTACCAGGACCCGGTCCAGGCCATACACCCGGTCGAGCAGAATCATGGTCAGCGCGGTAAGCGCAATGACCAGGGCCGACACCGCCGCCATCATCGGGTCGATGGACTCGGTGGCGTAGACGTACATGCGTACCGGCAAAGTCTGTGTCGCCGGGGACGTGACGAAGATCGACAGCGTGACCTCGTCGAAACTGTTGATGAACGCCAGCAACCAACCTCCGGCCACCCCGGGCAGGATCATCGGCAGGGTGATCTGCCGAAACAGCGTGAACCGCCCGGCCCCCAGCGATTGCGCCGCCTGTTCGGCGCTGCGATCCAGGCCGATGGCCGAGGCCAGGACCAGACGCAGCACATAGGGCGTGATGACCAGCACGTGGGCGAAGATCAGCCAGGTGAAGTTGCCGTTCACGCCCATCAGCGCGAACAGCCGCAACAGCGCCACGCCCAGTACCAGATGGGGGATGATGATGGGCGACAGGAACAGACCGTTGAAGAAATCCCGGCCGGGAAACTCGAGGCGGGTGATCGCCAGGGCCGCCGGCACCGCGATCAACGTCGCCAGCGAGGCTGCGCAGAACGCCAGCACCAGGCTGTTGTAGAACGCATCGACGAAATCCGCACGCTCGAACACCGCGCGGAACCAACGCAGGGAAAACTCCGTGGTCGGCAGGCTCAGGGTGTTCTCCGGAGTGAAGGCAACCAGGCAGACCACCACCAGCGGCGCCAGCATGAACACCACCACCAGGCTATGAAACAACAGGGCGAAAGGACCGTTCCTGGACATGACGAATTACCCCAATGACTTCTTGTAGCGGCCTTCGATCATGCGATTCCACGACAGCATGATCAGCAGGTTGAGCAACAGCAGCGCGATGGCGATGGCGGCGCCCATGGGCCAGTTGAGCTCCGACAGGTACTGGTCGTAGATCAGCGTGGCGACCATCTTCAGGCGACGTCCGCCCAACAGGCCGGGGATGGCGAAGGAGCTGGCGGCCAGGCCGAACACGATCAGGGTGCCGGAAAGCACGCCGGGCATGATCTGCGGCAGCACCACCTTGCGTATCACCGTGAACTGGCTGGCGCCCAGGGACAGCGCGGCCTGTTCCGCCGCCGGATCGAGCTTCTGCAACGAGGTCCAGACCGGAATGACCATGAACGGCAACATCACGTGTACCAGGGCGATGACCACGGCGAACGGTGTGTAGAGCAGCTTCATCGGCGAGCCGCCGAGGGCCAGCAATGTCTGGTTGACCAGGCCATCGGCGCCCAGCAGCAGGCTCCAGCCGAAGGCGCGCACCACCACCGAAATCAGCAGCGGCGTGAGAATCAGGATCAGGAAAATCGAACGCCATGGGGCGCCCATGCGGCTGAGGATGTACGCCTCGGGCACGCCGATCGCCACGCACAGCAGCGTGGTCAGGGCGCTGATCCAGAAAGTGCGCAGAAAGATCTCGTAGAAGTACGGATCGCCCAGCAGGCTGACGTAGTGCTCGAAGGTGTAGGCGTTGCTGTCGATGCCCGAGCCATAGTCGAAGACATTGAACGACAGCACCAGCGTCAGGCCCAGGGGAATGACCAGCAAGCCCAGGTACAGGGCCAGGGCCGGTGCGGACATCAGGTAACCCTGGCGGCCCCGGCGTATGGCGTCCAGGCGCTTCATGCCCGCACCTCGTCCACACTCAGCACGCGCAGCAATGCCGGGTCCCAGTCAAGGCCGACGACCGTGCCTTCGGTGATGGGAGCGCCGCCATCGTTGCGGCGCACCACGCACAACTCGCCCAGGCTGGTCGAGACACCGTAGAGCCACTGGCTGCCCAGGAAGAAGCGATTGACGATGGTGCCTTGCAGGCGCCCCGTACCTGCCGGGCACAGGTCGATCTTTTCCGGGCGCAGGCTCAGGGTCAGGTCCCCGTTGCCAAGAGGGCAGGCCTGGATGACACCGGCGCTGTCCCGTGCGCCGGGCAAAAGGTTGGCCTTGCCGACGAAGCCGGAAATGAAGGTGGTGCGTGGGTGTTCGTAGAGGGTATACGGCGCGTCGATCTGAGTGATGCGCCCGGCCTGCATCACCACGACCCGGTCGCTGATGGACAGCGCTTCGGATTGGTCGTGGGTCACCATCAAGGTGGTGATGCCGACCTCCCGCTGGATGCGGCGAATCTCGAATTGCATTTCTTCGCGCAGGTTGGCGTCGAGGTTGGACAGCGGCTCGTCGAGCAACAGCACCGGCGGCTCGATCACCAGCGCCCGGGCCAATGCCACGCGTTGGCGCTGGCCGCCCGAGAGTTCGCGCGGGTAGCGCTCGGCATGCCGGTCCAGGCGCACCAGTTTGAGCACCCGATCCACCCGTGGCTGCAGCTCGGCGTTGGGGATTTTGCGCATGCGCAGGCCGAAGGCGACATTGTCCCGGGCGGTCATGTGGGGGAACAGCGCATAACTCTGGAACACCACCCCCAGGCCCCGGCTTGCCGGCTTGGCGTGGGTGATGTCGCGACCGTCCAGCAGGATGCGGCCGCTGCTGACCTCGACGAAGCCGGCGATCATCTGCAGCGTGGTGGTCTTGCCGCAGCCGGACGGCCCCAGCAGCGAGACGAACTCGCCTTTTTCCACCGAGAGGTTGGTGGCGACCACGGCGTCGATGTCGCCGTAACGTTTACTCAAGTCTTCAAGTTGCACGAAAGCCATGACTGCGTTCCACCTGGGTTTGTTATGCGTCGCCAACCAGCGCGCTTTTTTGTATGGGCAGATACGAAAGGGTGTCGCGGGGTGCGTTGGCGCTCGACCTGGGTCGGCTGCCGCTGTTGTTCGAATCGCCCCTTATGGACGCAGAGTAGGCCGAAGAATAGGATGGGCTCAATGGACTATTTCACTGAGACGATGACTATTTTCAGTTTCATTCGGTGAATAAATTAAATGCAGAGAATATGAATGAAAAATTCCACTGAGCGGAATGATGAGAAGGGCGAGGCCGGGGTCGGCATGGTTTCCAGGCTGTTTGCCGTGTTACGCAGCCTGGGCGATACCGCTGACGGTGGCGAGCGGGTCACGCAACTGGCCCAGCGCGTTGGTCTGTCCCAGCCCACGACCCATCGCCTGCTGCGCAGCCTGATGGACGAGGGCATGGTCGAGCAGGACGCACGCAGCAAGCGTTACCGCCTGAGCCTGGACTTCTTCGCCCTGGCCGCCCGCGCCGGCAACACCGGCAACCTGCGCGAGCTGGCGCGGCCGGCGATGTTGCGGCTGTCGGCCTCACTGGGGGACTCGTTGTTCCTGCTGGCGCGCTGCGGTTTCGATGCGATCTGCCTGGACCGCAGTGAAGGGCCGTTTCCGATCCGCACCTTCACCGGTGATATCGGCGGGCGGGTGGCGCTTGGGGTGGGGCAGGGCAGCCTGGCGATCCTGGCGTTCCTGCCGGCCGAAGAACGCGACACGGTCATTCGCTATAACCTGCCGCGGCTGAAGGATTTCCACCTGTACGACGAAGTCTTCCTGCGCTCGGAGGTAGAGAACGTGCGCACCCTGGGGTATGCCGGACGTAACACCGGCGTATTGCAAGGGATGGCGGGGGTGGCCGTGCCGATCCTCGATCGTGACGGCCGGGCCGTGGCGGCCTTGAGCGTGGCGACGATCAGCGACCGGCTGGGACCGGACCGCCTGCCGACGGTGGTGGAAATGCTCAAGCGCGAGGCGGCCTTGATCGGTCCGCGGATCAATCCGTTCGACCCTTTGTTGCGCAGGCCTTCACAGGTGTTCGGGCAAGGGTAGGCAATCCTGGACGATCCCCTTTTGTGGACGCTTTCGGAGCCGGTCGAGGCGTCAGAAGTCCAGGGTCTGCCTGAGCTTCTGCGCCGCCGGCAGATCGCTGGGGATGACCATCGCATAGTTGTAGCCCGGCCCGGACCAGTACTCGGCCTGCAGCTCGCCGTCGCGACGACTGCCGCGGGGCAGCAGGAAGTTTCTCGGGCCTGGTGGCCGTACGTAGAAGCTGATCTTCTGGCCGCTCGGGTCTTGATAGACCACCATGGCCGCCGCGCCTTGCTCGGTGCTGAGCAAGCGCCCGCTGACTGGCTTGAAGCCGGCGCCGGACAGGTCGGGCAAGGGATTGGCTTGGGTGAAGTAGCGGTCGAGCCAGCCTTGCATGCCACGCTCGTCGCCGGCCTGGTAGTCGGCCGGAAGAATGCCCTGCTGGGCAAATAACCGGTATGCCTGCATGGCGTCGGCCATGGGGGCTGCCGTGCTGAGCAGCGTCATTTCCCGGGCCTGCCAGCCAGTGACCCCGCCCATGCCCAGAGCCAGCAGCAAGGTCGCTGCGCTGGCCAGGTAGCGGCGGGAGCGCTGCTTGAGACGCTGTCGGATCATCGCCGGATCAAGGTCCGGATTGGGCGGTTGTCCCAGGGCGACGCCCAGGGCCGTGCGCAGGTGTTGCGCGTCCCTTTGCCAGGCTCGGACCCGCGCGGCAACGTCGGGGTGGTGCGCCAGGTACGTTTCCATCAGGCGCTGGTCGGCCTCGCTCAGTTGTCGATCGACATAGGCGTGCAGGTCGTTGTCGGTGGGGGGCATGCTGATCATTTGAGTATCCGCAGGGGGGGGCGGGTAATTTCGCCATCGCTGAGTTGGCGCAGGGCCTGACGGGCGCGGGACAGGCGTGACATCACGGTGCCGGTTGGTACGCCGAGGATGTCGGCGACTTGCTGGTAGCTCAAGCCTTCGACCGACACCCATAGCAGCAGCGCCCGTTGTTCGGTGGTGAGTTGGTCGAACGCCTGCAGAGACGACTGGGCGATCACGCTGCGCTCGGCCGAAGGCTGGGCGTCGTCGCGTCCGGTAAAGAACTCCAGCATGCGCGCATAGCGCCGGGACCGGCGATGGGCATCGACAAACTGCCGATACAGGATCGCAAACAGCCAGGCCCGCAAATCGCCTTCGGCACGCTTGTCGTTCCACTTGGCCAGCGCCCGTTCCAGGCACATCTGCACCAGGTCGTCGGCATTGCTGGGGTTGCGCGTCAGCGACACGGCAAAGCGCCGTAGCCGGGGGATGAGCACGCGCAACTGTTCATCGAGTTCATTCATGGAGTGTGGCTTCAGTTGGGCAGCCAGTGCGCCGAGACAGGCAAGACGCCCCGTGAACCAGATTATTCCAGCGCCGGAAAAATAAATACGAGGCGTGGGAATAAACCTTTCGGGTCTTCGTCTGACAGGTCCTTCTGCAAATGGCCCTGGGCCCTGGAGCTTCGTCATGGTTGACCCTTCCTCCCCCCGCTCATCGAGCCGGCCGCCGTTGAGTGCCGCCAGCCTGACACTGCGCCTGAGTGGCATCGCCGTTATCGTGGCCGCACTGGCTGGTGCGTTTGCCTATGTCAATGGCGCTCTCGATCCACAGCGCCTGACGCCCAAGGCGCTGGTCAATGTGCTGGAAAAGAACAACGGTATGCATCCCGGCTTTCGTCGCAACCACTCCAAAGGGGTTTGTGTCGCGGGCTATTTCGAAAGCAGCGGCGAGGCGCGAGCCTATTCCCGTGCCCAGGTGTTCGCGCAGCCGCGCACGCCGGTCGTCGGACGTTTCGCCTTGCCCAGCGGCAACCCGTACGCACCGGACGGCAGTGTGCCGATCCGCAGCCTGGCGTTGCGTTTCACCCAGGCCGACGGCCAGCAATGGCGCACCGGCATGAACAGCATGCCGGTATTCCCGGTGGGCACGCCCGAGGCGTTCTACCAGTTCCAACAGGCCCAATCGCCCGATCCGGCTACGGGAAAACCCAATCCGGCGGCGGTGCCGGCGTTTTTCGCCGCGCATCCGGAAGCGGTGCCGTTCCTGCAATGGATCAAGACCGCGAGACCGTCGGCCAGCTACGCCACCGAAACCTATAACGGCATCAATGCGTTCTACCTGGTCAACACGGCAGGGCAACGCCGGGCGGTGCGCTGGGGCGTGGTGCCGATGAGCCAGGATGCCGCCGACGCCACGCCGCCCCAGGGCGCCGACTTCCTGGAACAGGACCTGAGCAAGCGTCTTGCCAACGGCCCCCTGCGCTGGCAACTGCAGATCACCCTGGCCAATCCGGGCGATCCGATCAACGACGCCAGCAAGGCCTGGCCCGCGGACCGCAAGGTGCTCAATGCCGGCACGCTGGTGCTGGAGCGCACCCAGGCGCAAGACAACGGTGAGTGCCGCGACATCAACTATGACCCGCTGATCCTGCCCAGTGGCATCGAAGGTTCCGAAGACCCGTTGCTGGCGGCGCGGTCCGCCGCATACGCCAGTTCCTACCTGCGACGCACCAGTGAAGTGAGCCAACTGCCCGCCACCCAGGAGAACCGCCCATGAACGCTCCCCGTCACTTCGCACCACTGGCCCGGCTGCTTCACTGGCTGATGGCCTTGATGGTCATTGCCATGCTGTTCATTGGCGCGGGCATGGTGGCTTCGGTGTCCGAGCGTCATGAGTGGCTTTTGCAATTGCACAAGCCGCTGGGCATCGCGATCCTGCTGCTGGTGATCCTGCGCCTGGTGGTGCGCTTTACTACCCGGCAGCCGCCGCTTCCGGCCGACCTGCCGGGCTGGCAGGCACTGGCGGCCAGAGCTTCGCATGGGCTGCTGTATGCGCTGATGCTGGGCTTGCCGTTGCTGGGCTGGGGCATGATCTCGGCGGCGGGGGATCCGGTGATGCTCAGCGACTCGCTGCGCTTGCCGTCCATCCTGCCGGCGGATGCGCAGACCTTTGCGCTGTTACGCAAGGCCCATGGCTACCTGGCGTACCTGCTGTTCCTGACCGTGTTGGTGCACCTGGCGGCGGCATTGTTTCACGGTTGGGTCCGTCGGGATGAGGTGTTGGACAGCATGTTGCGCGGATCCGGCCGGCGCTGAGGCCGTTTCCCGGGGCGCCGTCGGTTTCGACGGCGCCTGTGGATTGCGAAGGTGCTGGAGCGGCCCCTCAGCGCAGCTCGTCGACCATGTCCGCAATGGTGCTCAGGACATCCTTGCCCAGCTGCATCGAACGCTTGCCGGACCAGCCCGTGTGCGGGTTCGGATGGTCGTCGTGGTCCTTGAAGGGCATCTCCAGGGTCAGGGAAAGGCAGTCGTATTTCTGCCCCACCGCATTGCAGGCCAAGGTCATGTTGGCCTGGCCGGGCTCGTCGCGGGTATAGCCGTGGGTGGTCTGGAAGTCCTTGGTCTGGTGCTTGAGGTGGCTGCGGAAACGCTCTTCGAGTCTTGCAATACGTGGCGTGTAGCCCGGGTTACCTTCGCAGCCGGCGGTGAAGACATGGGGAATGGCCTCATCGCCATGGGCATCGAGAAACAGATCGACACCGTATTTTTCCATCTGCTGCTGTACGAAAAACACCTCGGGACTGACTTCCGGGCTGGCGTTCTGCCAGGCGCGGTTGAGGTCCTGGCCCATGGCGTTGGTCCGCAGATGGCCGTGGAACGCACCGTCAGGGTTCATGTTCGGGACCAGGTAGAGATCAGCCTTGGCCAACAGCCGGTTCAGTTGTGCATCGTCCTTGTCCTGGAGGCGTTCGATCACGCCTTCCATGAACCATTCGGCCATGTGCTCGCCAGGGTGCTGCTGGGCGATCATCCAGATCTTGCGACGGCCTTCGGCCCCGCTGCCCTTGCGCAGCAGCTGGATATCACGGCCTTCGATGCTCTTGCCAACAGCCAGTAGTTCGGTGCCGGCCTTGTGCTGCGCCTGCTCGATCAGCCAGTCGTGCCGGCCTCGGCTGTAGGGCTCGAAATAGGCGAACCAGGCGTGGGATTGCTCGGCTTCCAGGTGGAAGCGCAGGGCGTCGCCTTCAAACTGGGTCGGGATGCGGAACCAGTTGACGTGATCGTAGGAGGCGACGGCCTGATAACCCGTCCATGCGTTGTTGTAGGACGATTGACTGGCGTTGAGCAGGCGAAAGGAATACTCCTGGCCGACGTGCAGACCGCTGGCCTTGAAGTGGAACCATTGGAAATGAGCGCTGCGGGTGTCGGGCCTGATTTTCAGCAACGACTGCAGCGGGTTGCTGATGTCCACGACCTCGATATTGCCGCTGTCGAAATTGGCAGTGATATCAAAAGAGGATTTAGCCACGGTCACGATTCCCGAAAGGATTTTTATGGCCGTTACTTTACACAAGAAAGGAAAAACCGGGACGATTTACAGCACGCGAGGAGGGGGCGTCCTCCCTGGACGCAAAAGCAGCTTAGAGAGTCTGCAATTGATTCTCAAGTGCTGCCTGTCGATAGTTCTTACCGCTGTGGCGGGTGATGCTTGTCAACCAATATTCATTTGCTATCATCGCCGGCATCGAATCAGCGACACCCGAAAAGACTTCATTAGCCTGAAGCCATAAGCCGAAAATCGGCAAAAAAAGACCCGGCAAAAAGCCGGGTCAAAAACCGTGATTAGCCTGATGAGGAGATATTCCAGAAGTCCGACCAAGGTCTTCTGATCTATCGACTGATCTCGCGACCAGCTGATGCAATAATAATCATTATCATTTGCAAGTCAAATGATTTTATTGCGTTCATTGGAAAAAATTTTCCTGTCGCCGCGCTCGTGGCGCCATCCCGGTCAGGACGCCTGACGGCTGGGGTAACCATCCAGTGACCGGTCGAGCATTACCTTGACCAGATCAATCATATGCACCACCGAAAAGGCCAGGTCACGGCTCGATCCTTCCAGCCGGTTGGCAGACTCGTGGGCGGTGGCCGCTGCACAGCGCAGCAGGTCGCTGGCGTGTACCAGGGCTTCCTCCGCGCTGACATTGCGATTGACGTCGAAGAAGCGATGCTCCTGGGTCTGCGTAACACCTGGTTTCAAGTAATAGTCCAACGCCCGTTGGGCGGCTGGGCAATCCTGTAGCGAGGGGAAAGCGCTGTCGAGGGGACGGCCGGGTTCGTCTTTGCTGGGTATGTCCATGGTATCGAGGTTCTCCTTGGGGGAATGGAATCCTCGATCCAGAATAGTACCGATCGTAATTGTGACGGCAATTTAAATACTACAATATGTGTTTTGACGGTCGGAGCCATCCACGTATCGTGCCGCTCATGGATAAATGGATAGAGTTGGTCAAGGCCAAGATGAAGGAGCTGCGCGTCACGCAAGTGGTGCTCGCAGAACGTTTGGGAATGTCTCAAGACGGCGTCGGCCATTGGCTGACCAAGCGTCGGCAGCCCAGTGTCGAAGACATGAACCGGGTCCTGCAGGAATTGGGCATGGAGTTCCTCGAAGTGGCGATGGTGATCCGCGAACCGGACACCTCGACCGCGGAAGGCATGGCCCTGGCGCAGAAGTACAACCCGTACTTCCGCTACCCGGTGAGTGACTGGCACCAGATGGGCGAAGTTCGCGACGGGGAGCCTGGCGACTACGGCCAGGCGCGCTATGAGCTGACGGATTACCACGCCCAAGGGGACGCATTCTGGCTGGTGGTGGTGGGCGATGCGATGACCGCGCCGACCGGACTGAGCATCCCCGAAGGCATGTCGATCCTGGTGGACCCGGCCATCGAAGCGGTGCCGGGCAAGCTGGTGGTCGCCCAGTTACCCGGCTGCAGCGATGCGACCTTCCGCAAGCTGATCGAAGAGAGCGGCCAGCGTTACCTGGTCCCCCTCAACCCAACCTACCCGAAAAGCCTGTACACCGAGCAATGCCGCGTCATCGGTGTGGTCGTGCAGGCCACCATCAGATTCTGAACCGGATCGGCCCTGGATGGGCCGATGCCTATTCCTCGAACGCCACCAGCGCGTTGCCCTCGCTGACCATTTCGCCTTCCTGGCAAAACAACGCCTTGATCACACCGGCCTTTGGCGCACGAATGCTGTGTTCCATCTTCATGGCTTCCAGCACCACCAGTTGCGTGCCTGCTTCCACGGCCTGGCCAGGGCTGACCAGCACTCGGACGATGCTGCCGTTCATGGGGGCGGTCAGGCCGCCCTGGTGGCTGTGGCTAGCCTCCGCGGCGGCCAGAGGGTCGTACAGGTCCACTCGATGCAGGTCGCCTTTCCATTGCAGATACAGGCTGTCACCTTGGCGTATGGCTCGGTGACTGCGGCGCAAACCGTCGTGCTCGATGATCAGTTGTTCGCCACGAAGCTCGACGGATCCAGCCTGGACGTCCAGCGTCATCGCTCGATCCTGGCCTTCGCAGCTCAGATGCAGGGTCGTTTCCCTTGGCAATCCCAGGCGCAGGCCGGTGGTCTCGGACCAGGGCGAGCCGCTGTCATCGGATCGTCTGCGCGGCACCAGGCTCAAGGCCAGTCCCTGGGCTGCGGCGAGCCAGAAGCCGTCATCCAGTTCGCCGGGTTCCGGCAATAACTGCGCCTGATAACGTGGGATAAATCCGGTATCCAGCTCCGCTGCGGCGAAGGCGGGATGAGCCAGGATGCGCCGCAGGAAACCGATATTGGTCTTCAGGCCACCGATGGCAAACTCGTCGAGCATGCTCAAGAGCCGCAACCGCGCCTGTTCCCGGTCTTCGCCCCAGGCGATCAGCTTGCCCAACATCGGATCGTAGAATGGCGAAATTTCGTCGCCTTCCTCTACGCCACTGTCGACGCGGCGCCCCGGTGCTGCCTTCGACTCGCGATAAAGGGCCAGGCGCCCGGTGGCCGGCAGGAAATCGTTGGCCGGATCCTCGGCGTACAGCCGTACTTCGATCGCGTGGCCCCGCAACGGGACCTGCTCCTGGGTGATCGGCAGCGCCTCGCCCTGGGCGACGCGAATCTGCCAGGCCACCAGATCCAGCCCAGTGATCGCTTCGGTGACCGGGTGCTCGACCTGCAGGCGGGTGTTCATCTCCATGAAGAAAAACTCGCCCCGCGAATCCAGCAGGAACTCCACGGTGCCCGCGCCGACATAGCCGATCGCCTGGGCCGCACGCACGGCGGCTTCGCCCATGGCCCGCCGCAGTTGCGGGGTCAGGCCGGGAGCGGGGGCTTCTTCCACCACCTTCTGGTGTCGGCGCTGGATCGAGCAATCCCGTTCATTGAGGTACAGGCAGTTGCCATGCCGGTCGGCGAATACCTGGATTTCCACATGACGAGGCTTGAGCAGGTATTTCTCCACCAGCATCCGCGAGTCGCCGAAGGACGATTGCGCTTCCCGCTGCGCCGATGCCAGGGCTTCGGTCAGTTGGCTGACGTCCTCGACGACTTTCATGCCTTTGCCGCCACCGCCGGCGGTGGCCTTGAGCAGCACCGGGTAGCCGATGCGTTCGGCGGCATCGCGAAAGGTTTCCAGGTCCTGGGCTTCGCCATGGTAGCCGGGGACCAACGGCACGCCGGCGGTTTCCATCAGGGCCTTGGCCGCGGATTTGCTGCCCATGGCATCGATGGCCGAGGCGGGCGGGCCGAGGAACATCAGCCCGGCGTTTTCCACGGCCCGGGCGAACCCTGCGTTCTCGGAAAGGAAGCCGTAGCCCGGATGAATAGCCTGGGCGCCGCTGGCCTGGGCCGCGGCAATCAATTTGTCGATCTGCAGATAGCTGTCGGCGGCCTTGCTGCCTCCCAGGTCGACACGGATGTCGGCTTCACGGCTGTGGCGAGCGTCGCGATCGGTTGCGCTGTGGACGGCCACGGTGGTCAGCCCCATGGCCTTGGCGGTGCGCATCACGCGGCAGGCGATTTCCCCGCGATTGGCCACCAGCAGCGTAGTGAGGACTGGGACGCTCATTGACGCGGCTCCTTACGTTTCGAGGCGGTCGGGTTCGGCTCGGCTTGCCAGTTTGGCGCGCGCTTTTGCAGAAAGGCCCGCAGACCTTCCTGGCCTTCGGGGCTGACGCGGATACGGGCGATTGCATTTTCGGTATAGCGCCGCAAGGCCGGGGTGAGGGCCCCGTTGCCGACTTCGCGCAGCAGCTCCTTGCTGGCGCGCATGGCTGCCGGGCTGTTGAGCAACAGGTTGTCGATCCAGCGGTCCACCTGCTCGTCCAGGGTCTCGGATGGGTAGCTTTCCGATAGCAAGCCTATCTCTTTCGCACGTTGTCCGCCGAAGCGTTCTGCCGTGAGGGCGTAGCGTCGCGCGGCTCGTTCGCCAACGGCTTGCACCACGAACGGGCTGATCACGGCCGGTGCCAGGCCGATGCGCACTTCCGACAGGCAGAACTGCGCGTCATCGGCCCCGATGGCCATGTCGCAGGCGCTGATCAAGCCCAGGGCACCGCCGAACGCCGCGCCCTGGACGACCGCCAGCGTAGGAATCTTCAACTTGGCAAGGTTGTACATCAACTCCGACAGCTCCCGGGCATCGTCGAGGTTGGTGTGGTAGTCGAGCTCGGCCGACTGTTGCATCCAGGCCAGGTCGGCGCCAGCGCTGAAGTGCTTGCCTCGGCCACGGATCAGCAAAAAGCGCAGGCCCGGGTTGCTGCCGACCTGGTCGAGGGCCAGGATCAGCTCGCGGATCATTTCGGCGTTGAATGCGTTGTTCTTCGACTCGCGGCTCAGCCACAAGGTGGCGACGCCGCGCGAGTCGGTGAGCAGTTCGAGGGTGTTGAAGTTATCCATGGACATTTTCCCGGTTACATCCGGAACACGCCGAAGCGGCTCGGTTCGATGGGGGCATTCAATGATGCGGACAAGGCCAGGCCCAGCACGTCGCGGGTCTGGGCCGGGTCGATGACACCGTCGTCCCACAGCCGCGCACTGGAATAATAGGGGTGACCCTGTTCTTCGTACTGGTCGAGGATCGGTTGCTTGATTTCGGCTTCCTGGGCGGCGCTGAACGGATGGCCGCTGCGCTCGGCCTGCTCCCGCTTGACCTGCACCAGCACACCGGCTGCCTGCTCGGCCCCCATCACGCCGATCCGCGCGTTCGGCCACATCCACAGGAATCGGGGATCGTAGGCACGCCCGCACATGCCATAGTTACCGGCGCCGAAGCTGCCGCCGATGATCACGGTGAATTTCGGCACCCGGGCGCAAGCCACCGCGGTGACCAGTTTCGCGCCGTGCTTGGCAATGCCGCCGGCTTCGTACTTTTGTCCGACCATGAAGCCGGTGATGTTCTGCAGGAACAGCAAGGGAATGCCGCGCTGGCAGGCCAGCTCGATGAAGTGGGCGCCTTTTTGCGCGGCCTCGGCAAACAGGATGCCGTTATTGGCCAGGATCGCCACCGGATAGCCGTGCAGATGGGCAAAGCCGCACACCAGGGTGGTACCGAACAACGCCTTGAACTCGTCGAACACCGAGCCGTCCACCAGGCGCGCGATGACTTCCCGGACATCGAAAGGCTGTTTGGCATCGGCCGGCACCACCCCGTACAGTTCGTCGCTGGCATACAGCGGGGCGATCGACGTGTGTGTGTGCATGTCGCCCAGCTTGCGCCAGTTCAGGTTGGCGACGCTGCGGCGAGCCAGTGCCAGGGCGTGTTCATCGTTATCGGCATAATGGTCGGCCACGCCGGAGACCTTGCAGTGCACGTCGGCACCGCCCAGGTCTTCGGCGCTGACCACTTCGCCCGTGGCGGCTTTTACCAACGGTGGGCCGGCCAGGAAGATGGTCGCCTGTTCGCGGACCATGATCGCCTCGTCAGCCATCGCCGGCACGTAGGCTCCCCCGGCGGTGCAGGAGCCCATTACCACCGCGATCTGCGGGATACCCTGGGCGCTCATGTTGGCCTGGTTGAAGAAAATCCGTCCGAAATGTTCGCGATCCGGAAACACTTCGTCCTGACGCGGCAGGTTGGCGCCGCCGGAGTCCACCAGGTAGATGCAGGGCAGGCGGTTCTGCTGGGCGATGGCCTGCGCCCGCAGGTGTTTCTTGACTGTCAATGGGTAATAAGAGCCGCCTTTGACGGTCGCGTCGTTGGCGACAATCATGCATTCGACGCCTTCCACCCGACCGATTCCGGCGATCACACCGGCGGCGGGCACATCTTCCCCGTACACCCCATGGGCGGCGAGGGGGCTGATCTCCAGGAACGGTGAACCGGGGTCCAGCAACCGATTGATGCGTTCGCGAGGCAGCAGTTTACCCCGTGACGTATGGCGTTCCTGGGCCTTGGCGCCGCCGCCTTGCTGGACCTGAGCGAGCAGGGCGCGCAGGGCCTCGACTTGCCCGAGCATGGCGTCGCGATTGGCAATGAATTCCGGCGAGCGCGGATTGAGCTGGGTATGCAGGATCATGGCTACTCCGTAGCAGCTTCAAGCTTCAAGCTTCAAGCCAGAGCACGAACGCTTGCAGCTCAAGGCTTGTCGCTTGCAGCTTGTGAAATTTCATTTCGTTTCGTTGAACAGTTCGCGACCGATCAGCATCCGACGAATCTCACTGGTGCCGGCGCCGATCTCGTACAGCTTGGCGTCACGCAACAGGCGTCCGGCGGGGAATTCATTGATATAGCCGTTGCCGCCCAGGATCTGGATGGCCTCAAGGGCCATTTGCGTGGCGCGTTCGGCGGTATAGAGGATGACTCCGGCAGCGTCCTTGCGAGTGGTTTCGCCGCGCTCGCAGGCCTGGGCCACCGCATAGAGGTAGGCACGGCTGGCGTTGAGCTGGGTGTACATGTCGGCCACCTTGCCCTGGATCAACTGGAATTCGCCGATGCTCTGGCCGAACTGCTTGCGGTCGTGGATGTAGGGGACGACCAGGTCCATGCACGCCTGCATGATCCCGGTGGGGCCGCCGGACAACACCACGCGTTCATAGTCGAGGCCGCTCATCAGGACCTTCACCCCGCCGTTGAGCGCACCGAGAATGTTTTCTTCCGGCACTTCGACGTCATCGAAAAAAAGCTCGCACGTGTTGGAGCCGCGCATGCCGAGCTTGTCGAACTTGTTGCTGCGGCTGAAGCCTTTCCAGTCGCGCTCGACGATGAACGCGGTGATGCCGTGGGCACCCTTTTCCAGGTCGGTCTTGGCGTAGATCACGTATGTGTTGGCATCGGGACCGTTGGTGATCCAGGTCTTGCTGCCGTTGAGCACATAGCGGTCGCCACGTTTGTCGGCCCGCAGTTTCATGGACACCACGTCGGAGCCGGCATTGGGTTCGCTCATGGCCAGGGCGCCGACGTGTTCGCCGCTGATCAGTTTGGGCAGGTAGCGGGTTTTCTGTTCGTGATTGCCGTTACGGTTGATCTGGTTCACACAGAGGTTGGAGTGGGCGCCGTAGGAGAGGGCGACCGAGGCCGAGCCGCGGCTGATCTCTTCCATCGCCACGACATGAGCCAGGTAACCCAGGCCGGCGCCACCGTAGGCTTCCGGCACGGTGATGCCCAACAGACCCATGTCGCCGAACTTGCGCCACATGTCGGCGGGAAACAGGTTATCGATATCGATCTGCGCCGCTCGCGGTGCCAGCTCGGCCCTGACGAAGGCCTGCACTTGGTCGCGCAGCATGTCGATGGTTTCGCCGAGGGCAAAATTCAGGGAAGGGTAGCTCATGGGACACCTTTGGCTTTTTTATAGGGTGCGGAGAGCGGGGGAGTGCTCTCACCTTTACGTTAACGTAAGCCTGGGATGGGCGACTGTCAATCACCCTTTACGTTAACGTCAACTTGAGCGAGAGTAAGAGGGCTTGCAGCAAGGGACATCGCTTCACCCACTAATAAAGACAAGAGGGGGCGTCATGGATCAACCCGGTTCACATTCGCAGCTCAGCTACACCCGTGGCTCCCAGGCCGAGGCCCTGCTGGCGCAGACCATCGGCCAGGCTTTCGACGAGACTGCATCCCGCTATCCCGATGGCGAAGCGTTGGTGGTTCGCCATCAGTCGCTGCGCTACACCTGGCGGCAACTGGCCGACGCGGTTGATTTGCATGCCAGGGCCTTGCTGGCGCTGGGCCTGAACGCTGGCGACCGTCTAGGTGTCTGGGCGCCCAATTGCGCACAGTGGTGCATCAGCCAATTCGCCAGCGCGAAAATCGGCGTGATCCTGGTCAACATCAATCCTGCCTATCGCAGCGGTGAGCTGGAGTATGTGCTCAAGCAATCCGGCTGCCAGTGGCTGGTATGCGCCGGGGCGTTCAAGCGCTCCGACTACCACGCCATGCTGCAGACCCTCGTGCCTGAGCTGGCAGAGCAATCGATCGGCCAGCTGCGCAGCGAACGCCTGCCGGATCTGCGAGGTGTGATCAGCCTCGATGCCCGGCCGCCCTCCGGTTTCCTGCCCTGGTCGCAACTGTCGGGCCTGGGCGCGGCGGTGACCCCCGGTCAATTGGCCGAGCGCCAGGCCAGCCTGCATTTCGATCAGCCGGTGAATATCCAATACACCTCCGGCACCACCGGTTTCCCCAAGGGCGCAACCCTCAGTCATTTCAACATTCTCAACAATGGCTACATGGTCGGCGAAAGCCTCGGCCTGAGCGTCGCCGACAGGCTGGTGATCCCGGTGCCGCTCTATCATTGCTTCGGCATGGTCATGGGCAACCTGGGCTGCATGACCCATGGCAGCACGATGATCTACCCCAACGATGCCTTCGACCCGCTGTTGACCCTTCGCACCGTGGCCGAGGAAAAGGCCACCGCGCTGTATGGCGTACCGACCATGTTCATCGCCATGCTGGACCAGCCGCAGCGCGGCGAATTCGACCTGTCCAGCCTGCGCACCGGCATCATGGCCGGGGCGACCTGCCCGATCGAAGTGATGCGGCGGGTCATCGGCGAAATGCACATGGCCGAAGTCCAGATCGCCTACGGCATGACGGAAACCAGTCCGGTATCGCTGCAGACCGGTCCTTCAGACGAGCTGGAGCTACGCGTGGCCACCGTGGGTCGGACCCAGCCGCAGCTGGAAAGCAAGATCATAGACGACGCCGGCGATATCGTGCCCCGTGGCAGCATTGGCCAATTGTGTACCCGTGGCTACAGCGTGATGCTCGGCTACTGGAACAATCCCCAGGGAACCGCCGAGGCCATCGACCGGGACGGCTGGATGCACACCGGCGACCTGGCCACCATGGACGCGCAAGGGTACGTCTGCATTGTCGGGCGTAACAAGGATATGATCATCTGTGGCGGGGAGAATGTTTACCCCCGCGAGCTGGAAGAGCTCTTCTTCACCCACCCGGCCGTGGCGGATGTGCAGGTGATAGGCATCCCTTGTCCACGCTATGGTGAAGAAATCGTTGCCTGGATCAAGTTCCATCCTGGCCACAGTGCCACCGGCGAGGCGTTGCAGGACTGGTGCAAGGAGCGGGTCGCCCATTTCAAGGTGCCGCGTCATTTCAGGTTCGTCGAGGAATTCCCCATGACCGTGACCGGCAAGATCCAGAAATTCCGCATGCGCGAGATCAGCATCGAGGAGCTGCGCGGGGAGTCGAGCTAGGGGCAACACATTGGAAGCGAGCTTGCTTGCGATGGCAGTGCATCTGTCGACAACCGGGTTGTCTGACACTCCGCTATCGCGGGCATCTGGCGGGAAGATAGGGAAGATGCAAAGCACAAAGGGGAGCCGAAGCTCCCCTTTAATTTTGTCGTCGCGTGCTCTTTTTATTATTGAGGGGCGGCCTGTTGTTGTTTTTGGTGACCGTGACCCTTTACCGCTGTTTTGGGCGATCCCCATCCGGGATCAAGAGCAAACGTATTTTTTTGAGCGCTGATCTGCTTTTTCGCTTAGCGATCCAACCGATTCGGGTCCTACCTGAGGGTAGTCTTATTGTTCTCTGCCCGGTTGCGGGTTGCTTCTGGAAGCACCCTGAAAAGCACACCTTCTCCAAAAAAATCTGTTAGCTGCGTCTCTGCCGTGTTGTTTTTGTTATGTCAGAGTCGTTTCGTCTTGTTTTTATTAGGTTTGCCGCTTTTTTATTCTTGTTATGCCAGAGAGAAAGCAGGTGCCGTGCCAACTTTTTAAAATCCTTTTAAATCAATGGTTTAAGATTTTCATGGGAAAAACGCGGCAGTGTAGATCTGACAAATTGTTTCCGTGTTACTCGTTTGGCTGTCCCCCAAAGGGGGGCGGTAACACCTTCACTGTGCACTGAGGGCCTTGGCGACCCGTGAGCCGGTCGGACGACCGAGCACGCTGCAGATCTGTCGGCCCGCGGCGATCAAGGCGTCCAGGTCGACGCCGGTTTCAATGCCCAGGCCATTGAGCAGATACAGCACGTCCTCGGTGGCGACGTTACCGCTGGCGCCCTTGGCGTAGGGGCAGCCACCGAGGCCGGCAATGGAGCTGTCGAACACCGCGATGCCTTCCAGCAGGCTGGCGTAGACGTTGGCCATGGCCTGACCGTAAGTGTCGTGGAAATGCCCGGCGAGCCTGGCGCGAGGCACCTGCTCACCGACCACCTCGAACATCTTGCGTGTGGCGCCCGCGGTACCGGTGCCGATGGTGTCTCCCAGGGACACTTCGTAACAGCCCATCGCATACAGCTCCCGGGCGACCCATGCCACCTGCTCGGGCTTGACCGCGCCTTCATACGGGCAGCCCAGCACACAGGACACGTAGCCCCGCACGCTGACGCCGTTTTGCCCGGCGGCCTCCATGATCGGCGCGAAGCGTTCCAGGCTTTGCTTGATGGAGCAGTTGATGTTGCGCTGCGAGAACGCCTCGGACGCAGCCGCGAACACCGCCACTTCCTTCACGCCGGCCGCCAGAGCGTCTTCGAAACCCCGCAGGTTCGGTGCCAGGGCGCCATAGGTCACGCCGGGCTTGCGCTGGATTTGCGCGAACACTTCGGCGGAGCCGGCCATCTGGGGCACCCACTTGGGCGAGACAAAGCTGCCGACCTCGATGTAACCCAGGCCAGCGGCACTGAGGGCATCCACCAGGCGTACCTTGTCAGCGACACTGATGGGGTGGGCTTCATTCTGCAGGCCGTCACGGGGACCGACTTCGATCAAGCGTACAAAGGAGGGAAGGGACATGGAGATTGACCTGTGGTAGTGGATGCGCCCGCTCCCAAAGGGGCTGGCGTCGTTATTGGGTCGTTACTGGACAGCTTCCTGTCCCTTGAGCGTTTGCTCCAGTGCCTGGATGCAGCGTTCCTCGGCCGTATCGAGTTCCAGCTTCATCTGCTCGATGTCCAGCAGTTGCTGTTCGAGTTGTTCCCGGCGCTCGGCGATTTTCGCCAGCATGCTGTTCAACTGCTTCTGGTTACCGCTGGAAGGGTCGTAGAGTTCGATCAGTTCGCGGCATTCGGCCAGGGAAAACCCGATGCGCTTGCCGCGCAGGATGAGCTTGAGGCTGACCTTGTCCCGTGGTGAATAGATGCGTTCCTGGCCTCGTCGCTCAGGGCTCAGCAGGCCCTGTTCTTCATAGAAGCGGATTGCTCGGGTCGTGATATCAAGCTCCCGGGCAAGATCGGAGATGCTGTAGGTCTGGCTGCTCATGGACGCGCTCGAAACGAAAGGTGCTGGCGCTAAGCTAATGGCAGGTTGACGTTCACGTCAAGCATGGGGGCTGCGCTACGTTGGAGCATGAATCGGTGGGAGCGGGCTTGCGCACTCCCACCATTTGATCCTTCAGACTTTGTCGAGCTTCTTCTCGTGCGCCGTCACCTGCTGGCACAGCTCGATCATCTGTTCGCGCATCCAGCGGTTGGCCGGGTCCTGGTCGGTGCTTTCATGCCAGTAGAGGTGGGTCTCCACCGGCGGCACGTCGTTGACCGGTAGCAGGAAGGCGTGCAGGTCATGGCGACGCGCAAAGCGTTCGGGGACGGTCATGACCATGTCGGTCTGCTGCAGCACCTGCGAGGCCATCAGGTAATGCTGGGAGCGCAGGGCAATCTTGCGCTGGATACCCATCTTGCCGAGGGCCAGGTCCACATAGCCCAGGCCGTTGCGTCGGCTGGAAATATGCACGTGGGTCTGGGCCAGGTAGTCATCGAGGCTGAGTTTTTCCTTGCTCGCCAAGGGGTGGCCTTTGCGCATGGCGCACACATAACGGTCTTCCATCAGCTTGACGTGACGCACTTGAGGGTCGGTGTTGAGCGGCGCGTCCACGGCAAAGTCGAGGCGGCCGGCGGCCAGTTCCTTGGTGGTTTCCCGGCGCTTGGACAGGAAACTTTCGATGGCCACCGTGGGCGCCAGGCGGCGCAGGCGCTGGAACAACGGCGGCAGGATCACCCCTTCGGTCAGGTCGGTCATGCTGATGCGGTAGGTCTTGACCGCCTGGAGCGGGTTGAAGATCCGGCTTTCCTGTACCGACACCCGCAGCAGCGACAGGGCATTGCGCACCGGGCCGATGATGTTCTGGGCCATGGGCGTGGGCACCATGCCCTGGGCGGTGCGCACGAACAGCGGGTCGTTGAAGGTTTCCCGCAGGCGCGCCAGGGCGTTGGACACTGCCGGCTGGGTGATGCCGACGATCTGCCCGGCGCGGGTCAGGTTGGCTTCGGTGTAGATCGCATCGAAGACGATGAAAAGGTTGAGGTCGACCTTGCTCAGATTCATTGCGCTGCACTCTTGTTCTTGGACTTGGTGAGGTGCCGGAAGGCGATGCGAATCAGTGAAACATATATCGGTGATGAATGTTAATACACGCCGAGAATAGGTTAGGTAAATTTTCGTAGCTGAACTAGCATCGATTTCATGACCTAAAACAACCTCTGCCAAGAAGGTGCTGCCCATGGATTTTGCCTATTCCCCCAAGGTTCAGGAACTGCGTGAACGCGTCACGGCGTTCATGGATGCCTACGTCTACCCGGCCGAAGCAGTGTTCGAACGACAAGTGGCCGAGGGCGACCGCTGGCAACCCACGGCCATCATGGAAGAGCTCAAGGCCAAGGCCAAGGCAGAAGGCCTGTGGAACCTGTTCCTGCCCGAGTCCGAGCTGGGCGCCGGCCTGACCAACCTGGAATACGCGCCACTGGCAGAGATCATGGGGCGCTCGCTGCTGGGGCCGGAACCGTTCAACTGCTCGGCGCCGGACACCGGCAACATGGAAGTCCTGGTGCGTTACGCCAATGAAGAGCAGAAGCAGCGCTGGCTGGAACCGCTGCTGCGGGGTGAGATCCGGTCGGCCTTCGCCATGACCGAGCCGGATGTGGCCTCTTCGGACGCGACCAACATGGCTGCCCGGGCCGAGCGCGACGGCGACCAGTGGGTGATCAACGGCAAGAAGTGGTGGACCTCGGGCGCCTGCGACCCGCGCTGCAAGATCCTGATCTTCATGGGCCTGAGCAACCCCGATGCGCCGCGCCACGCCCAGCATTCGATGATCCTGGTGCCGGTGGATACCCCCGGGGTCAAGATCGTCCGGCCTTTGCCGGTGTTCGGTTACGACGACGCCCCCCACGGCCATGCCGAAGTGCTGTTCGACAACGTGCGGGTACCATACGAAAACGTCCTGTTGGGTGAAGGACGAGGCTTTGAAATTGCCCAGGGGCGCCTCGGCCCCGGGCGCATCCACCATTGCATGCGGTCCATCGGCATGGCCGAGCGGGCACTGGAATTGATGTGCAAGCGTGCCGTCAGCCGTACCGCCTTCGGCAAGCCGTTGGCACGCCTGGGCGGCAACATCGACAAGATCGCCGACTCGCGGATGGAAATCGACATGGCTCGCCTGCTGACCTTGAAGGCGGCCTACATGATGGACACGGTCGGCAACAAAGTAGCGAAGAGCGAAATCGCCCAGATCAAGGTGGTTGCGCCCAACGTCGCCCTGAAGGTCATCGACCGTGCGATCCAGATCCACGGCGGCGCGGGGGTTTCCGGCGATTTCCCGCTGGCCTACATGTACGCCATGCAACGGACCCTGCGCCTGGCGGACGGCCCCGATGAAGTCCACCGCGCGGCCATCGGCAAGTTCGAGATAGGCAAATACGTGCCCAAGGAGATGTTGCGTAGCGGGCGCTGAAGGCCTGCTTCACCCTGGCAACGCCATCGCGCTCATCACAGATCCCCTGTGGGTGCGAACGTGCTCGCGATGGCGTTGCTACATCCGGCACGCATGCAAGCTGAACCACCGCCATCGCGAGCAAGCTCGTTCCCACAAGGAGTGTGGGGGGCGAGACAGGTGTCGCACCGCAAACCTACTGTGGGAGCGAGCTTGCGATGGCCGCTTCCCGGACAGTGCGTTTTCTTACTCCTTGACGCTCATGTACTCCTCGGCCCAACGGATATATTCCTCGGGCTGGGTGTAGGTGTGGGTCAGTTCGGTGGCGCTGAGGTCCGATGCCTGGGTGAAGATCTGCCGTTGCTCGCGAAGGCTGTCGTACGTGGCCTTGATCGCGGCGAAGTAGGCGCCGTGGCCATCGATGGTAACCCGCACGCCCAGCTCGGCCAGGCGCTTGTCGTCCCGCAGGAGCGGATTGCCGTAGGTGACGAGCATCAGCGGCACATTCAGGTTCTCGCTGATCTTTTCCAGGTGATCGAAGTCCTGGACACCCACCATGCAGATCCCGTCCGCCCCGGCACGTTCATATTGCTGGGTACGGCTGATGACTTCCTGGACCGGCAGGATGCCGGCGTTGGTGCGGGCGATGATCGCCATTTCCGGATCGACGCGGGCCTCCAGCGCCGCGCGGATCTTGCCGACGCCCTCGGCGACGCTGATCAGGTCCGTGGACTTGCGCCCGAACTGGGCCGGCAGCAGCGTGTCCTCGATCGTCAGGGCGGCCACCCCGGCACGCTCGAGCTCGATGATGGTGCGCATCACGTTCAGGGCGTTGCCATAGCCATGGTCGGCATCGGCGATGACCGGCAATTGGGCCACGCGACCGATGCGGGTGGCCTGTTCGGCGAATTCGCTCAGGGTGATCAGCGCGAAGTCCGGCGCCCCCAATACTTGCAACGACGCGACCGATCCTCCCAGGATCCCTACTTCGAAACCCAGGTCGGCGGCGATGCGCGCCGACATCGGGTCGAACACCGAGGCGGTGTGATAGCAGGTCCGGGAAGCCAGCAGTTGACGAAAGCTACGGCGTAAATCTTGATGGGAAAGCCTGGACATATGAGTTCCACCAATGGAATGGAAGGGCTTGAGCAAAAGTGTCAACGCCGAAGGAGCCAAAGGCTATCACGTGGCAAGCGCAAGGAGGATGACGAATGCGCATGGGCTATGCCTTGCGTGCAAGTACGGTGAGTTCGCGGGCGATGGCTGATGGAAAGATACAACGATCCCGCTGCACGGTGATATGTCTTGTGTTTTGCGCCGCGAGCGTTGCAGGCCCGCGCTAAGCCGCCGCAGCCTGGCGTCCCTGACCGAGCAGCGGCACGGCGCGCACCGTATCGCCCGGCTGCATCTGCAGGCGTTTGACGGTAAGGCGATCGACCAGCAGGCTGTGGCCGTGCTGATGGGCCCGGGCGCTGGTGACGCGGCAGTTCGCCAGGCGCCGGTTGTGGATCAGCCAGACCGGTGCCTGTTCGTCCAGCGTGCCGATGGCCAGGGCCAGTGACTGGCTGTCACGCACGCTGCGGATCTTCGACACTGGCGCCTCGATCACCGGGCCCCCGTCGAAGATATCGATGTAGCCCTTATGGCTGAAGCCCTCGGCGCCGAGAATCTTCAGGGCCGGTTCAGTGTTCGGATGGGCACGGCCAATGGCGGCCTGTGCCTGTTCGGTGAGCATGCAGGTATACAGCGGCTGGCGCGGCATCAACTCGGCAATGAAAGACTTGTTGCCCATGCCGGACAACTGATCGGCATAGCTGAAGTCTTTCTTGAAGAAGTGTCGTCCCAGGCTGTCCCAGAATGGCGAGCAACCGTTCTCGTCGGCATGGCCTCGCAGCTCGGCGATGAGTTTCTCGCCGAACAGCTGGGAGAATTCGGCGACGAACAACAGGCGCGCCAGGGACAGCAGGCGCCCGTTATGGCCGTGACGCTGGGCGGGGTGCAGGAACAGGGAGCAGATTTCCGATTGCCCGGTCATCTCGTTGTTGAGAAACAGGGTGGGGATCTGCCGCTGGATGCCCAGTTCCGGGGCCGAGCTGACGGTGACCCCGACCCGATAGTTGTACCACGGCTCCCGCAGCCCGACGGCACCGGTCAGGGCGCTGATGCCAACCACTTGGCGGTCGTCGTCCTCCAGCACGAACAGGTAGTCGGCGTCGGCGCGCTCGACCTGCCCGGCAAAGGTGCGCTGGGCCCAGCGTACGCGGTGGGCCAGGCGTTCCTCGTTGGCCGGCAGGCTGGTGAACCCCGGCCCGGCGCAGCGCGCCAGTTCCAGCAAGGACGGCAGGTCGGTAATGGCGACCGGGCGGACAATCATGATGCGGCTCCTTCGTCGTGTCGGCCTGGGCGCAGGACCAGGACAGGACTTCCCGTGACGTTCATAGGGTGATCACCCGGATCCGTTCGCCTTCGTCGATGTCCAGCGCGGCGAGCATGTCGGGCGTCAGGGCCACGGGCCCCTCGGCGGCGACATCCAGCTCGGCCACGATGGCGCGATAGTCTGCAAGGCGGTCGTTGCTCACCAGGTAGCGGCCCCGGGCGTCAATCTGCGAGCTCTTCCAGGTCTGGACCATGCGACTTCGGGCGATGGAGCGGATGTTGGCGATACGGGCGTGCAGGGTTGGCCCGCCGTCGAACAGGTCTACATAGCTGTTGGTCTCGAAGCCTTCGCGCGCCAGGATGTCGAAGGCTTCCTGGCCATCGGGATGAACCCGACCGATGCAGGCCTGGGCCTCGGGCGGCAGCATCGGCACATAGAGCGGGTACTGGGGCATCAATTCGGCGAGGAAGGATCGGCTTTGCAGGCCGCACAACCGTTCGGCTTCGACGTAGGGCAGGTCGAAGAAGTGCTGGCCGATTGCATCCCAGAATGGCGACTGGCCGTCATCGTCGCTGTAACCGACGATTTCGGTGATGACCGATTCGGCGAAGCGTTGCGGATGCGCGGCGATGAACATCAGGCGGGCCCTGGACAGCAACTCCGATTCCGCCGTGCGCACCCGGTCGGCGTCGATGTGGAAACCGCGCAGCAGCGTCTGGCCCTGCAGATCCTGGCACAGCGACAGTGCCGGTACGCCATGCTGGATGTTCAACTCCCGGGACTCGCTGGAGAACGGGCGGTTGCGCAGGCTGTAGAACGGTTCGTTGCAACCGGTGCTGGCGAGGATTTCGGAACAGCCCACCAGGCGCCCGGAGACCAGGTCCTGCAACACGAAAAAATAGTTTTCTCCGCCAGGTGCTCGCACATCAGCCTCGAACGATGCGCACGAGTCGAGGATTTTTTCTCGCAGGCGCTCGATGTCGTCTGGAAGCGACGTCACCCCCACCAGACTGTCACGGGCCAGTTGCTGCAGTTGCGGCAAATCGCTTGGTTGAACTGGACGTAAGGCCAGCATGGATTGCACTCCTGTTCCTGAGCCCGGTGATCTGCACCGGGCTTGACGATCACTGTCGATGTCCACGCGTCGTAACCGTTGTGTTGTCGCAGCGCGATGACCGACAACCCCTTGCGATCATCGCTGAACCTCAATGACCTGCCGGATCGGGCAGGGCCGTGCTGGCGCCGAATTTATTGAGCAGGCACAGATAGACGACGCCCGCTGCGATCCAGACCAGGCCGAGCTTTTGCGCGTCCACGCCCATGTTGTACATGATGGCCGCGACGATGCAGAAGCCGATCAGTGGGCAGATCAGGTGGCGGACCACTTGCCCGGACCGCTGGCGACGCCAGTAATGGTTGATCACGGTGACATGCAGCAGCATGAAACCACTCAGTGCGCCGAAGTTGACCAGTGAGGTCAGGGTATCCACGGCATTGATGAACAGGTAGCAGATCAGCAGCGACAGCACCGCCACCAGGTAGATGCTCAGGTACGGGGTGTTGTGTTTTGGATGGACCTTGGCCAGCACCTTGGGCAACTTGCCGTCCCGGGCCATGCCGAACAACAGGCGCGACACCGCGGCTTGGGAGGTGATGGCCACGGCCACGCCCCAGGACAGCGCGGTGGCGACGGCCGTCATGGTGGCCAGCCAGCTGCCGGCGGCCAGTTCGGCGATTTCATAGAAAGCGGTATCGGCGGACTTGAAGCCCATGCCGGCCGCCAGGTCCGTGGCGATCCAGGTCTGCACCACGAAAATCACCCCCATGACCAGCAGCGTGAGCATCGCGGCCTTGCCGACACTGCGACCCGGATCGCCCTTGATTTCTTCGGCCAGGGTGGAAATGGCGTCGAACCCCAGGAACGACAGCACGGCGATCGACACGGCCTGCATCAGCAGGGCGAAGTTGAAATGCTCCGGACTGTACAGCGGCGCCAGGGTCAGTTGGCCGTTACCCGCGCCACCGTGCAGGGCATTCCAGGCATAGGCCAGGAAAATCCCCAGCACCACCAGCTGCGCCAGCAGGAAGATGATGTTCATCCGGGCGGTGAAGGTGATGCCTCGCAGGTTGACGAAGGTCGCGCTCACGAGGAAGGCCAGGATGAAGCCGACCTTGGGAATCTCCGGGTACAGGTGATTCAGCGCCATGGCGGCGTAGACATACAGCAGCGGGGGAATCAGCAGGTAGTCCAGCAGCATCAGCCAGCCGGCGATAAAGCCTACATGTGGGTTGAGACCCCGTTGTGCGTAGGAATAGACGGAGCCGGCCACCGGAAAGGCCCGGGCCATGCTGCCATAGCTCAGCGCGGTGAACAGCATCGCCACCATGCCGATGATGTACGCCAGCGGCACCATCCCCGGCGCCTCCGCGTTCACGTAGCCGTACACGCCGAACGGCGCGATAGGGATCATGAAAATCATCCCGTACACCACCAGGTCCGTCAGTGACAGGCTGCGTTTCAATTCCTGTTTGTAGCCAAATGCCTCGATACTCACAAGCCGTTCTCCTTTTCAGCCGATCATGGATTTTCAGGATGTCTTGCCGCTGTTTTCTACAGCAACGGCGCCAGGCAGGCGCTCCAGGCCCGTACTTCTTCGGGGCTGCGCAGCAAATCGTTGCGGACCTCGATCAGCACCGAATCCAGGCCGCGTCCATCGCCATGCACCGGAACCGTCATGTCGCTCAAGGGGCTGACCCGATAGGGCTGGTTCCCCGCCACCCGCAGCGAATGCCGGCTCAGCCCGTCGACGATGCGCTGGGCGTAGTCCGCCGCTTCTGCAAACAGCACGCCGGCTTCAAGACTGCGGGGCTGACCGTAGAACACCGGGGTGAAGCTGTGGATGCCCACCACCCGTACCGGTCGCTGGTCGGCCAGGCGCTGGTCGATCAACGAGCGCAACCGGTCATGGAACGGGTGGAACAGGCACTGCTGGCGGTAGGCACGCGTGGCCTCGTCCAGGGACTGGTTGCCGGGAATCTGGTAGATCTCGCTCTGGGCTGGAATGCTGTCCGGCACGTGCAGCGGGCGGTTCAGGTCGATCAGCAGCCGTGAATAGTTGGCCGACAGCAAGGTTGCGCCGAGGGTCTCGGACAGGCATTCGGCCAGTGCCAGGGCACCAATGTCCCAGGCAATGTGTTCCTGGGCGGCCGTTTCATCCAGGCCCAGGTCGTTCAACGCCCCGGGGATGAACCGACTGGCGTGTTCGCACACCAGGATCAGTGGGTGCTCGGCGTTCTCCCGAAGCAACCGGTAGGCTGGCTCGGTGTACAGGCCCGATTCGGCACACTCAATAGATTCGCGCATAGTGCTCACAACGCTCGGCAGGTGACAGCGCCTGGGTCAAGGCCAGCTCCTCGGCCTTCAGGGCGAAGTAGGTTTCGACCAGCGGGCCGGGCAGGGCTTCGAGCAGCGCCCCGCTGTTACGCAGGCAATCCAGGGCCTGGGCCAGGTCGGTCGGCAGGGCGATAATGCCACGACTGCGGCGCTGTTCCTCAGTCAAATCGTCGGGTATTTCATCGGTGACGGCATTGAGTGCCAACCCTTGTTCGATACCCAGCCTCCCGGCGATCAATAACCCCGCCATCGCCAGGTGCGGCGAGGCCGTGGCGTCCATGGCACGGAACTCCAGGTTGTACTGGTTGGCGACCGGCCTGGCTCCCAGGCTGACGGTCGGGCAGATCCGCAGGGCCGCTTCGCGGTTGCGCTGTCCCAGGCACGCGTAGGAAGCGCTCCAGTGGTGCGGTTGCAAGCGTTCGTAGGACACCGGGGTCGGCGCGGTCAAGGCGCACAGGGCCGGCAGGTAATGCAGCACCCCGGCCGCCCAGTGTCGACCGAGGCTGGAAAGACCGTTGGCGCTGGCAGCGTCATGGAGCACCGGCTCGCCGTCCAGATCTTGCAGGCTCAGGTGCAGGTGCACGCCGTTGCACACGGCATCGGCCGACGTCTTGGGGGCGAAGCTCACCGCCAGGTCCATCTGCCGGGCGATTTCCCGGGTAATCTCCCGTACGTTCACGGCGCGGTCGGCCGCGGCGACGCCAAGGGCGGGGCGGCAGGTTATTTCGTACTGATGCTTGCCGTATTCGGGCAGGAACATCTCCGGTTCGACACCACCGGCCCGCAATGCGCCGAGCAACCATCCGGCGAACCCGGCCTGCTGGCGCTGGGCCTGGAGGCTGAAGGCCAGGCGATCGGGTTGGGGCTGGGAGGTGTCCAGCCTGAATTCATGTTCGAACGCGGCCAGTACCTGCAGGCCGAGCTCGGCCCGGTAGCGTTCCACTTCGTCGCGCAACAGCGTGCGCGGGCAAGCGGACCAGGGGCGACCGTCGGTTTCCCGCAGGTCGCAATGGATGTAGTCCAGCGCCGGCGCCTGGGCGTCGGGCCCCTGGTCGACGGTTACCCGGCTAGGCAGGTCCGGAATCAGTCGCAGATCGCCATAAGCGCCCCACGGATTGACCGATGCGATGATGTCCTGGGGGGTCAGCGCACTGTTGGCCGGCACCCAGCCGCAACCGGCGGTGACGTAGTGGGGCAGCTCATCGCTGGGGAACGAGCGGCCTCGGGTCACGCCGATCAGGTCGGTGCTGACCAGCGTGGTGACGGGAAGCTGTGCCAGGGGCGCTGCGCGGTCGAGACGGCTCACGGCTGCATCTCCTGCAAGCGGCCGAGCACGGTGTCGGTGTCGGCGATCCAGCAGTAGCCTTTGATCGCATTCAGGCAGGCCAGGTGGCGTTGTTCGGTGTAGGTGGCGCAGGCATCCTCCACCAGGGTGACCAGGTAGCCACGGTCGGCGGCGTCGCGTACGGCCATGTCGACACACTGGTCGGTGACGATGCCGGCGACGATCAGGTGCCGGGTCTGCAGGTTGCGCAGTACGTAGTCGATGTTGGTGGAGTTGAACACGCCCGAAGACGTCTTGGGCAAGACGATCTCGTTTTCCAGTGGGGCAAGCTCGGCGATGATCTGTGCCTCGGGGCTGCCCTTGGGCAAGTGCATGTCCGATAACTTGTGGTCCAGGGAGCGGTCGCGACCGTCGGTGGTGAGGCTTTCGATGTGGGTATGCAGTACGTTCTGTCCCGCCGCCCGCAGCCCCTGGAGCAGACGCTGCTGGTTGGGAATCACCCGTTCGCGGGCGCGACGGATGAAATAGTCTGCCTCGGGGGTGTCCAGGTGGGCATCGAATTGCGGTTCCAGCCAGGCCCGTTGCATATCCACCAGCAGCAAGGCGGTGTGGTCGCGGGTGAACGGCAGGTCCCTGGGTGAGCGGTGGGGGAGCGAGAACATCCTTATTTTTCCTCCAACAGGTGCGTGTTGAACTCTGCGCGCAGGGCATCGATGCCTTCCAGGCGTTCGGCCAGCGCCGGGCACTGCAGGGTCAGGCAGGCGACCAGCGCCTCGACCTGGGCCAGGGCCGGCACGAGGCTGTCGAAGGCCGAGACCGACGACTCCACCGGCGCGCTGATGATCAGGTCGGCCAGTTCGCGCAAGGGCGAAGTGTAGATATCGCTGAACAGCACGACCCGGGCATGACGTTCCTTGGCCGCGCTGGCCACGCGCAAGGCCTGGGCCTGGTAGCGACGATAATCGAAGATCAACACCACGTCCTGGCGTTGCACATCGAACAGCCGGTCAGGCAACTGGGCGTTGTCCTCGAGGGAAAAACAGCCGGCACGAAGCAGGCGCAGGTGAGTGAGCAGGTAGTGGGCCAGGAAGCTGCTGAAGCGTCCGCCGAAGCAATGCACCTGATGCCGGCTGTCCAGCAGCCACTGCACCAGGATGCGTACGTCTTCGGGTTGGGTCAGAGCCTGGGTTTCAACCAGAATCTGGTGGCTGGCCGCCAGGTACTGGCTCCAGGTATCGCCCTGTCGCAGTTTGGCCCGGGGTTGCAGCAGCGTGCGGGGGGAGCGCAGGCGATGGTCCATGTCCACCAGCAGCGCATCCTGGAATTCGGCATAACCGCCGAACCCGAGTTTTTTCACCAGCCGCACGATGGTCGGGTCGCTCACGCCGGCATGGTCGGCCAGACGCGACATCGGGCCCAGGCCGTTGCGTGGATAATGATCGAGCAGGGCACGTACGACCTTGCGTTCCGACGGCGTCAATACCAGGCCGGGATCGGTAATAAGGTCTCTGAGGGGAGGCATCCGTGCTCCTTGCGTGGATGGGTGTTGGATTTCTTACATAAGTCCTGAAAATAGTATTTATGTAGCGGGAGCTACATGTCCAGCGGTTTTTACGTTCCGTTTAAAATGCTCGAAAATGGTGCGAAAACGCCGTAGGACGGGGCCTCGCGCTGGTTTCAGCTGGAGTGTCAGCCAAAGCTTTTTTTCGTGTCCGAAATAACGCCTTTTTGGTTCGGATATTTGATTTCATATAAGGTGCCGAACACACAGACGGCCCAGCATGGCCTTTCCCGACTATCCCGATTGCGTGAGAACCTGCATGCAAGCCACCCGCCTGACCTTGATCTGCCATGGGCGCACCGCCGCCCAGAAACGCGGGTGCTTCGCGACCGACGAGCCGCTGGACGCCGCCTGGCTGGACAGGCGTCCGGAGGCGGGCAGCGGGTATGAACATGTCCGGCAACTGCTCTGCGCACCGGAACTGCGCGCCCGCCAGACAGCCGCGCTGTATGGGGCGCAGTTCCGGGTGGTCGAGGCCCTGGCCGACTGTGACCTGGGTCGATGGCGCGGGCTGTCGGTCGACGCGTTGCTCAAGGCAGAGCCGGAACGCCTGCAGGGCTGGCTGGACGATCCCGATGCCGCGCCCCATGGCGGTGAGTCGGTCACTCGGTTGTGTCGCCGTGTCGCAGACTGGCTCGCCAGCCTGGAAGAGGAGCCGGGACACCTGCTGGCTGTCACCCATCCGTTCGTGATCCGCGCGGCCCTGGTGAATGTACTGCACTGTCCGGCATCGGCGTTCAACCGTATCGACATCGAACCGTTGTCCGCCCTGGAGTTGCGTTTCAACGGGGTCTGGCGATTACGCACCCTGACCCCTGGGCAGGAGTCCTGAGCATGAAGAAGTTATCAGTCATCGGCATCGGGGCCGGCGATCCGGATTACCTGACGATGCAGGCGGTGAAAGCCCTGAACCGGGTCGACGTGTTCTTTCTCATGGACAAAGGGGCCGACAAGCAAAAGCTGATGGATCTGCGGCATGAAATCTGTAGGCGTTACATCGTGGATCGCACGTATCGTTTCGTCGAAGCCTACAGTCCTGAACGCCAACGCGACGACCGGGACTACCTGGACAGTGTCGAACAACTCAACCGTGCCAAGCAGGCGACTTTCGAAAGACTGATCGACGAAGAACTGTCCGATGGGCAGTGTGGCGGGTTCCTGGTATGGGGCGACCCGGGGTTGTACGACAGCACGGTTCGTATCCTGCAGGCGATTCTCGATACGGGGCGTTGCGATTTCGAATTCGAGGTCATTCCCGGGATCACCAGTGTCCAGGCCCTGGCTGCGCGACACAAGGTTCCCTTGAACAGCATTGGCGGATCGCTGGAGATCACCACCGGACGCCGGTTGGCGTCGGGGCAGGCGGGACAGGCGAGCAGCAGGGTGGTGATGCTCGATGCCGAGGATGCGTATCGCCAGGTGAACGATCCGGACGTGTACATCTATTGGGGCGCCTATGTGGGCACACCGGACGAAATCCTCATCGCCGGTCGGCTGGGGGAGGTGGCCGACGATATCGAGCGCACCCGCAAGGCTGCGCGGCAGGCCAATGGCTGGATCATGGACACCTACCTGCTGCGCAAACCTTGAGGCGGGTTCGTGGAAAGTCCCTGCCCGAGGGCGAAACCGACCGATAGGCCTGGATCCGCCTGAGCCATCCACCGCGCCGCGCTCATCTTGGCCAGCAGGCTTGTGTCGGACGGGACAGTCGTCACCGGCGCGGCAATGCCGGAACAGCCCGCCGCCAGGTAGAAACCCGAAAAACCGTCCACGTAGCCTCCCCAGGTCTCGGCCATTTCAATGTCCGCCAGGGCCGGGAACCGCATCCTGACTCGCTTGAGGATCTCGGCGACGGCGTCCGGCCTGGCCTCGGGATCGAGGACACGAATGTGCTCGAACGCAGTGGGTTTATCCGAGCCCCAGCCGGCCAGTCCTTCCGGACCGTGGATGAAAGATTTGCCGATGCCGACATCCATGGCGCCCAGACGCTTCATGAACATCGGCAGGAAGGCTTTCCCCGCGCTGCGTACCCGCCCGGCTCCGAATATCGGTGAGGTGATCTACATGCCGGACTTCGCACTGACCCGTCGCCTCGATGGCAGCTATACGATGGCTATCAGTGGCAAGGCACGGCTCGAAATCACTCCCCCCAGGGCCTGCGCTACGCTGCGCAACTGTCTCGTTCTTGCCTCATGCAATCGCAGGAAAGATCGTGTTGATGGCGAGTCACGGCACAATCTGCCACAGCCTCCAACAGCCGCAATCATCCTGTCGCCGACGTGCCGGGCCCAGCGGGTCGGCACCCGTCACGAAGGGCAGGGACAGCGGTTACATGGCCAGGCCCGGACGATCATCCGCGCCCGAACCGCTCCCGGTAGACCGAAGGCGCCACTCCGACGACACTGCGAAACGCCACGCGAAAACTCTCCACCGAGCGGTAGCCGCACAGCTGTGCGATGTTGTCGGTGGTGTCTTCGGTGCTTTCCAGCAATTCGCGGGCTCGTGCCAGGCGTTCATGTTGCAACCACGCCTTGGGTGACTGGCCGCAGGCCTGGGTGAAGTGGCGCAGGAAGGTCCGTTCGCTCATGGCCGCCTGGCTGGCCAGTTCGCGTACGCCCAAGGGTTCGTGGAGGCGCTCGCGGGCCCACTGCATGATGCCCGACAGGTCGCCGCGCGGCGTGCGGCTGACCGGCGAGGGGATGAACTGTGCCTGGCCGCCGGTGCGTTGGGGGGACATGACCAGGCGGCGCGCCACCGCATTGGCGATCTGGGCGCCGAAATCCCGTGCCACCAGGTGCAGGCAGGCATCGATGCCGGCCGCGCTGCCCGCCGAGGTGATGACCTGGCCCGAATCCACGTACAGCACGTCCGGGTCCACCAGGACGGCGGGAAAACTCTCGGCCAGTTCATCGGTGTAGCGCCAGTGGGTCGTGGCGCCCAATCCGTCCAGCAATCCCGCCGCCGCCAGTACGAACACCCCGGAGCAGATCGACAGCAGGCGCGCGCCTCGTGCATGTGCCTTGCGCAAGGCGTCGAGCAACGCCTCGGACGGCGGCTCGCTGCGACTGCGCCAACCCGGCACGACGATGGTCCGGGCTGCCTCGAGCAACTCCATGCCGCCATCGGCCAGGACCTGGAAGCCGCCCAGGGCCCGCATCGGACCGTCATCGACGGCAACGATCCGGTGTTCGTACCAGGGAAAATCGAACTCGGGCCTGCCCAGGCCGAAGATCTCGATGGCAATGCCGAATTCAAATGTGCAGAGGCCGTCGTAGGCAAGGATGGCCACCAGACCGGGATTGGGATGCATTTGGCGGAAAATTCCCACAGAGTGTCTTGTACGCCACTGTAGCGGTAAGCTGCAGGCGGATAAAGTCTCTCTAAGCCCTCTACTGGAGTACCTGCGATGACCAGCCTGGTTAGTGAAGTGCCTGCTGCCCCATCCGACGTTGCCCTGCAGCATTTCAGCCGTCGCCTGACCTTCGAAACGGATTGTTCCGACGTGCATGCCAGCCAGCAGGCCGGCAAGGTGGATTTTGTGCTGGTGGATGTACGTGGCCCCCTGGCCTTCGAGCGCGGGCATGTACCCGGGGCGATCAACCTTCCGACTCGTTCCATCACTGCCCAGGCGCTGGCGGCGTATCCGCAAGACACATTGTTCGTGGTGTATTGCGCGGGCCCGCATTGCAACGGCGCCAACAAGGCAGCGGTCCGCCTGGCGACCCTGGGCTATCCGGTCAAGGAAATGATCGGCGGCATCATGGGCTGGCTCGATGAAGGTTTCCGCCTGACCGGTTCGGTGGAGCGGGTGGCGGAAACGGCGATTGGCTGCGACTGCTGACGCTGGGAGCCATGGTGAGGGAGCCATTTCCTTGCCAGGGCGCCTGTAGGTTGTTTCGTAAACCCCGGGGCCTTCCAACAGGTCCGGGGCTTTCTGTAATTATTTGTCGCTTCGACATAATTCCCCGCCTGTGTGCCCCTCTAGACTGCCGGCCTCTTCGGTTTTTGCCGACCTGATGCTGTGGCCGGCCATGCCGTCGAAACTGCCAATTCCGTCAAAAAATAAAATCAGCGCACGCAGGAGAAAGAATGAAGAAGCTAGCGATGTTCGGTGCCCTGGCACTGTCCGTATTGTCCCTGTCGGCCGTAGCCGAAGACGCCAAGCCGATCCGACTCGGGATCGAAGCCGGCTACCCACCCTTTTCGATGAAGACGGCCGACGGCAAGCTGGCGGGCTTCGATGTGGATATCGGCGATGCGTTGTGCGAGCAGATGAAGGTCAAGTGCATCTGGGTCGAGCAGGAGTTCGACGGCCTGATCCCGGCGCTCAAGGTGAAGAAGATCGACGCGGTGCTGTCGTCGATGACCATCACCGACGACCGCAAGAAGAATGTCGACTTCACCATCAAGTACTACCATACCCCGGCGCGCTTCGTGATGAAGGAAGGCTCCGAGGTCAAGGACCCGCTGACCGAGCTCAAGGGCAAGAAAGTCGGTGTGCTGCGCGCCAGCACCCATGATCGTTTCGCCACTGACGTACTGGTGCCCGCGGGCATCAACCTGGTGCGCTACACCTCCCAGCAGGAAGCCAACCTGGACATGGTGGCCGGGCGCCTCGACGCCATGCTGGCCGACTCGGTCAACCTCGACGAAGGTTTCCTGAAGACCGATGCCGGCAAAGGCTTCGCCTTCGTGGGCCCGACCTACGAGGATCCCAAGTACTTCGGTGGCGGTGCCGGTATTGCGGTGCGCAAGGGTGACAAGGCCCTGGCCGAGAAATTCAACGCCGCCATCACCGAGATCCGTGCCAACGGCACATACAAGAAGGTGCAGGACAAGTACTTCGCCTTCGATGTGTACGGCCATTAATCGTAGAGACACCAAGGTGGCCACCGTCGACCGGTGAGCCACCTTTCTGGAGATTTCATGCAACGCATCGACCATACCCTGCCCTGGAGCCACCTGGGCACCGAGCGCCGGCTCAGTGTGTTTCGTTATGGCCATGGTCCGCGCAAGGCCTACATCCAGGCCAGCCTGCACGCCGACGAGCTGCCCGGCATGCGTACGGCCTGGGAGCTGAAGCAGCGGCTCAACGAACTCGAGGCCCAGGGGCTGCTCAAGGGCGTGGTCGAGCTGGTGCCGGCGGCCAACCCCATAGGCCTGGACCAGCATCTGCAAAGCGCCCACATGGGCCGTTTCGAGTTGGGCAGCGGCAAGAATTTCAATCGCTCCTTCGTGGAGCTCAGTGCCCCGGTGGCACAACGCATCGGTGATCGCCTGGGCGACGATCCGGCTGCCAACATCACTCTGATCCGCCAGACCATGTTGCAAGTCCTGGATGAACTGCCGGCGCCTCCTTCGCAACTCGAGGCGTTGCATCGCCTGCTGTTGCGCCATGCCTGCGACGCCGATATCACCCTGGACCTGCATTGCGATTTCGAGGCGGCGATTCACCTCTACGCCTTGCCGCAACACTGGCCGCAATGGCGCTCGCTGGCGGCCCGGTTGAAGGCCGGGGTGGCGCTGTTGTGCGAGGATTCCGGTGGCAGCTCGTTCGACGAGTCCTGTTCGACCCCCTGGCTGCGCCTGGCCAAGGCGTATCCCGACGCCGCGATTCCGGCGGCCAACCTGGCAACCACGCTGGAACTGGGCGGCATGGGCGATACCCGAGTGGAGCAGGCGCGGGCCAATTGCGAAGCCATTCTCGGTTTCCTGGCTGAGCAAGGCTTCATCGGTGGCGACTGGCCGCCCGCGCCGGAGCAGTGCTGCGAAGGGTTCCCGTTCGAAGGCACCGAGTACCTGTTCGCGCCACACCACGGTGTGGTGAGCTTCCTGCGGGAGGCCGGTGAATGGGTGGAGCGGGGCGATCCGTTGTTCGAGGTGGTCGATCCGTTGACTGATCGGGTTTCCACGGTACGGGCCGGTACCTGTGGCGTGCTGTTCGCCCTGGACCGTGGACGCTATACCCAACCGGGTATCTGGCAGGCGAAGGTGGCCGGGCTTGAACCGATTCGCACCGGCAAACTGATCAACGACTGATAAGTGCTGTCTACCTCACCGCGCGGTCGTTGCCGCGCGGCTATCGAAACGATGGAGGAAGATCGATGCTCAAAGCCCTCGCCCTGTTGTTGCTGCTGCCTGCCATGGTCCAGGCGCAACCCTCGTTGCACACGGACCTGCCCCTCAATTACCTGGCTCATGTCGATGAACAGGCCAGGGATCGGCCTCTGGTGATCTTCCTGCACGGTTCCGGCAGCAACGAACAGGACCTGTTCGAGCTCAAGGACGAGTTGCCCGAGGACTACAACTACCTCTCGGTCCGCGCTCCGAAAGTCATGGAACCTGGCCACTACCAGTGGTTTGCGAAGAAGGGCGAGGGCGCCTACGAGGGCGATTCGTCAGACTTGAAGGCCAGCGGCCAGATGCTGCTGGATTTCATCGCCAAGGCTCGGGCCAAGTATCGCACCGACGCCAGCAAAGTCTATCTGGTGGGCTTCAGCCAGGGCGCTATGATGAGCTACGAAGTCGCCCTGCGGCATCCCGAGGCCGTCGGCGGCATTGCCGCGATGGGCGGCAGGGTACTTTCCGGATTGCGGACCGAATTGACCCCCGATGAGTCGCGACGGGCATTGGCTGTGTTCATCGGCCATGGCACGGCCGACCCGATCATTCCCTACCATGACGGTACCGAGGCCGACACCTTCCTCAAGACCCTGGCCCTGGAGCCCGAATTCCACGCCTACCCAGGCGTTGGCCACACGATCAGCGCCCTGGAGGTGCAGGACCTGCGGGCCTGGCTGGAGCGCCTCAATCCCTGAGCGCCCTGGCTGAATCCAGGCGCCGTGGGGCGCTTCGCTCCAGAGACGATCGCACGAAAGCCCCGGTCCCCTTGGCCTCGATGCTGGTCGAGGCCAGGGCGATAACTCATTTCCCGGCGACGATCTGCTTGACCAGTGCCTCATGGCCGGCCTTGTCCCTGGCCCGGGAGATGATCTGCACCACGGCCATGCGTGTGCCGGAAGCGGCCAGCAAGGTGGTATCCAGGGTCGGTCCGCCGCCCTGGGTGGCACTGGTATCGAGCTGGCGCAGGCCGAGGCCGGTTCCTTTGCGGGTCAGGCTTTTTTCGCCCAGGACCTTGGCATCGGGCAGGGCCTTGGTGCGCTGGGCGGCGAAATCGGCCATGGTCCTGTCGAGGAATGGCCCATCGTCGTCCTTCACGTTCGCACCGTCGAGAATAGTGTTTTCGGCCGTGATCACTACGGTCTTGCTGGTGGCGTTGCTATACATCGTCCCCGTGGCCCCGGCGGTGCCCTGGGCGGCCTCCCCGGCGGGCAGCGGGGTCGCCGCGAATCCCTTGGGCAGGGTGAAGGCAAATTTCCCGCCCAGCATCGAGACCTTCCGCACGGGCAGGTCTCCAGGGTCCTTGGGCGGGGCCGAGTGGGCCGGCAATGCCATCAGGCTGGCCAGGACCGTCAGCAGCAGGGCGCTTGCGTGTTTATTCAGCAACGACATCGAAACTCTCCGCAGGGAGGCGTGTTGGAACGCCGATCATCCCACGGGCCTCGCTCCGGACTCCAGCGTCGGCAAGGGTCTTTACAGCGAGACTGCCCGCTTCAGTCAGGTTCGACATCCAGCTGCAGGCAGTCGTCGGGCAGGCGTTCGGTGCGTCGGACAATACCGCTGATCTTTCGACCTTCGGCACTGAACACGACGATCTGGGCCTTTTCCAGGTCCTCGGGCAGGGGCGGTTGCACGCGCAATGCGAACCATGGCGGCTCGGCGTCATCGAGGCGTTTGACGTCGAAACGGCAATGAACGCTCTTGGTCTCGCGGCCAAACAAGGTGTCCAGACCGTAGTCCAGGTGTGTGCCGTGGTCGGTTGCAGGGGGCAGGGACATCGCAATCTCCTGGCTGAATGCGCGACTGATGTTCAAGTGATTCCGGGCATCGATGAAAATTCCATCGGTAAGGCCCGATGGATGCGCCATCGGCGTGAGCACCGAAGCATCGGCGTTGCTGTAGAATCGCCCATCTTGACTGACAAGAGGTATGCCCATGAGCGAGCCTATTCGCCTGACCCAGTACAGCCACGGCGCCGGTTGCGGTTGCAAGATTTCGCCCCAGGTGCTGGAAGTGATCCTGGCCGGCAGCGGCGCGCAGAACCTCGACCCCCGGCTGTGGGTCGGCAATGCCTCCCGGGACGATGCTGCGGTCTACGCCATCGACGAGGAGCGCGGGGTGGTATCGACCACCGACTTTTTCATGCCGATTGTCGACGATCCGTTCGATTTCGGTCGCATCGCCGCCACCAATGCCATCAGCGATATCTACGCCATGGGCGGTGATCCGTTGATGGCGATCGCCATTCTCGGCTGGCCAGTCAACGTGCTGGCCCCGGAGATCGCCCGGGAAGTGATTCGCGGCGGTCGTTCGGTCTGTGACGAGGCGGGAATCCCATTGGCAGGCGGTCATTCCATCGACGCGCCCGAGCCGATCTTCGGCCTTGCCGTCACCGGACTGGTGAGCAAGCGCCACATGAAGCGCAACGACACCGCCACCGCTGGCTGCCTGCTCTACCTGACCAAGCCCCTGGGCATCGGCATCCTCACCACGGCGGAAAAGAAGGGCAAGTTGCGGGCCGCCGACGTGGGCCTGGCCCGTGACTGGATGTGCACCCTCAACAAGCCCGGCAGCCGCTTCGGCAAGCTCGACGGCGTCATGGCGATGACCGACGTCACCGGTTTCGGCCTGCTCGGACATCTGGTGGAAATGGCTGACGGCAGCGGGCTGACGGCGCGCATCCGCTATGACGCGGTACCGCGTCTGCCAGGCGTCGAATACTACCTGGACCAGGGCTGCGTGCCAGGTGGCACGCTGCGCAACTATGACAGTTACGCCAGCAAGATCGGTCGACTCCAGGAGTTGCACAAGCGAGTCTTGTGCGATCCGCAGACCAGCGGCGGATTGCTGATCGCCGTCACCCCGGAGGGGAACGAGTCCTTCCTGGCCATGGCCGCAGAGCTGGGCCTGGCACTGGAGCCGATTGGGGAACTGGTGGAACGACAGACAAACGCGGTCGAGGTGTCCTGATGTCCAGTGACATTACCGATTACCGCGATATCTTCCTCAACGACCGGCCAATGATGGATACCCGCGCGCCCATCGAATTCCACAAAGGCGCGTTCCCCGGCGTGGTCAATCTGCCGCTGATGACGGACAACGAACGCCAGCGTGTCGGTACCTGCTACAAGCAGCAGGGCCAGCAGGCGGCCATTGTGCTGGGGCATCAATTGGTCAGCGGCGAGATCAAGGCGCAACGCATCGAGGCCTGGGCGGCGTTCGCCCGGGCTCACCCGGACGGCCTGCTGTACTGCTTTCGTGGTGGGTTGCGCTCGCAGATCGTCCAGCAATGGCTCAAGGACGAAGCGGGTATCGAGTATCCCAGGGTCGGCGGTGGCTACAAGGCCATGCGTACCTTCCTGCTGGACACCGTCGAGCAGGCGGTTGCCGAATGCGACCTGGTATTGCTGGGGGGCATGACCGGCACCGGCAAGACCGAAGTGCTGAACCAGCTGGGCAACGGCCTGGACCTGGAAGGCTACGCCAATCACCGGGGTTCCAGCTTCGGCAAACGGGCTACCGGACAGCCTTCGAACATCGATTTCGAGAACCGCCTGGCGGTGGATGTGCTGAAAAAACGTGCCGCCGGTATTGGCCAGTTCGTGGTGGAAGATGAAAGCCGCATGGTGGGCAGTTGTGCCTTGCCGCTGCCTTTGTACCAGCGCATGCAGCAGGTTCCCATGGTCTGGCTCGAAGACAGCGTGGAGCGGCGGGTCGAGCGGATCCTGCGCGATTACGTCGTCGACTTGAGCGCCGAGTTTGTCGCCGTGCATGGCGAAGAAGGGTTTGCGTTGTTTTCCGAGCGCTTGCTGGCGAGCCTGGACAACATCCACAAGCGCCTGGGTGGCGATCGCCATCGTCGCTTGATGGCGATCATGGAAGCAGCCCTGGCCGAGCAGGCCGATAGCGGTGCCGTCGACCTGCATCGCGGCTGGATCGAAGGCTTGCTGCGTGAGTACTACGACCCGATGTACGTGTTCCAGCGGGAGAAGAAGGGCGGGCGGATCGAGTTTTCCGGGGAGCAGGCGGCGGTGCTGGAATATCTGCGTGAGCGGGCGTCCCGCCAGGGCTGAGCTCGGCGGAGGATGCGTTCAAGCCATCCGGCATGAATGACAACCCTCTCCCGGAACGACTGTGAGGGCAGGCAAACCGGCCCTCACGGTCATTGCGCAGTGCAGTGCGGGGCCGGTTAGAGCAACACCGCCCCGATCAGCCCGAAGACAATGCCCACCAGTATGGTCAGCAGCGCCACAGTCACCAGCACGCGGGCGTCGAAGTCCTTGCGCAGCATCAGCAGCGACGGCAGGCTGATGCTCGGCAGGGTCATCAGCAATGCCACGGCCGGGCCGGTGCCCATGCCCAGGGACATCATCGTCTGGACGATAGGGATTTCCGCCGCGGTCGGGATCACGAACAAGGTGCCGACAATGGCCAGCGGTATCAGCCACACCAGGCTGTCGGCCATGGCGCCGTCGACATGGGGGAACAGCCAGACCCGCGCCGCGCCCAATACCAGCACCGCCAGCACATAGATCGGAATGGTGCTCCAGAACAACTGCCACAGGGTCCGGGCCCAGCGGAGCATGAAGGGTTGGGCATCGATCGTGCGGGCCTCGGCCACCGCTTCCACGGCGGCTTCGGGCAGGACTTCAGGCCGTGCGATGCGCTGGGCCACCATCGACACGCCAAACACCAGGACGATGCCCGCCACGAGGCGCAGGGCCGTGAAGCCCCAGCCCAGCACGAAGCCCATGAAGACCAGGGTGGCAGGGTTGAGCACCGGGTTGCCGATCCAGAAAGCCAGCGCCGCGCCCACCGAGACGTTCTGCCGGCGCATGCTGGCCGCTACCGGTGCGGCGCAGCATGAGCACATCATGCCGGGCAGGGCGAACAGCCCGCCGCGCAAGGTCGAGGCGAAGCCGGCCTGGCCGAACAGGCGCAACAGCCAGTCACGGGGAATCAAGACCTGCAGCAGGGAACCGAGGATCACCGCCAGTACCGCCGCTTTCCAGATGGCCAGGAAATACACCTTGGCGTAGGCGAGGGCGGCCATCAGTGGCGCGGTCTGGGCGTCGTTGAGGATGGAGTTGCCGATGTTGTGGCTGTCGGCGGCGACGAACGCCTTCAGGTAATAAGGCGACCACTTGACGTAGTAGAGGCCGACGCAGGCCACCAGCAGGAACAGGGCGGGTTTCCACCAGAACGACCAGCTCCGGTCGGGGGCGGCAGAGATTGGAGACATGAAGAGAGTCCGGTGAGTTGGAAAGTGGGCGCATCATACCTCAGCGTGCCCATTTCGTGATCGGCCCGGTTTGCAGGAAATGCCGGCAGGTCAGGTGGGACAGGTCTTCTGCCCGTTATCCAGGCCCTGCTTGTAGCTGCGGCTGGACAGGCTCGCCTTGCCGTTGTGCCAGGTCAGGGTCAGCACGTACAACGAATCGAAGTCCCCTGACGCCCAGTCGTCGGTAATGGTGTGCTTCCTGCCCATGGCCTTGGCGGCCACCTTGTTGATCAGTTCCGGCAGATAGCCATGGGACCAGGCGGTGTAGATCGTTGCGTTGTGGTATTTGTCGGCCATCAGCTCGCTCGCCAGGTCACTGGTGTCGTTGGCCGAATAGTCGATGTTGACGGGTAGCCCGAGCTTGATGGCGCTGGGGCTGATGGTCATCAGCGGCCGAATGTAGCTATAGGAATGATCCAGCTCACCTTCTTCGACGTTGCGGGTGGGATTGGCGGCGAACACGTAGTCGGCCTCGCCGAACCTTTCCGGCAACAGAGTCGCCAGGTCAATGGCGCGATTGAGACCCTGGCAGTTGAGTTGGCCCAGGCCGCCAGCGGGCTTCTCGGCGTGGCGCAGGAATACCAGGGTCTGGACCCCATCGGCCGGCTGGGCGCTGCTGACGCTGGACTCCAGCGACAGCGCCAGGCCGCAGGTGACCAGCAGTGTCGGCAACAGCAGCCATGGGCGGCGTTTGAAATGCCGGGCGAAACGCGAGGGACGGGTCATCGGATCATGGTCCTGGGCTGTCTCGAATCGGGTTGCGAACCGGGCTGACAAACCCTGGCAACGCAGAAGCCTGGGGCCTGCGTTGTTTTTCCCTGTCGTACATACCCGCTTCGAATCCTCCGGGCATTGCTCAGAGTCTCCTCGAACCCTTTGGTTCGATAGCGCCGCGGCATCTTCCTTGAGATTGGGGCAAACGTTAGCGACAGGATGTTGCGGATATAAGAAGAACCGATGTGATTCCCATGACGCGCCCATCTGGCCCGCGACTGAGGGAGTCGACCAAGGAACGATTCGCTGATGCCTGCCGAACCATCCTGAATTATGCTCCAGCATTTGCCATTCGTTGCGGAGCGCCCCATGCCCAACCTGACCCCATTCCCCATCACCCGGAAATGGCCCCCCCAGTACCCGGAGTGGATCCAGCTCTATTCCCTGCCCACCCCCAACGGCGTCAAGGTCTCCATCATGCTGGAGGAGATCGGCCTGCCCTACGAACCCCACAAGGTGGACTTTGGCAACAACGATCAGTTGTCCGCGGAGTTCCTTTCTCTGAACCCCAACAACAAGATCCCGGCGATCCTCGACCCCCATGGGCCGGGAGACCAGCCCTTGGCGTTGTTCGAGTCCGGGGCGATCCTGATTTACCTGGCGGACAAAAGTGGCCAGTTGCTGGCCCACGAATCGGCCGCACGCTATGAGACGATCCAGTGGCTGATGTTCCAGATGGGCGGGATCGGGCCGATGTTCGGCCAGTTGGGTTTCTTCAACAAGTTCGCCGGCAAGGACTATGAGGACAAGCGGCCTCGCGACCGTTATGTCGAGGAAAGCAAGCGCCTGCTCAAGGTGCTCGACGGTCGCCTGCAAGGGCGGGACTGGATCATGGGCGAGCGCTACACCATCGCCGACATCGCGACGTTTCCATGGGTGCGTAACCTGATCGGGTTCTATGAGGCCGGCGACCTGGTGGGGATCCGGAATTTCCCCAATGTAACGCGGGTACTGGAGCGCTTCCTGGCGCGGCCGGCCGTGGTGCGCGGCCTGAAGATCCCGGAGTGACCCTCTCGATGACGCGCCGATTCGATTTCAAGCAGCTGGATGTCTTCAGCGAAGTGCCGCTCAAGGGCAACCCGCTGGCCGTGGTGCTGGGGGGCGATGGACTCAGCGATGAGCAGATGATCGCCTTTGCCAACTGGACCAACCTCAGCGAAACCACCTTTGTGCTGGCTCCACGGCATCCGGCGGCGGATTACCGGTTGCGTATCTTCAGCACCTCCACCGAATTGCCCTTTGCCGGCCATCCGACCCTGGGCAGTTGCCATGCCTGGCTGCAGGCCGGAGGCGTACCGAAAGGGCAGGAGATCCTGCAAGAGTGCGGCGTCGGCCTGGTCAGGATTCGCCGCAGTGAACACGGCCTGGCGTTCCTGGCGCCGCCCTTGCTCAGGTCCGGCCCGCTGGACGCCGATATGCTCGAGCGGGTGCGCAACGGGCTTGGCTTGACGGCCGACGCCATTGTCGACGCGCAGTGGGTCGACAATGGCGCCGGTTGGCTGGCCCTGATGCTCAAGGACCGACGACAGGTCTTGGCGCTCAAGCCGGATTACCACCAATTGCTGGACCTGGCCGTGGGGGTCATCGCGCCTTGGGACCGGGCCGTGGACGGCGACGCTGCGCAATTCGAAGTGCGTGGTTTCATCGCCGGCGACGGCATGCCGGAGGACCCGGCCACCGGCAGCCTGAACGCCGGCCTTGCCCAGTGGATGCTGGGAAAGGGGCTGGCACCTTCGTCCTATGTGGTCAGCCAGGGGTTGACCATGGGCCGGGCCGGCCGGATCCATGTGGAACAGGTGGGTGAGGAGGTCTGGATCGGCGGCGCGGTGGTGACCTGCATCGAAGGGTCGTTGACCTTGTGAGCGGTACAGTGATGAACATCGGCAAGCCGGTTGGCGCGGGCTCTTGCGTGAGGTCGGCGGCCCATGGGGGGCCGGTGTCGAACGATAGGGCACTTTCGCGCAAAAGCTCACTCCCAAGGATGTCGAACCGTCGTCGGTATCATGAATCCGTTGGAGCCTTATGCAATTCAATCGTTGGTTGATCGGTCTTTGCGCAGCGTTGGCCCTGGCCGGTTGCGGCAGTCGCCAGCCGCAGGAACCTGAACGTCAGCCCGCCGAGGTCAAGGCACAGATCGTGCGGTTGTTGCCGGCCCGGCTCGCGGATCGCGAAGGTTGGGCCACGGACATCTACGTTGCGTTCGCGGCGCAGCGGATCGCTCCCACCAGGCAGAATATCTGCGCGGTGCTGGCGGTGACCGAACAAGAGTCCACTTTCCAGGCCGAGCCGCCGGTGCCAGGGTTGGGCAAGATAGCCCGGCAGGAAATCGACCGTCGCGCGGCGAAGCTGCACATCCCGGGGGTGCTGGTCAGCGCCGCGCTCCAGGTGCGCTCGCCCAACGGCAAAAGCTACAGCGACCGGCTCAATGGGGCGCGCAATGAAAAGGAGCTGAGCGGGATTTTCGATGATTTCATCGGCATGGTGCCGCTGGGCAAGACGCTGTTCGATGGATTCAACCCGGTACACACCGGTGGGCCGATGCAGGTCAGTATCGCCTTCGCCCAGGCCAATGCCCGGGATTATCCCTACGCGGTGGAAGGCTCGATTCGTCGGGAAGTGTTCAGCCGTCGTGGCGGGATGTATTTCGGTATCGCCCATCTGCTGGGGTACCCGGTGAGCTACACCGAGCCGCTGTATCGGTTCGCCGACTTCAATGCCGGTTGGTATGCCAGCCGCAACGCGGCGTTCCAGCACGCGGTGAGTCGTGCTTCGGGCATACCCCTGGCGCTCGACGGTGACCTGATCCTGCATGATTCGATCATGCCTGGCAGCACGGAGCTGGCCGTGCGCACACTCGCAAAGTCGTTGGGGATGCGCAATCCGACGATCCGCGATCAACTGGAGCTGGGCGACAGTCTGGCGTTCGAAGACAGCCAGCTTTACAAGAGGGTGTTCGAGCTGGCCGAGAAGGCCGAGGGTAAACCGCTGCCCCGGGCGGTCCTGCCGGGCATCGTACTCAAGAGCCCGAAGATCACGCGCAAGCTGACCACGGCGTGGTTCGCCAAGCGGGTGGATGAGCGTTACCGGCGGTGCATGGCGCGCTAGTGTGAATCCATGAAAAAGCCCGGTGATCGGACCGGGCTTCCATTGAGACACTGACGGGCATTACGGGGAACCGACAAGTCATACGCGGTTCTCGATCAGGCGGTCGGAGCCACCTTCGGCGACGCGGTT